>JBBIVY010000014.1:24559-45040 GCA_037439485.1 Planctomycetota bacterium | reverse complement strand
TCCACCTCCAGAAGTGCCCCCTGGTGTGGAAGTCAATTTTGTGCCTGCGTATCGCGCCATCCCCAACCTGTGGGGTGGGCGTCCGTTGCCGCTTTTACTCGCATCGGGGCCAAATCCATGAAACGCCGATGCTTCCGGACGTCATTTGTGGCTTGAAGTGTTGTGATAGATTGATATACTAATGGCCAATAGCGGTTATGGAGTATCTCTGATCTGGACGAAGCCAGCTTCGTTCAGATGTTCACCGGGAGCAACCGGGAGGCTCCGGACAAATATCACCCAAACCATCCGCTTCTGTAACGTGTGCCTTTCGAAAGATCGATGGCCGACAGTAGAGAGGTTCGCGGAAAGCACGTGGGGGGGCAATACATAGAGGTGTTTCGTGGCGCAATGACCAAATGAATGGCCTCCGCGTTGGGGCCAAACGGACAAATTGGAGGGGGTAGCAATGAAGAAGCCAAAGGCCATCTTTGTCGTGGGGCACAGCAATTGGGGAAAGTCGATGACGCTCTTCCACGTGGCGGGCGGAAGCCATCACCGATGGATGGGCGCAGGTGGGCGATGATTGGGTCTTTGTCAAGCATATGTCAAGCGACGACATCCCAGATAGCGTGATCGCATTTGTGAAGGCGTTGGAATCGAAACGACGGCCCCTTGTCCTTATAGCCCTTTGCCCTAACTTCACCGACGAGAAAACGAGAAAGACGAGGGAGATCATCAAGATCGTCCGCGAGAAGGGATATGAGATCTTCTTCTGGGTGCTCCAGAAGCAGTACGGGGGAGAAAGAGTGGTGGCGGAGGAGGAAATAGGGCAACTTAAACTGTTCGGCCAAGTTCAGACATACGAGGGAAGGGCCGAGTCGCCTGAGAGGTCTGGCATACTGAAAAGGCAGATCACGAAATGGATTTCCCAGTCGCTATGAAACAGCGAAATTCAATGAGGCGTGGTGATAGGAAACAGGGGGCCACACACGAGTGGCCCCCTGCAAGGAAAGTGAAATAGCAACTACTCCTCGACGATCCTTATCCCCAACTCCTTAAGTTGCTTCGCATCCACCGGGCTTGGGGCCTCGGTGAGGGGGTCCTGGCCCTTTTGGGTCTTGGGGAAGGCGATGACGTCCCTCAGCGAGGGCTCGCCGGTGAAGATCATGAGCGTGCGTTCGAGACCCCAGGCGATGCCGCCGTGGGGGGGGGCGCCGTAGCGAAGGGCGCGGAGGAAGAACCCGAAGCGCAACTCGGCCTCCTCGCGGGTGATGTTGATGAGGTCGAAGATCTTCTGCTGCAGGTCCGAGCGGTGGATACGGATGGACCCGCCGGCGATCTCCTCGCCGTTGAGGACGAGGTCATACGCGCGCGCCTTCACCTTCAAGGGCTCGGTGTCGAGCATCGGCACGTCCTCCGGCTTGGGCGCGGTGAACGGATGGTGCGCGGAGTCGCAGCGTTTCTCCTCCTCGTTCCAGAAGAAGAGCGGGAAGTCGACCACCCACAGGAGCTTCCAGGCGCTCGGGTCGATGAGGTTGAGCTTTCGGCCGATTTCAAGGCGAACCTGTCCCATCGCGACGAGCGCGATCTCGGGTTTGTCCGCGACGAAGAGCAGCAGGTCGCCCGGCTTGGCGCCCATGCGCTCGATGACCTTCTTCTGAAGCTCCGCGGGGAAGAACTTCGCAAGCTGCGAGACGAGGCCCGACTCCTCGACCTTGAACCACGCGAGGCCCTTGGCCTTGTATTCCTTCGCCACGGGCTCGATCTCGTCGATCTCCTTGCGGCTGAATTTCCCACCGCCCGGCGCGGCGATGCCGACCACCTTGCCGCCTTCGCCGACGACCGACTTGAAGACCTTGAAGTCGCTCTGGGCGGCGAGGTCGCTGATCTCGTGAATCTCCACGCCGAACCGCAGGTCGGGCTTGTCGGAGCCGTAGCGCGACATGGCCTCGTCGTAGGGCATCCGAAGGATGGGCGTCTCGACGTCGACGTTGACCATCTTCTTGAAGACGCGCTTGGCGAGCCGCTCGGTCTGGCCGAGGACGTCGTCTTCCGAAGCGAACGACATCTCGACGTCGAGCTGCGTAAACTCCAGCGCGCGGTTGGCGCGGGTGTCCTCGTCGCGGAAGCATCGGACGATCTGGAAGTACTTGTCGCAGCCGGAGACCATGAGGATCTGCTTCATGAGCTGCGGCGACTGCGGCAGGGCGTAGAACGTCCCGTGCTGCAGGCGGCTCGGGACGAGGAAGTCGCGGGCGCCCTCGGGGGTGCTCTTGGTGAGGAACGGCGTCTCGATTTCGAGGAACCCTTCCTCGTCGTAGAAGTCGCGGATTTCCTTCCAGAGGCGATGTCGCATCTCGATGTTCCGCTGCATCCGCGGCCGGCGGAGGTCGAGGTAGCGGAACTTCATGCGCAGGCCCTCGTTGATCTCGGAGCCGGTGGTCTCCAGGTCGAAGGGCGGCGGCTCGGCGACGTTGAGGATTTCGAGCGACAGGGCGTTCACCTCGATCTCGCCGGTGGCGAGCTTCGGGTTCGTGGCGCCTTCAAGGCGCGGCTCCACCAGGCCCTTCACGCGCAGGACGTATTCCGGCCGCAGCGTGTTCGCCGTCTGGTGCGTCACCGCGCTGATCTCCGGCTTGAAGACGACCTGCGTCATGCCGTACCGGTCGCGCAGGTCGATGAATATGACGCCGCCGTGATCGCGCCGATGCGCGACCCAGCCTTCCAGGATCACCGACTGCCCGACCTCCGTCTTGCGCAGCGCGCCGCAGGTGTGGGTGCGTTGTGGCATCTTGGGGTCTCCCCATCAGGAATGACCAATAACCAATAACCAATTCTCAATGAAACGCCAAACGCAAATGACCCAATGCGGAGGTCACACGCGTTCTGTCTTCATTGATGCTTGGTCATTGGTGTTTCCTTGGTCATTGGTTATTGGTGCTTGGTTATTTCTGTTCTCTGAGTTTCGTGGTCAGATCATCGAGCGGCACGCTTCCGGTGTCGCCGTCCGACATGCGCTTGAGGCTTACGGTGCCTTGGGCCTGCTCGTCGGGTCCCACGACGGCGGCAAACTTGGCCTTCATCTTGTTCGCCGAGCGCATCTGGGCCTTGAGGGAGCGGGCCTCGAAGTCGGCGTCGGAGGAGACGCCTCCTTTCCGCAGCCGCTCCAGCACCTGGAAGGCGTAGAGGCGGCTCGCGTCGTCCACGGCGACCACGTAGACGTCCACGGCGACCGGCGCGTCGAAGTCGGTGAGCTTGCCCTTGAGCGCGTCGGGCATGGATTTCTCGACCGCGACGAGCGTGGGCACGACCCCGACGGCGAAGCCGATCGCCGGCGTCGGCGGGCCGCCCAGTTCCTCCACCAGATTGTCGTAGCGCCCGCCGCCGCAGACCGTGTCGCGCGCGCCGACGGCGGAGTGGCCGATCTCGTAGACCGTCCGGGTGTAATAGTCAAACCCGCGGACGAGGTGCTGGTCGTGCGCATAGGCGCGGCCCGCGGCGTCGAGTCCCTCGCGTACGCGCTTAAAGTGCGCGGCGCAATCGGCGTCGAGGTAATCCGACATGTTCGGCAGCGTGGCGCAGAGTTCCTTGCACTTCGGGTTCTTGCAGTCGAGGATGCGGAAGACGTTGCGCTCGAGCCGGTCCTGGCAGAGGTGGCAGAGCGCCGATTTCTGCGGGCGGAGCTTCTCCTTCAGCACCTCGCGGAACACGGCGCGGCACGTGGGGCAGCCCATCGAGTTGACGCGGACGGTGTAACCCGTAAGGCCGACGGCGTCGAAGATGGCGCAGGCGAGCAGTATCGTCTCGACGTCGATAAGCGGGTCGGCCGAGCCGATGACTTCGACGCCGAACTGGTCGAACTGCCGCGAGCGCCCGGCCTGCGGACGCTCGTATCGGAACATCGGGCCGATGTAGTAGAACTTCTGGAACTTCTTCTTCTTGTCGTAGTTGTGCTGGACGTAAGCCCGGACGATGCTGGCCGTGCCTTCGGGTCTGAGCGTGAGCGACGCCTCGCCTTCGCCGCGCTGGAACGTGTACATCTCCTTCTCGACGATGTCGGTGACTTCGCCGATGGAGCGCACGAAGAGGGCGGTCTCCTCGAAGATCGGCGTGCGGATCTCGCCGTAGCCGTAGCGTTCGAAGACCGTCCGCGCGCGCTCCTCGATGAATTGATAGAGCTTCACGCGGTCGGGCAGGATGTCGGAGGTGCCCCGTGGGGCCTGGATGGCCATGCGTCCCTCAAGTCAGAAACAACTCGTGAGCAGGTGAGCAGGAGAGCCGCAGAGCAGGGGACGAAGCGGCGGCAACCGCGAAACGCCTCCTGCTCACCTGTTCTCCCGCTCGCGCCTTGCCTCTTTCCACGACGGAGAACGGCCAAACACGTTCAAGCGCGTGAATATACCGAAATAGCGGGTGGAATTCAAGCGTTTTCGCCGGAGGCTACGCCTTGGGCTGGTCGGCGTCATCCTCGACGATGGGAATATCGGGAAGGGGCTCCTCGCCGGGAACGTCCTCGTCGGGGAGGGTGAGTTCTCCGGCATCCTTTCGGCGGAGGAATTCGAGCGCGGTCTCGGCGTCGCGGAGGTGGACGGTGACGCGCGTGTCGGTGGCCCCGCCGCGACCGTCCCAGCCGCTCGCGGCGGCCAGCAGGTTCTCGTCCTCGATCAGCGCGTCGATGCCTTGCGCCTCAAGGGCCGCCTTCAGCACCTCGGCCTCGCCGATGCTCTCGCACCACTTGAGCACCACTAGCCGGTCGCCCTCTTCCTCGGGCAGGCTGTCGAGGGCCTGGAGGACGCCGCCGCAGGACGGGCAGATGGGCGGATTGTCGGCATCCGAAAGCTCGGCGCACTTGGGGCAGTATCGCATGGGACGCCTCCGTTCGAGCGGGACTATATTACTGTAGCTCCTCCGCGGGCCCCCGTCAATGGGATTTGCCGCCCCCTCCCCCTCAGAGGGAGGGCAGGGGTGAGGGTGAGACCCCATTACGCCGAGAGGCGCGACGCGTAGCGCCGGAAGACGTCAGTCCGACAAGGCCCGTCAGGCGAGACGAGACCGCCGGCGGAGGGACGCTTCACCCTCACCCCAACCCTCTCCCTGAGGGAGAGGGGGGCGGGAATTCGCTTGCCGCACCCCTCGGCGTCGGCTATAAGTATTTGCAGGGAAAGACGTTTCGTCGTGTCTTCGGAAGCCCTTTTTCGAGCGAGGAATGCCATGGCGGGGGAGATGAGACCCGAGAGGGAACTGCCGCGCATCGTCGATGCGCTCGGCGAGTCGTTCAAGATGCACAAGAAGCTCGTGAACATCGGCCACACGCCGCTGCCTTCGCGCGACGCGATCCGGCGGATCATCCGGCAGCTCGAAGAGATCGTCTACCCCGGCTACGTCGGCCGCCAGGAGCTGGCCGAGGAGACGGTGAGCTATCACCTCGGCGCGCTCGTCGACCAGCTCTACTCGGAGCTGTCGCGGCAGATCTTTCTCTGCATCCGGCACACGTGCGTCATCTCCTTTCCCGAAAGCGAGTGCGGGCACTGCGAGAAGCGGGCGCACGAGGAATCGATGGCGTTCCTGCGCAAGCTGCCGAAGGTCCGCGAGGCCATCGAGCTTGACCTCCAGGCCGCCTACGACGGCGACCCGGCGGCGAAGGGGCTCGACGAGATCATCTTCAGCTATCCGGGGATGCAGGCGGTCACGGTCTATCGCCTGGCGCACGAGCTTGCCGTGCAGGGCGTGCCGCTGATGCCGCGCATCATGACGGAACTGGCGCACACCGAGACGGGCATCGACATTCACCCCGGCGCGCGCATCGGCAAGTCGTTCTTCATCGACCACGGCACCGGCGTCGTTGTCGGCGAGACCACCGACATCGGCGACAACGTGAAGATCTACCAGGGCGTCACCCTCGGGGCGCTGAGCTTCCCCAAGGACGCGGAGGGCAACATCATCCGTGGGCAGAAACGGCACCCGACTATCGAGGACGGAGTCACCATCTACTCAGGCGCGACGATCCTCGGCGGCAAGACGGTGGTGGGCAAGGGAGCGGTGATCGGCGGCAACGTCTGGCTCACCCGCTCCGTTCCCCCCGGCACCAAGGTCGTCGTCGAGGCCAAGGGCCAGAAGATCACCAACGCCAAGGGCGAGCCGATCGATCTGTGATCTCCTCCCCCTGAGGGGGAGGGAGCGAGGAACTCTATGCCGCCCCGGCGCGTCCTCATCGTCGTCAACCCCATCGCCGGGGGCGGCCGCGCCCCGAGGGATGCGGAGGACGTTCGGCGCAGGCTCGCCGCCGAGGGGCTTTCGGTCGAACTGGTGCTGACGAAGGTCTCCGGCGACGCCGAGCGCGCGGCCTACGGCGCGGCGAGGGACGGAGCCGACACGGTGCTCGCCTGCGGCGGCGACGGCACGATCAACGAGGTCGCGCAGGGGATCGCGGGCACCGATGCGGCGTTGGCGGTTCTGCCGCTCGGCACGGCGAACGTCCTGGCGCACGAGTTGGGCCTCGGCTACGGGCCGAAGAGCGCGGCCAAACTCGTGCTCCACGGCTGCCGGCGTCGGTTCGACTTGGGGCGCATGGGCGGGCGGGCGTTCGTCTGCATGGCCAGCGCCGGGTTCGACGCCTACGTCACCGAGCACATGGCCAAGTGGCGGCGCGGGTCGATCAACTACCTGTCCTACGTCGCCCCGACGCTGAATGCCTTCTGGAACTATCCGTACACGCCGCTCACGGTGAAGGTGGACGGCGTCGCCGTGAGGCGAGCGGCGTATCACGTCATCGTCGGCAACGTGCGCAACTATGGCGGGCCGTTCACGATGACGCCTCGGGCGAAGCCGGACGACGGGATGCTCGACGTCGTCGCATTCGGGGCGCCGGGGCACGGGATGCTTGCGCTTTACATGGCCGCCGCGATCGTGCATGTCCACCCGCTCTTTCACACGGTGGAGATGGCCCGCGGCCGGCGCATCGAGGTCGAGGCGGACGAGCCCGTGCCCGTGCAGCTCGACGGAGATTTCCGCGGCTATTCGCCCGCGTGCTTCGAGATCGCCCCGGAGCGGTTGTGGGTCCTGAAAGACGGGAGGCAGCCATGCCCCAGATGAGGCGCGTGGAACTCGGCAAGGTGAAGGTGGGCGAGGGCCTGCCGCTGGCGCTGGTGGCAGGGCCGTGCGTCATCGAGAGCGAATCGATGTGCCTCGACGTCGCGCGCGAGATCAAGGGCATTGCGGCGCGGGTCGGCATGCCCTTCGTCTTCAAGGCCAGCTTCGACAAGGCCAACCGCTCGTCGATCTCCTCCTTCCGCGGCCCCGGCCCGGAAGAGGGCCTGCGGATCCTCCGCAAGGTGCGCGAAGAGGTCGGCGTTCCGGTCATCTCCGACGTCCACGAGGTCGCCCAGGTCGCCCCTGCGGCCGAGGCGCTCGACGCCCTCCAGATCCCCGCGTTCCTCTGCCGCCAGACCGACCTCCTCGTCGCCGCGGCGAAGTCCGGCAGGCCGGTCAACGTCAAGAAGGGCCAGTTCATGGCTCCGCTCGACATGGCCAACGTCATCGATAAGCTCCGCGACTCGGGCTGCAGGAAGGTCCTGCTCACCGAACGCGGGGTGTCTTTCGGCTATAACCGTCTCGTCGTGGACATGGCCGGAATTTCCGCGATGCAGTCGCTCGGCGTGCCCGTGCTTTTCGACGCCACGCACAGCGTTCAACAGCCGGGGGCGGAGAAGACGCGCTCCGGTGGCGACCGCGCGATGGTGCCCGTGCTTGCCCGCGCGGCGGTGGCGGCGGGGGCGTCAGGGGTCTTCATCGAGGTGCATCCGGAGCCCGCGAAGGCGAGGAGCGACGCGGCGACGCAGTGGCCGCTCGACGAGCTGGAGCCTCTCCTGCGCACGCTCGCCGAGATCCGCAGCATCATCATCGAAATCGAGATCTGAGGCCCCCATGGGCATCTTCGGACTGGCGAAGACCTATCGGAACATCGGCCGCCTGACGCACATCCTCTCGGCACTCGCCCGGCACGGCTTCGGCGAACTGCTCGAGCGGATGAACGTGCGGCAGCACGTCCGCGGCGTCCATGAGCGCCCGCGCGAGCCCGACGAGGCCAAGCTGACCCGGGACGAGTCGATGGCCCGCCGCCTGCGGCTCGTGATGGAGGAACTCGGCCCCACGTTCGTCAAGCTCGGCCAGATGCTCTCCCAGCGCCCCGACCTCTTGCCGCCTGCCTATCTCAAGGAACTCGCCCGCCTCCGCGAGCACGTCAAGCCGTTTCCGTTCGAGGAGGTCCGGCGCATCGTCGAGCGCGAGCTGGGCGGGAAGCTCGAAGACCGCTTCCGCGAGTTCGAGCCGGAGCCGCTGGCCTCGGGGTCGATCGCGCAGGTTCACGGCGCCATCCTCAGCGACGGCCGCTCGGCGGTGGTGAAGGTGAAGCGCCCGGGCATCGACCGCGTCATCGACGCGGACATCGACCTGATGATGCAGTTGGCGCACCTGGTCGAAAAGCGCGTGCCGGAACTGGCGGTGCTCCGCCCGACGATGATCGTCGAGGAGTTCGGCCGCGGCATCCGCGAGGAGCTGGATTTCGTCAGCGAGGCGTCGCTCTGCCATCGCTTCGCGGCGGGGTTCGAGGAGGAAGACAAAGTCCTCGTCCCCGAGGTCGACTGGACCCGCACGACGATGGGCGTGCTGACGCTCGAACGCATTGAGGGGGTGAGCCTCTCGAACCTGGAGGAGCTTGACCGCCGAGGGGTGAACCGCAAGGAACTGGCGCGCCATCTCGGACGGGTCTTCGTCAAGCAGTTCTTCATCACCGGGGTCTTCCACGCCGACCCGCACGCGGGGAACCTCTTCATCTGCGAGGGCGACGTCCTCGGGATGATCGATTTCGGCCTGGTCGGCCGGCTGTCCGACGAGATGAAGGACGAGCTGGCGATGCTCCTCGTCGCGACCGTGCAGGCGGACATCGACCTCATCGTGGACGTCTTCGCCGAGATGGGCGTCTTCGGCGACGTGGACCAGCCCGCGGAGCTTCGCGCGGACCTGCGGGCATTGCTCGACCGCTACTACGGCATGCCGCTCAAGTTCATCGACATGCGGAAGTTCTTCCTCGAAGTGATGGAGGTGGCCCGGCGGCACCACGCGACCCTGCCGAGGGAGGTGGTGCTGCTGGGGCGGGCGTTCGCGGCGGTGGAAGGCCTGGCGCGGCAGCTCGACCCGGAGTTCGACGTCAAAGAGGTCATCGAGCCCGCGGCGAAGCGCCTCCTGTTCGAGAAGTTCTCGCCGGAGCGGATATTTTCCCGCGGCCGACGGGCGCTCTTCGATGTCAGCCGGATGTTCCGCTCCGGCCCGAGGAAGATCGGCCAACTCGTCAACCGCATCCTCGCCGGGCGGCTGGGGTTCACCCTGGAGCACAAGGGCCTCGAGAACTTTACCCTCGAAATCGAGCGCGCCTCGAACCGCCTTGCCTTCGCGATCATCGTCGCGGCGCTGCTCGTTGCCTCGTCGCTCCTCGTCGTGGCCAAGGTCGGGACGACCTGGCACGGCTTCCCGGTCCTGGGCCTGGTGGGTTACGTTATCGCCGCCCTCATGGGCCTGTGGCTCCTCGTGGCTATTCTGAGGCGGGGGAGGTTGTGAGGAAACCCGGAAGGTTGGCTATTGACAATCGGCCCGGCGTCCGATATAGTATCGTGCAGCGCGCCGAGGTGGCTCAACGGTAGAGCGGTGCTTTCGTAAAGCACAGGTTGAGGGTCCGATTCCCTCCCTCGGCTCCAGAAATGAAAAGGGACGACCGAAAACGGTCGTCCCTTTTTCTATCTTCGCATCCGGCGACGGGTCCTATCTCGACGCCGTCCTCATCTCGGCGCGCATCTGGTTCACGAAGCATTGGAGGTTCTTGCCGGGGCAGTCAGTCGTGCCGAGACCGAACCTCTCCTTGACCTCACGGTGCGTGTAGATCTGGTTCGTTGGCACGTTATACTGCGCCATGAGTTTGTAGGTGAGCTTCCGCAGCGAGTCCTTTTGCGCCTGCGTCGGCTGCGCGTTGTCGAAGTCTCCCAGAAGGCAGATGCCGATGTTCCCCTTGTTGGCGCCCTGGTTGCCCGCGTGCGCGCCCTGATAGGCGAGCGACCGGCCTTCCCACACGATTCCCTGCGGGTCGATCAGGAAGTGGTAGGCGATGTCGCCGTAGCGGCGATCGTTCACGTGAACCTTACGGATGTCGCGAAGATGGTCGGCCACGGTGCGGGGATCGCTCGCGACCTCGGACTCACCCTCATGATGGATCGTGATGCAGGTGATCTTGCCCATCGGGTCCAGCCGGGTGGGAATCGGCTTCTCGCTCGTCCACTGCGTTTCGGACATCACCCGCAGCGAGCCGTCGTTCATGAAACTCGCGGGACTCGGCGTCACCGCCTGGATGGACGCTGTCGACGTCGGCGCAGGCTGCGGGGACGGAGCCTTGGTGTACCCCGTCGGATGCGCGGGAATCGGCTCGGGGTTCCAAGCGGTCGGTTGGGAAGTGGTACAGCCCGCTGCGAACAGAGCAACACCCAGAACCACCGTCGTCAATCGCGGTGACAAGGCCGGTCTCCTTACGTGCATGGATTGTTAGGTTAGAGTGCCCCCCTCGGGCGCAACAGGGGTAGTATCGACACCTTCCGGACGGGGGTCCAGCCAATTCTGACTGCGAAAACGGGATTCTTGACTCGCTATCGGGCTCTGGAGGGGACGATTCGAAGCCGATCCGCGTCGGGAAAGGGAACCCGTAACCGCCCTGGCGCGACCTGAATGGGAATCAGACCGTATCTAACCATGCAGATATTGCGGAGGGAGAAGTTTTGGGCAGTTGCAGGTGACCGGGGAACGGTGGTGTTGTTTGTATTGACCGTAAGGGATATGAGGAATTCTCACAAAACCTGTTGACTTGTCATCTGCGCGGATGGATAATAACAACTGTTGTGGGTGCGTCACGGCACGGCATCGAAGCGTTTGGAGGAGGGGCCTCTTTTTCAGAAAGGAGCACAAGATGGCTGCGCAGATGAGGGATATCGTAGACGTGAGCAAGATGCTGGGCGACGAAACTCGAGCCTCCATCGTGGTGACCCTGGGCAAGGGCAAGAAGTCCGTCGGCGAGCTGTGCGACGAACTGAAGCTCCCGCAGCCCACGACCAGCCACCACCTCGCGCTGCTGCGGATGTCGGGCCTTGTGACTCGCGAGCGCAAGGGAAAGCAGATTTTCTACTCGCTCGATCGCGCCAAGCTCAGCCCGTTGCGCGAGTTCCTGGCGAAGCTCAAGTAACACCGAGGCGACCCGCGTCGCTTCGTCTGACAGGCCCCGGTCCTGCTCGCTCGCTCAAGTCCTCATCCCGAGCGATCACGGCCGGGGCCTGTCGTTTACCCACCCCTTCGAGACCCGTTCGACACAAAACGCATCACCGCCGGTCCCTCTCCCCGCGCCCGGCGAAGACTGAAATCCGGAGGGCGAGACGAGTCCGTCAGGGCTGGAAGGCGAACGCGCCGATGGTTCTGAAGGGGCCGGGGCCGGCGACCCAGCGCAGGCGGTCCTTGTTCTCGCGCCACCATTTGCGGATGTCGTCGGCGGCCTGCTTGCGGCGCTCGACGGGCCAGAAGTGGCCGTAGTCCCAGTCAGGCCGGACGTCGCGGAAGGCCAGTCGCAGCGCGAGCGCGGATTGCTGCCGGAGCCGCCAGTCGCCGTCGGGGCCGAGGTCCAAGAGCGCCGATTCGACGATCGGATACGCGTCGCCTTCGCGCACCCCGAGGAAGCCGCGCGTTCCGCTGAGCAAGGCGGCCCTGACGGCCGGGTCCTGCGGCTCCGTGACGCCGCGAAGGACGAAGCTCTTCCAGCGCGCGAGCGCGGGCGTCTCGGGCCTCATCGCGACGCGGGCGAATCCGGAGAAGGCGCTCCAGTAGTTGGTCTGCGGCCGCCAGGAGCCTGAGAGGAATCCCTCGACGAGTTCGCGCCCGGCGGCGTTGCCGTCGACGGCGAGCAGCATGGCGTAATCGAGCCTGGGCGCGCCGGCGGAGTTCTGCATGGCCTCGAAGATCGGCGCGTCGACGAGTTTTCTCTGGTCGTCGGTGAGGGCCTCGCCGGTGCGGACGATGCTCATCGCGATTTCGACGGCCCTCGGCGTATCTCCCTCGGCGGCGAGGAGCCGGAGGAATTCCCCGCACGCGAGCGCCGGGTCGACGTCGGCGACGACCTGCATGACCCGGAATCGCCGCGCGGGCGACAGGCTCTTCGTCGCCTCCATGATGAACGGCGCCTGCTCCGCTCCGCCCGCGACGAGGAGCGACTCGGCGACATTGGCGGCGTTCCAGTCATCGTCGGCCGGGTCGTCCTTCGGGAGTTCTTCGCGGAAGATCCGGACGAGCGCCGCCTTCGCCGCCGGGGTCGTGAGGAGCGCCGCCGCCGTGAGGCGGGATTTCTTCGCGAACCGCTCGATGTAAGGCTCGGCCTTGTCCGGCGCAAAGAAGCAGAGCGTGCTGAAGGCGTCGCGAAGCTCCTGCTTTTCCCACTCGACGAGGTCCTCGCGGTCGGTGGGATACTGCGCGATGACCCGCAGCGCGACGGCGACGAACAGCCCGCCGCACTCCTTGCGCGCTGCGGCGGGAAGATAGCGCAGCACGTCCGAAGAGCCTGAGACGCGAAGGATATCCTCGGCGGGCGAGAAGTCGACGGCGTGCCTGAGCATCGGCGTCGGGTCGATGCCGAGGTTGAAGCAGGTCTGCAGGGCGCTATAGTTCCGGGCGAAGTCGTCGAGGTTGATGATGTCCGCGGCGTCGCGCGATCCGAACGACCCGAGCGTCTGCATTGCCTGCCGGGCCACGTTGGGGTTGTCGTCCTTGATCTGCCCGGCCGCCTCGGCGAGCATGTCGAGCACGCGCTTCTCGTCGGCGAAGTCGCGCACGAGCGACGACTGGTAGGACGTGGGCGGCTTGGTCTTCCAGTGCTCGTTGAGGGCATCCGAGGCGCGTTTCCAATCGAGCGCGGCGAGGGCGCGGACGTGGTCCTCGGGCGGGCCGTCCTTCCACGGGACGACGGAGCGCAGGAGTTTCTCGGCGCGGTCGTAATCGGCCTTCGTGCATCGAGAGGCCCACGCGCAGGACGCCTGTCGGCGGGTGTTGTCGTCGCGCTTCTCGTCGGAGGCGATCTGGAGGAGCTTCTCGCGGACGGCGGGTCCGTCGAGGTAATAGGAGACGTGCCCCAGGACGTTCATCATCACGTTCTGGTCCTCGGCGTGGTCCAGCATCAGCAGGCACGCGGCGACCCGCGTCTTCATCGGCAGCTCGCCGACGACTCGGCCGATGAGCATGTAGGCCGTCTGGTTGTTCGCGAGGATCGCATCGACGACGCGCTCGACGGACTTCGGCCCTTTGAGCGCGCGGAAGAGATAGCCCTCCACGTCCGCCGCGGCGCGCTCCCAGCAGGTGCCCCATCTCTCCTGCGGGAAGGCCGGCCCGTCCTTGATCGTCGCGAGCACGGCCTCCGCCTCGGCGCCCTCCTTGTCCTCTTCGGCGATGATGCCGAGCGCCATCCACCTCGCCTCGGTCGACGTCTCGGCGTCCGCCGCGATTTCCGCCAGCCGCTTGAGCGCGCCCTCCTTCGCCTTCACCGCCTCCCATCCGCGCGCGCGCGTCGCGCCCCAACTGCGATACTCCTGCTTCAGTTCCTTCGCGACGGCCTCGTCGAGGAGCTTCCGCGCTTCGTTCGCCGCAGGGGACAGCGCGGTCGGCGCTCCCGAACAGGGCTGCGCGACGCAGGCTGTCAGGATGACCAGGCCGATGACGGTTCGAAGCATCGCATCCTCCATGCATGTGAGCGGGGGACTTGTTGCTCTATTGTAGGGGATGGACCGCCCGTGTCCAGTGCGAGATGTTCCGTGGTGGCTGGGATATATGCCGTTGGAGTTGCAGGCGGGCTTTTTGTCGTGACAAGAAAACAGCCGCCGGAAGGGCGGCTGTTCGGTTTAAGGGAGCGCCGCGTCAAGCCGGGTCACTTCTTCTTGGCATCGGCTTCCTTCAGTTCGGCCTTCTCCTTGGCGGCCTGGGCGTCCTTCAGGACCTGCTCGATATACTTGTCGGCGTCGGCGCGCGTGCTGAACTGCTTGGGGTCGAGCGTTCTCACGTAGGGCTTCTTCTCGGACTTCTTCTGCGCGATCTGGGCCTTAAGGTCGTCGACTTCCTTCTGCAGATCGGCCTTCGCGGTCTCGTCCTTCGCCGCGGCCAGCTTGGCGGCCTTCGTGGCGAGCTGTCCGCTCAGCTTGCTGATCTCGGCGTCGAGGACCTTGTTGTCCTTCGCCTTGGCCATGTTGTCCGCATTGACCTGTTCCTGCCGGTTCTTGACGTCCTGCTGCGTGGCATAAATGTTGGCGCTGGCGTCGGTGCCGGTGATCTCGACGAGAACGTAGCAATGCTGGCTCGATCCGGAGGAGTGGCTGGGAGGCGTGTAGCCCGCCGCAAGCAGAGACGCCGCAAGGAGAAGCGTGAAGCTGACTGCGAGAGCCGTGCGTTTCATGGTCAAAGCCTCCTGCGAAGCTGCGAGGTAACCTGCGGAAATGGGCCGTCCATCGCCGCGCATGTCTATCATATAGGATAGACGGGGAAGTTCAACGCGAATTCACGGGATAATGCCGAAAACAGGCCGGGTTATTGAGGAAGGAGGAAGAAGGGGGCCGCGGCCCTGTTGAATGGATTCTACACGTTCGGGATTCTCAACATGGGTGCTGGTGCGCCGTAACGTGTTGTGTAATAGGACGTTATGACTCGGCTTGCCCTCGAATGGGCCGCCGATATGTCCTCAAAATACAACACGCCATGGCTTGCTGCAGAATGGGGCAGGCTCCGTTGGCCGAAATCCTATTGGCGTATCCGGTTGATTGGCAATAACTTACGCCTCACGTGCCAAAATGCGTAGGAAAGGTTGCGCAAATGGCACGCCGTTTGCTAGTAGTAAGGGTGCGAAGGGGAGAAGTGGAGTCCCCTGATTCGAATCGCGACTGTCTGGTTGAGCGATCTGGGGCTGTGCTGCGAGTTCGGTAGGGTCATGTGCGGACACACGTGACACGAATGCCAGAGCCGGCAAGCCGTTACGAGTGAGCATTCGGCCCGAGACTCGCGAAAACCAGGCAGAGATTGCGGCGTCCCGATGTGTCGGGACGCCGCTTTCGTGTACACGCCATTTGCAGGCGAGCGTCGGAAACCTCGCGATAGCGGGGTGCGCCACGCTCTCTATTATCACCGGGGTGAAGGCCTCTTCACGCGGAGCGGGGTGAGGACAGGGAGATTACGGATGCGTTCAGCGACGATGATGACGGCGGCTGTTGTGGGAATCCTCTGGGCCTGTCAGGCCCCGGCGCAGGATGCGGCGAAAGGGACGGACTGGGCGCAGTTCCTGGGGCCTAATCGCGACGGCACGTCGCCGGAGAAGGGCCTTCTTCGCGAGTGGCCGGACGGAGGGCCGAAGCTCCTGTGGAAGGTGCCGGTTGCCGCGGGCTACGGCACGCCGACCGTGTCGAAGGGCTCCGTCTTCCTCCTGGGCCGCGGCGATCGATGGGGCAAGGCCGACAAGGGCCGCTCGGTCGTTTGTCTCGATGCGGTGACGGGGAAGCCCGTCTGGGAATTCAAATACGAGACGCAGAAGGAGGACAAGGAGGCGGCGAAGAAGATGGAGCCGGCCTGGGGATGGTGTCCGCGCGCGACGGTGACGGCGACGGACGACGCGGTCTACTCCATCGACGAGATCGGCGAGATCTACCGTCTCGACCGCGAGACGGGGAAGCCGGTCTGGTCGCGCGACCTCGACACAGACTACAAGCCCGCGCACAGCGACTGGAAGGGGTGGTGCGCCTCGCCGGTCGTCGTGGACGGCAAGGTCATCCTGCCGATTTCGTCGCTGATGACGCCTCCGCCGAAGCACGAGCGGAAGATCGCCGCGCTTGACGCGAAAACGGGGAAGACGCTGTGGGAGTTCGGCGACCAGCTCGAATACAAGGGCACGCTCAGCGCCGGCGGCGGGCTCTTCGTGACGCCTCAGCTTACGGATTTCGCCGGCGAGGCGTGCGTCCTCTGGCCGGGCATCGACCGGCTCTACGCCGTGCGCGTGGCGGACGGCAAGAAGGTCTGGGAATGTCCCGGGAAGGGCCGCGAGACGTGGCAGATTACGCCCCAGGTGTGGGGCGCGGAGATCATGATGGCCCGGCTGGTCTCGGTGGACCGGACGAAGCCGCCGTTCGAGACGAAGGCGCTGTGGGAGCCGGCCCGCACGCAGGCGGCGACAACCTATGCCGTGCCGGTGCGGTGGGGCGATTACGCGTACGTGTTCTACTACATGAACGACCGGTGCGTCGGCGAGCGCGGGGCGCTTCACGCGGCGCGGTTGAGCTGCATCGAGATCAAGACGGGGCGCGAAGTCTGGACGAAGGAGTCGCTCGACCACGGCGCGTCGGCCATGGTTGCGGACGGGCTGATCTTCGCGAGGTGGAAAGACGGCGTGCATCTTCTCGAAGCGACGCCCGACGGGTTCAAGGAGACGGGCAAGGTGGAGTTCACGAACGTCAAGAACGTGGGGAACTCCGGCTGGGTCATGCCGGTCCTCTCGCACGGCAGGCTTTACGTGCGGACGGAGGACACGCTTTACTGCTACCAGGCGGCGAAGGAGGGGCCGGAGGCGCCGGCGCCCGCCGGAAACGACGCGGCGCCCCGATGAGAGGGGGCGCCGTGGTGATTGCGTGAAATGGTTTCGATCTCAGCCGCCGGCCTTGGCCTTCTCCTCGGCCTTCTTCTTTTCGTAGGCTTCCTTCAGCTTGTTGGCGGCCTCGGTAGCCTCGGCCTGGGTCTTGTAGACGGTGTCCTCGCCGATGCGATGGACGTAACCCTCGACGGGCTTCGGCTTGTCGAACTTCGTGCCGGCCTTCGCCGCGTCGGCCTTCGCCTTGTCCCAGGCCTTCTCCGCGGTGACGAACTCGTCGTGCGCGCGCTTGATGCGCTCCTTCAGGGTCGGGAAGGCGATGCCCTCGTAGGCGATATCGCCCGTCGTGTTCTTGATCTCGACCACGATGTAGTTGGTCACCTTGGGGGCAGGCGTTGTGCTCGGCGGCTTGGTCGTCGGAGCACACCAGGCTGCGGACGAAAGCATAGCGACCCACGCGACAGCGAGCGAACCCATTGCCAACCTGCGCATGTCTTGCCTCACTTTCTCGAACGAGATTCCATCTGCCTTGATTCGAACGGCCCCGTGGCCAGCCGGGCGTCGACGGATGACGCGCTGACCGGATTATTGTACCCGCTCCCTCCGGCCCGTCAACACCGTTATTGAAACCCGCGCGGATAATACCCCGCCGGGATCGGGACCTGCCTGCTCCACTGTCTCAGACGCGGCCGTTCGAAGGGCATTCACGAAAAAGAGCAGGATTTTCCGAGACCTTTTCGCGACTCAAGGAAGCACGGACCCGACGGGGATACGTTCCCGCTCGAAGACCTCGCAGGCCGGCTCGACGGCGTCGCCGAGTTGGACCTTCCGCAGGACGACAATCCCCGCGCCCGTGACGATCTCGACTCCGAGGTCCCGGATCTTCACCACCTCGCCCGGCCGGGCGACGATCGGCTCGTGGCTGAACCCTGCCTCCCGGATGATCATCCGCCTGTTGCTCAGCCAGGCGAACGCACCGCCATACGGGTCGGCGAGCGCGCGGATGAGGTCATAGATGCGGCGGGAGTTGAGCATCCAGTCGATGCGCCCGTCCGGCAGGCGCTTCGGGACGTAGGTCGCCAATCGCTCTTCCTGCGGCTCGCCCGAGAGGTCGCCGCTTTCGATAGCCTTGAGCATCCCCGGCAGCATGTTGCGCCCCGCGGCAATCACGCGGTCGTAGACCTTGCGGGCGTTGTCGGTAAGCGTTATGGGAAAGCGCCTCCGGTCGAGAAGAGGCCCGTCGTCGAGCCCCTTGCCGATGGGGAAGGCCGAGAGCCCGCCTTCCGCCTCGCCCCTCAGCAGGTGCCAGGGGATCGCGCTTGGCCCGCGGTTCCGCGGCAGGAGCGACGGGTGTGTCGCCACCGCGCCCAGCCTTGCGGCGGCGATCATCTCGGGGGCGAGAAGCTGCGGGATTCCCATCACAAGCAGCGCGTCCGGCTTGATCTGGCGGAGCCGCGCGAGCACCTCGGGAGAGCGGATGCTGCCGACGTCGTGATGCTCGATGCCGGCGCCGCGGGCAAACTCGCCGACGTCGCGCCATTCCGGGAACTTCGCCGCCCACTCGCGCGTCAGCGAGAACGACGCGACGACCTCGGCCCCGAGACGCACCGTCTCGGCGAGCATCTCGCGCGAATACTCCTCTGTCCCGATGAACACCAGCCTGGCCACGTCGGCCTCCCCGTTAAGTGCGAGCCCCAGCAAGAATAATCGAAAACGCGGAAAGGACAAGATGGAAAGCAGGAAGTCCTCGGCGCGGCGCGGAAAATGTCGCGTTTTGTGACGCTTTTTGCGCTTCGCGCGGGGTTCGTTGGGTTCGTATTCACTGGGGAGGAAAAGAGGGCCCCCGGCTACAGCATGGACCGAGTCAGCAAGCCGAGGGCCCTGGAGAGGGGCAAGGCAGCGCATAGCAAACAGCCTTGTCGCCGGTGTCTATAGCAAACGGCGTGCCGAAACATGGAAATTCGCGCGCGTTTTGTCGCCGTTCGCGATGCCGAGGCGCCTAAGCGTCGATATGCCAATATGTTGCGCGGTTTCGGCGTCTTGCCGCAATTCCGGGTGCGGGGGCCGAAGGGAACGGGATAGCCCAAATCGCGCGCAGTCTTTGCCCTGTTCGCGCAGAATCCGCGCGCTTCTGCGCATCGGCTTGACCTGGTGCGTCTTGCCGGATACCATTGGCTGTCCCACCGTTGCGCCGACGGCCGGGGGATTCAACTTTCCACCAGACAGGAGTTGTCGAATGAAACGGTTTGGCATCCTCGTCGCGCTCTCGCTCTTTATCGCGGAGCCCGTCTTCGCGCAGGACGTCGTGGCGATTCCGCCCGCGCTCACCAAGCTCGACTTCCGCGAGGTCGTCCAGAGCGCGAAGGAGAAGGTCTTCCCCGCCGTGGTGTTCATCAAGTGCCTCCGCGAGAACCTGGAGCGCGGCACGAAGACCACCATCGAGGTCCTCGGCAGCGGTGTGCTCATCACCGAAAAGGGCGAGGTGCTCACCAACTGGCACGTGATCGACAAGGCCGTCGAGGTGCGCTGCCTCTGCACCAACGGCAAGGCGTATAACGCGACCGTCGTGGGCAGCGACAAAGACGCCGACCTCGCGCTGTTGCGTCTTGAGATGAAGGACAAGGAAGACCTGCCGTTCGCGAAGATCGGCGATTCCGCGAAGCTGAAGGAAGGCGACTTCGTAATGGCGATGGGGGCGCCCTGGGGCCTGGCGCGGTCGGTCTCCATCGGCATCGTCTCCTGCACGCGCCGCTACCTGCCGGGCTCAAGCGAGTATTCGCTCTGGCTCCAGACCGACGCGTCGATCTCCCCGGGCAACTCGGGCGGCCCGCTCGTGAACACCGACGGCGAGGTCATCGGCATCAACACGCTTGGCATCCAGGGCGGCGACATGGGCTTCGCGATCCCGTCGGAGACGATCAAGGAAGTGGTCGCGCAGTTCCGCCGCAGCGGCAAGATGGAGTGGTGCTGGACGGGCCTGCGCCTGCAGCCTCTGCGCGACTTCAACCGAAACATTTACTTCGACGCCACCGAGGGCGTCATCGTCTCCGGCACCGACCCTGAAAGCCCCGGCCGCAAGGCGGGCCTCCAGCCCCGCGACCGCATCGTCCGCGTGAACGGCAAGGCCCTCACCGCGCTCACCGAGGAGGATCTTCCGGCGATCCGCCGCGAACTGAGTCAGCTTCCCAAAGGCAAGGTCGCCAAGGTCGAACTCGTGCGCGACGACAAGCCGCAGACGATCGAGATGACGCCCTGCGAGAAGGGGAAGGTGGAAGGCGAAGAACTCGACTGCCCGCGGTGGGACTTCACCGTCAAGGTCATCAACCAGTTCGATACGCCGGACCTTTTCTATTATCGCAAGGACGGGGTGTTCGTCTTCGGCACGCGGCAGCCGGGCAACGCCTCGTCGTCGGGGCTCTATCCGCAGGATATCCTCGTGACCGTGGACGGCCAGGAGGTGAAGACGCTGGACGACGTGAAGAAGATCCACAAGGCCGCGATCGACGGCATCGAGAAGAAGCACAAGGTCGTGCTGGGCGTGCTGCGCAACGGCCTCACGCGGCAGGTGGTGCTCGATTTCTCCCGCGACTACGAAAAGGAATGAGAGGAGCGGACATGAAGGTGCGATGGATCGCAGGGGCGGCGCTGGCTCTGGCGGCGGCGGGTTGCGGATGGACGACGCTGCCGGCGAGGGAGGAGCCGTCGACGGCGGGGGATGCGGCGACGGTTGCGAAGGCGGCGCCTGCCGTGGCGCCCGCGACGAACGGGGAAGCGGCGGGGCCGGACCCGGCGAAAAAGACGGAACTGGTGAATTC
>JBBIVY010000014.1:0-24459 GCA_037439485.1 Planctomycetota bacterium | reverse complement strand
CGAACGGGGAAGCGGCGGGGCCGGACCCGGCGAAAAAGACGGAACTGGTGAATTCCGTCCGGCCCTCCGCGGTGGTCGTCGAGTTCACGATGCGCACCGACCAGGGCGAGTCGCCGCGGGGCGGCTACGGTCGAGGGTATTCCGCCGGCAGCTTCGAAGAGGTCATCGGCGAGGAGCGTCCCTACGAGGTCCCGGGTTGGCTCGTCGGTCCCACGACGGTCGTGACGCAGGACCCGCACGTGGCCGGGCGGTTCATCAAGGAGATCAAGGTCCGCTTCGGCGGCGACACGGCGCCCGCGAAGATCGCGTCGTTTGCTGAGGACCGCGACGCGGTATTCATCGAAGTTTCGAAGCCCCTCGCCGGCGCGAAGCCGCTCGTCTTCGACGCGAGCGTCGAGGGGCCGTTTTTCCTCGTCGCCGGCGGAACGTACGAGGACGAGCTGACGCTGCGGCTGGACCCGTTCAGCCCTGCATTCGTCGCGGGCGAGAAGTCCGGCAGCGTCTTCCAGTCTCAGACGGCGGGCCTCATCGTCAACCGCAAAGGTCAGGCCGCGGGCGTGTGGCTCAAGGAACGCCTGGGCGCCGGGGAGTCGTGGAAGGGGAGTCCGCTCGCCTGGCCGAAGCTCTCTGCCGAGGAGGTGGCGAAGCGCCTGGAGAAGCTCGACGCGGCCTGCAAGATGTCGATCGTGCGCGTGCGCATCGGCTTCCGCAGCCCCTCGGGCGACCGCGCGAGGCGGGGCGACGAGGAAGGCGGCATGGAAGAGGCGACGACGGAGTTTAACGTCTCGGGTCTGGTCACCGCGCCCGACCGCGTCGTGGTGCTGGCGCAACTGAAGGCCAAGCAGACCGCGCGCCTGGAGCGCATCTTCATCTCGACGGGCGATAACGGCGACGTGGCCGCGAAGTTCGTCGCGTCGCTCGCCGATTACGGCGCGTTCATCGTCGCACCCGACCGCCCGGTGGGGCCGCCGGCGAAGCTTGCGTGGGGGGCCGACCTGCAGAAGCTCCGCGAGCGCCTGCTCTTCGGCGCCGACGTCCGCATCCAGGGCGAGAACCGCGTCGTCCATTTCACCACCCAGCGATTCGACCAGCTCGGCGTCGGGTGGCGCCGGCAGCTTTACCCGGAGGTGATGGGCGCCGACCGCATCTCCTTCCTCTTCGACCAGGACGGCTCGCTGGTGGCGGCGACGCTCGCCCGTCGCGAGAAGGGCGGCGACGACTATCGCCGCGGCGGGGGCGACGCGCTCGTGACGCCGGTGGCCTACCTGCGCGGGCCGTTCACCGATCCCGGGGCGTTTGCGGATGCCAACAACGTGCCGCTGTCCGAGGCCGCGGAGAACCGCCTCGCGTGGCTCGGGGCCGAGTTTCAGCCCCTGAACCGCGAACTCGCGCGGCTCAACAAGGTCTCCGACTTGACGCATGACGGCGAGACGGGGGCCATCGTCACGTGGCTCTACCCCGGCTCCCCGGCCGAGAAGGGCGGGCTCAAGGTCAACGACATCCTCCTGCGTCTCCACATCGAGGGCTTTCCGAAGCCCGTGGACGTGCGCATCGACGAGTTCGTGTACGCCGAGCGCCCGTTCCCGTGGGAGCGGCTCGACCAGATTCCCGAGCGGTATTACGACCAGATCCCGTGCCCGTGGCCGGGGCTGAGCAATTTCGTCTCCACGACACTCACCGACGCGGGCTTCGGCAAGAAGTATGAGGCCGAGGTCTTCCGCGACGGCAAGACGGTGCGCCTGCCGTTCGTCATTTCCGAGGCGCCCGTCCACTACGAGTCGGCGGCGCGCTTCAAGTCCAAGACGCTCGGCATGACCGTGCGCGACCTCACGTTCGAGGTGCATCGCTACTTCCAGCGCACCGCCGACGAGCCGGGCGTCATCATCTCCAACCTGGAGGCGGGTTCCAAGGGCTCCGTCGCCGGGCTCAAGCCGTACGAGATCATCCTTGCCGTCAACGAGAAGGCCGTGCATAACGTCAAGGAGTTCGAGGCCGCCGTCACCGGGGCCGACGAACTCCGGCTCAACGTGCTGCGCCGCAACAAGACCCGTATCGTCAAAATGTCCCTCAAGGCCGGCGACACCGCCAAGCCCGCTCCTGGGCCGGTCGTGGCGCCGCCGGACGGGGGAGAATGAGGAGAGCCGATATGCCTGCGAAGGAGTCCTGGAAACTCACGCGCCTCGTAGCGACGGCGTTCGTCGCCGCGGCGGCGCTTTCGGCGGCGGCGTGGTGCATAGACGCGGCGCCCGCAAAGCCGGCGGAGCCCGTCAATGCCATCCTGATCTCGTGGGACGGGCTCGACCGCTCGGTGCTCAAGGAGCTGCTCGATGCGAATAAGTTGCCGAACCTGGCCGCGCTCATCAAGGACGGGTCGCTTCAGGACATCGACGTCGTCGGTCACGCGACATGCACCGCGCCCGGACACGCGCAGATGCTCACGGGGCTCGAGGTCCAGAAGATCGGCATCGTGAATAACAAGACGTACACGGCGATCCCCGAAGGATTGACGATCTTCGAGCGGCTCCAGAAGCAGTTCGGCGCCGACGCCGTGAAGACGATCATGGTCACGAGCAAGAACGGCTATATGGACGGCAAGACGGAGAACGAGCCGTACTGGTTCGCGAAGAAGCACGTGACGAGCTTCCTGTCGAAGGGGACGCTGGCGGCGGAGACGGGGCCGGAGTGCCTGGACGCGCTCGCGAAGAACCACGAGCCGAGGTTCTTCGCCTTCTTTCACTTCCGCGACCCGGACAGCGCGGGGCACCTGAGGGGGATGGACAGCCCGTTCTACCGCCGGGGGGCGATGGACTGCGACGAGCAACTCGGCAAGATCGTCGGCTGGCTCAAGGAGCAGAAGCTCGACGGGCGCACGCTCATCTACGTGACCGCGGACCACGGCTTCGACCTGCACGGCTTCGACCACAAGAACGCCCCGCATTCGTGGCTGGCGACGAACGACAAGGGCGTGATCCGCGGCGGAACTCAGGCCGACGTGACACCGACGATCTTGGCGCGTTTCGGCGTCGAGATCGGCAAGCTTGAGCCGCCGCTCATCGGCAGCGACCTGGCGTTGCCCGCAAAGAAGCCCGTGCCCGAGCCCGATCCGACGGCAGCTCCGGTTCCGGCGAACTGAGCCGGGCAGTCGCCTGCGCTACTTCTTCGCAAGCTCCGCGAATCGCTCGCCGCGCTCTTCGAAATTCCGGAACTGGTCGAAACTGGCGCAGGCGGGCGAGAGGAGCACCGTGTCGCCGGGCACGGCGCACGACCTGGCGATCTTCATCGCGCGGTCGAGCGTCCCGGCGCGGACGATTTCCGCCTGGCCCGCGCCGAAAGCCCTCACCGCCTCCTCGATCTTCTGAGCCTCCTGGCCGATAAGCAGCAGCAATTTCACCTTCTCCGCGATGCCCCGGAGCATGGGCGCGTAGGGGATGTCCTTGGGCGAGCCGCCCGCGATGAGGATGACGCCGCCGTCAAAAGTGTCGAGCGCCACGCGCACCGAGTCCGGGTTTGTCGCGATGGAGTCGTTGACGAACGTGACGCCCCTGCGCCGGGCGATGACCTCAAGCCGGTGGGGCAGGGGCCGGAAGCTCGGCAGGGCCTTCTCAATAGCCTCCGGCGTCGCCCCGGCAGCGAGCGCCGCAGCGATGGCCGCGCAGGCGTTCTGCCTGTTGTGGAGGCCGATGATCCTCATCCGGTCGAGCCCGCGGATGACGCCCGTCTTCCTGCCGATGCGGAACCGCGCCGAGCCGCCGTCGAGCCAGACGCCCTGCGCCACCTCCCGCTCCACGCTGAAGAGGAGCACCTTCGCCTTCGTGAACTTCGCCATGCCCCGCACGCGCCGGTCGTCGGCGTTGAGGATCGCGACGTCGCGCGGCGATTGATGCTCCACGATCTGGCGCTTGGCCTTCGTGTAGGCGGCCATCGTCTTGTGATAGTTGAGGTGGTTGGGCTGGACGTTCATGACGACCGCGATGTGCGGGCTGAGTTCCGCGCGGCCGAGGTATTCGAGCTGGAACGACGAGACTTCGAGGACCGCGAGTTCCCGCGGCGTAAACGTCTCGGCCGTGTTGAGGAGCGCCTTGCCGATGTTGCCTCCGAGGCGGACGCGCTTTCCGGAGGCCTTCAAGAGGTGCGCGATGAGCGCGGTGGTCGTGCTCTTGCCGTTCGAGCCCGTGATGCCGACGATCGGCGCGCGGCTTGCGCGGAAGACGAAGTTGATCTCCGCATCGACCGGGACTTTCGCCCGCCGTGCTGCGACCAGGAGCCCGTCCGACGGATGCACCGCCGGGTTTGCGACGACGAGGTCGGTCTCGACGAAGTCTCGCCTGTCGTGCCCGCCCAGGCGGAACGAGACGTTCGGCCCCTTCACCGCGGCCACCGACTCCGCGAGCTTCTTCTTCGGCCGCAGGTCCGTCACCAGCACCTTCGCCCCGCGCTTCACGAAGTATCTCACCGTCTCCACGCCTCCCGTGTGAAGCCCGAGGCCCATCACGGTGACGCGCTTGTTCTTCCAGGTCGGTTTCATAGTGTTTCTTACGTGGGGGCTCCCGACGTGTCGGGATGGCCCCTCTTGTCGTTTGGAAGAAGAGCGGGGGGACACATGGGTCCCCCCCTACGAAAGAATCAACGGACAGCATTGAGATCGTCGCGCATCTTCGTGGCCGCTTCGCGGACGGCGTCGGTCCATTTCGCCGACGGGTGGGGCGCGGCCCAGGTCTTGTCGCGATAGGCGAAGATGACGCTGCGCGACGCGTTGACGACGGCACCCAGGCCGTCGGCGTTGAGCCCAGGTTTCACGTCCTTGGCGGCGCCTCCCTGGGCGCCATAGCCGGGGATGAGGATGATGTTGCTCGGCATCAGGTTGCGCAATCGCGCGAGTTCCTCCGGGTAAGTCGCCCCGACCACGGCGCCGAGCGAGGAGTATCCGGACTCGCCTGCAAGGTCGCCGGCGCGTCCGCCGAGCCACGTGGCCACGCGCTCGGAGATCGCCCGGCCCTCGGCTTTGAGGTCCTGAATCTCGCCGGAGGACGGGTTCGACGTCTTGACGAGCACGAAGAGCCCGCGGCTGCTCGCTCGCGCGATCTGGATGAAGGGCGTCAGGCCGTCCGAGCCCAGATAGGGGTTCACCGTCACCGCGTCCGCGCCCCAGGGTTCGAGGGTCTCCGCGCCGACCTTCATCGAGCCGAGAAACGCCTGCGCGTAGGCCTCGGCCGTGCTGCCGATGTCGGATCGCTTGACGTCGAGCACGACGAGGAGCCCGGCCTGGTGCGCGTGGCCGATGACCTCGTGCAGCGCCTGCATCCCCGCGGGGCCCAGCATCTCGAAGAACGCCGATTGAGGCTTCACCGTCACCGCGACGTCCGCCACGGCGTCGATGATCCTCCGCCCGAATTCCGAGTAAGCCGCCGCGGCGCCTTCGAGCGTCTCGCCGTGGCGCTCCATCGCCGGCTTCAGCACCGAATCCGGCAGATTGTCGAGCCTCGGGTCGATGCCGACCATCACGAGGCTGTTCTTCTTCCTGCACGCGTCGATGAGCCGATCCGCGAAGTTGGCCATGTCGGTCCTCAGTAGTCGATCCCGCGCACGGCGGGGATTCCCTTGTCGAACGGATGCCTGATGCTCTTCATCTCGGTGACGTAATCGGCGCGGCGGAGGATCTCGGAGTTGGAGCCGCTGCCGGTGAGGATGACGACTTGCCCGGCCGGACGCGAATCGAGGAACGCCGCGACTTCGGCCGCGCCGAGGAACCCGGATGAGACCAGGAAATTGGCCTCGTCGAGCACCACCGCGTCCCATCGGCCGCGCGAGACGAGGGCCATCGCCTTCTTCCATTGGCGCGCAACGTCGTCGAGATCGCCCGACTGCCGGGGCTTGGCGGAGAGGTCGAGCCACCCCTTGCCGAGGGGCTTGACGACGACCTTCGGCGCCAGTTTGCGCAGCGCCAATTCCTCGCCGCTGCCGCGCGGAGGCTTGGCGAACTGGAGGACGAGCACTCGCTTGCCGCGGCCGGCGAGCCGGAGCACGGCGCCCATCGCGGCGGAGGTTTTGCCCTTGCCGTTGCCGGTGAAGAGGAGGACGCGGGGAGTTTTCGGCGCGCGGGGGCTCATGGTCCCGCCTTCTCCTTCGTCGCGTCGTCGGGCAGCGGCAGGCGGATGACAAACGTCGTCCCGCGTCCGACGACGCTGTCGACGGCGATGGAGCCGCCGTGACTGGCGATGATGCCGTCGCAGGCCGAAAGGCCGAGGCCCATGCCGGGGACGCTCGAATGCGCGCGTGCGCCCTTGGTGGTGACGAACGGCTTGAAGAGGTCGGCAAGGATCTCCGGCGGAATGCCCGGGCCGGTGTCGGTGACGTAGACGACCGCCTCGCCGCCGACGCGCCGGGCGGAGACGTGCAGCGCGCCGCCTCCCGGCATCGCGTCGCGGGCGTTCGCGATGAGGTTCATGAAGACCTGTCCGATCTGGCCGCTGTCGAGCATCATCGCCGGCAGCGGCTCGAAATCGCGCAGGACGGCGATCTTCGTCGCCGCGAGGTCGTCCTCCATGATCTGCAGGGCGTGCTCGATGATCGCCGTGAGCGAGACGAGCGACTTCTCCAGCGGCCTGCGGCGGGCGTAGGCGAGGAGTTTCTCCGCGATGCGCCCGGCCTCCTCGCTGGCCTCGATGATCCGCGAGAGGTCCTTGCGGACGGTGAGGTCGAGGGCGTGCTCGCTGCCTTCCTCGGCGCAGGCGAGGATTCGGGCGAGGAGGTTGTTGAACTCGTGGGCGACGCCCTCGGCGATGGTGGACACGGCGAGGGCGCGCTCCTTCTTGACGATGTCGCGGAGCATGGCCTCGCGTTCGGTCGAATCGAGGACGAGCGCCACCAGGAGCGGCTCGCCGGCGGCCTCGATGAGCGTGCAGCGCAGCTCGACGGGGATCTCGCGGCCGTCTTTCGAGAGGAAGGTGTAGTGGATGGAATACGGTTCGCCGCGCAGGCCGAGGGCGTAAGACTGCTCCAGGAGCGGAAGCTCGGACGGCACGTGAACGATCGATGCGGGCTGGCCCACGAGTTCGTCGTGCGCGTAGCCCAGCATCTCGCAAGCCCGCCGGTTGACGTCGACGAGGATTCCGTTCCGATCGCCGACAAGAATGGAGCCGGCGACGCCGTCGAGCACGGCGCGCACCATCGCGATGTCGAGCTTCAGGGGCTCTTTCGGCGTTTCGCTCATGGCCTCAGAAAGTATCCGCGATGCGACCCAAAGTCAAGCCCGGAAGATCTCGCCCATCCGCTTTCCGAGGAACCTCCCCGAGATGAGGAGCCCGGCGGCCAGCACGATCATCCCGAGGACGCCCATGGCGCTGGCCACGTAAGGCCCGTCCTCCAGGCGGTCGAAGAGCTTATAGAGCACCCGCGCGATGGGGAAATAGCTCGCATCCTGCGCCAGGATCAGCGACTGGCTGACCTCGAACATGCTGAAGACGAACGTGAGCACCGCCCCCGCCACGAGGTTCGCGAAGACCAGGGGCAGCGTGATGCGCCGGAGCGTCGTCAGGGCGGACGCTCCCAGGTTGCGGCTGGCGTCCTCCAAGGCGCCTGCGACGTGCTGGAACCCCGCCACCGCCGCGCGAACCATGTACGGCAGGCGCCTCACGACGTAGCTAATGACCAGCAGCGGCACTGGGTTCTGAAGCGGGTTGAGCGGCCCGCCCACGAAGCAGGCGAGATATCCGTAGGCCAGGACGATCCCCGGCAGCGCCAGCGGCGCCATCACGGCCCCGTCGAGCGCGCCCTGGCCGAGGAACTTCTCGCGCGTGAGCAGGTATGCGATAAGCACCCCGAACACCACCGCCGCGATCGTGGCGAGCACGCTGTAGAGGAGCGAATTCAACAGGCCGCTGAGCGCCGTCGGGTGGGTGACGAGCGTGTGATATTCCGAGAGCGTGAACTTCGCCGGCAGGACGGTGTCGTTCCACCCGCCGGGCGCGGTGAACGAACTGAGAATGACCGCGATGTGCGGGATGACCGCCGCGAAGGTGAGCCCGCCGAGGAAGAGCCAGATGAGCGCGGTGCCGCCCCGACTCGCGCGGCGGAGCGACTCGGAGGCCGTGCCCTTGGTCGATGCGGCCTGCGGCTTGAGGCTGAGCACCCCCCGCGCGCCGAGGAAGGCGAGCAGGCTGACCGTCAGCACCATGACCACGAGCGCATAGCCCATGGGGTTTTCCTGCGCCTGGTCGGCCATGCGGAAGATCTGCACCGGGACGACGTTCTGGTAGTTGAGGATCAGCGGCGTGCCCAGGTCGGTGAAAGCCCAGATGAAGACGATGCTCGCCCCGGCGAAGTAGCCCGGCAGCATCATCGGGAACGTGATCCGCCGGAAGACGTTCCACCGCGGCGCGCCGAGGTTCGCCGCGGCTTCCTCGGCCGAGCGGTCGACGGCGGCGAGGCTGGCGGCGACGTTGAGGAACATGATGGGGTAGAGGTGAAGCGTGGTGAGCACGACGACGCTCCAGAACCCGGCGTCCTTGAGCCAGCCGACGTGCGGCATGGTCCAAGGCGCGCTCATGAGACCCACGTGGCTCAGGCCCCAGGTGATGCCGTAGAAGACGCGCTCCAGGACGATGTTGACGCTGCCGTCGAGGGCGAACATCTGCTTCATGCCGATGGCCCCGACGAAGGGCGGCAGGATCAGCGGCAGCATGACGAGGGCGCTCATCCAGCCCCGGCCGCAGAAATCGCGGCGGACGGAGACGAGCGCCAGCGGCATGGCGATGGCCGTGGCGGCCAGCGTGACGACGACGCCGAGCGCGAGCGAGACGAAGATAGGATACTCGGCCATGTTGTGAAGGGCGCCCGCCATCCAGTCGAGAGGATGCGCCCAGAAGGAGGGCAGGCCGCTTGAGAGCCCGGACAGGTTGGCCGAGAAGAACTCGAACGTCACGTGATTGTTGTAGTAGAAGGCGCCCTTGACGACGTAGAGCATCGGCCAGACGAGGAATATGGCGAAGAAGATCGCGAGGATCGCGACCGAGATGACGACGAACGTTCGACGGCCGGCGGACATTCGGGGGCTCCTGGGCTACTCGGCCGGAAACGCGGCGGCGGCGCGCGCATCGAAGGCGATGCGGACCCTCTCGCCCGGATGCGCTCCGAGCGGCGCGGCGCTCGGAGCGGTCGCCGTCAGCTCGACGCCCGAGGCGAGAAGCTGATACTGAATGATCTCGCCGAGATACATCCGCTCGGATAGCTCCGCGTCGACGGCGTTGGCCTCTCCCGTCGCGGCGGCATGGATCAGCTCCGGCCGCAAAGCGATGACGGCGGCATCCCCGGCGACGAGCAGGCGCGATCCGATGCGCGCGGCGAGCGTGCCCGCGGGGGTCTCGACGAACGCGAGGCCGTCCGAGCAGGACTTTACCCGGCCGCTCACCACGTTGGCGCCGCCGAGGAATTTGGCGACGAAGAGATTGGCCGGGCTTGTGTAGACCTCCTCCGGGGCGCCGACCTGCTCGATGCGGCCTTCGTTCATCACCGCGATGCGGTCGGCCATGCTCAGCGCCTCTTTCTGGTCGTGCGTGACGTAGACGAAGGTGCGCCCGGTGCGGTCGTGAATGCGGCGGATCTCGGCGCGCATGTCGCTGCGGAGCTTGGCGTCCAGGTTCGAAAGCGGCTCGTCCAGGAGCACCACGTCCGGGTCGATGACGAGCGCCCGGGCCAGCGCCACGCGCTGCTGCTGCCCGCCGGAAAGCTCGCCGGGAAGCCGCTCCTCGTAGCCCGACATCCGCACCAGGCCCAGGATTTCAGACACCCGCCGCGCTTTTTCTTCGGCGGGGACGCGCCTCACGTCCAGGCCGTAGGCGACGTTGCGGAAGACGCTCATGTGCGGCCAGAGGGCGTAGTTCTGGAAGACCATGCCCGTATTGCGCTTGTGCGCGGGGACGTTGTCGATGCGCCGCTCGCCGAAACGGATGGCGCCGCCGTCGGGTTCGAGGAAGCCGGCCAGGAGACGGAGGAGCGTGGTCTTGCCGCAGCCCGAAGGCCCGAGGAGGAAGAAGAATTCTCCCGGCGCGATCTTCAGGCTGACGCCCGCGAGGGCATGGACCTTGCCGAATCGCTTCGCCAGGTTGTCGATGGTGATTTCAATCATGACGGTCTTGCCGCCTCGTGGCCGCTGAGGTACAGACAAACGGACCGGTTGTCGGCGCATCGAGGACCCGGTCCGTTGGTGTCGCGCGAATCAGGCGGGTGCGGAGGGCGGAGGAGGCTCGATCTTTCGGATGTTCGCGGCGCGTGGGCCGCGCTCACCCGCAACGATCTCGAACTGCACCTCCTGAGCGCGCTCGAGGAACCGGAAATCGTCTCCGGAATCGATGATGTCGGAATAATGGGCGAAGACGTCCTCGGCGCCTTCGACCTCTATGAATCCGTAGCCCTTCTGGCTGCTGAACCACTTGACCCTGCCCCGGACGGGCATGATCGGCACTCCTCGCGCGGCGCGCGGGACTCAGGCCTCGACCGCCTGCGCCCAGCGGATCTTGTCGGCCATCTCCTTGCCCGGCTTGAACGTCACGACGTTCTTGGCCGGCACGTAGACCTCGGCGCCCGTCCGCGGATTGCGGGCCTTGCGCGGCTCGCGCTTCTTCACCTCGAACACACCGAAATTGCGCAGCTCGATGCGCCCCGTCTTCACCAGCGTTTCCGTGATCGCGTCGAACGTTTTCTGCACGACCTCTTTTGTCTTCAACTGCGTGAGGTCGACGTCCTCCGAGATCGTCTTCACAATCTCCTTCTTGGTCACGTTCACACTCCTCCTCCTGGCCCTCGGTCATTGGATCCGTGCACCGGAGTGAAGCCCCCCTCGCCGTGATGCGACCTGTGAAGACCGCTTGCTTACCCCCGGGACTGCCTCGCGCGGCGAACTCTCGCGGGGCAATCCGACTTATGAAACGCGGTGGGTTTACGCTAAGTCCGTATTAGTGAAGCATATAGGGCAAAACTCGTCAAGGAAAAATCCGTTAAGAATTTCTTCTAAGGACAAGCTATGCCAGAGGTTACGACACAAAAACAGCGTCGATTCGGCGGGAAGGAATGTGGTTCACTGACACAACCGACGTCATTACTCCTTGCCCGCCCTCATGTTACGTTCGTTCAGATGGGTCGAAAGTGATGCATAATGCCACGGGATGCCGAGACGCAGGTGGAGTTCCTTCAGTCGGGCGAGGTAACGCTCGGTGAGGGCTTCCATCAGGCCTTCGCCGTTGACACAGCAATAATAGGTCCGGCAGCAAATGGTCCGACGCTCCCGGCGGGAGCATTTGCCGTCGATGAGGAACGGGCAGACTTCGGGGGTGATTGCAACGGGAATCTCGGCGCCTTCGACGAGATGGTCCGCCTCGATGGTCGTGATGTAGAGTTCGTGACCGAGGTCGGCGAAGCGGCAGCAGGTGGCGCAGGCGCGGCAGGTCCACGTGAGCTGGCTGATCTCGGCGTCGAGGTCGCGGTAGATTTCGATGAGGCCTTCGGCGGCGCCGGGGGTGGGTGAGGCAGCAAAGCGTCGCGGGGTCTTGGTCACGTTTCTCGTTGTCCCTGGGCGATGGCTAGGATCTCTTCGCACGTATACAGCTTTCCATGTCCGACGCCCGGGCAGTCGCGGCGCATGGCGTCGAAGACCCGCTTGGCCTGGAGCGCCTCCTTCCAGAAGGGGAAGGTGCGGCACTGCCTCGGGCGGACGTCGTAGACCGTGCAGGTGCCGTGCCAGAGGATGCAGTCGCCGCCCGGGCGCTCCTTGAGGGAGAGCCTCAGCCCTTCGCGGCGGACATACTGCCGGACGAACTCCGCGCGGGGCATGTTGCGGTGCTTCGCCATGCGGTCGATTTCTTCGGCGGTGATCCAGACGTAACCGGGCTCGCCGCGGCAGCACTTGCCGCAGCGGGTGCAGGAGAACTGGACGCCCCGCGAGAACCAGACGTCGCCGATGTCGTGAGATGGGGCCACGGGAAGCTTCCGAAAAGGACGCGCGAAGGTGCGGCTCAGGAGTCGGACTCCATGAACTTCGGCAACTCCTTGAGGACGATAGTGCTGGCGAGGAAATCTCCGGGCCGCTGGAACCGGCGCGTCGACAGGCAGCAGCCGGCGCCGACGGTGAGCATCTCGATGAGCTTGAAGATGTTGCGGCTGAGGGCGGAGGAGAACGTGATCGGCCCGAGCGTGCGCGCGTCTACGACCCGCAGGCCGAAGATGCGCTTGCCCAGCGTCTGGCCGCCGGAAGTCGCCTCCAGGAGCGACCCGTAGACGACGAAGAAAACCGCCAGAGTCCCCCAGAATCCGAACGGATCGTTGCTCGTATCGAAGATAAGGAAGACGAAGTAGAGCATGCCGAAGTCCACCGCCGCCGCCATGGCGCGGTCGCTGACCGCGGCGTAGAGCGGATCGGCCGGCAAAGGCGCCGCCGGGTGCCGGCGCACGAGCGCGAAAGCGACGAGCGAGCCGAGGAAGATGCACAACAGGCCCAGCGCCGCCGCGCCGCGGGTGATCTCGAAGCTCAGGCTGTCGGGCGTGGGCGCCATGGCCAGGAAGGGTTCGCTCAGGGCGCTCCCGCGCAGCTCGCGGCCCCAGGTGCCGGCGTAGAAGACGCCGAGGAAATACTCATCGCTGTAGATGAAGGTCTTGCCCCCGAAGGAGGCCGCCAGGAATTCGCCCGCCGACATCGCGGAGACCCCGGTGTGAGGAAGATTGCGGGGCTCGGACCACCGGCCGTCGGCAAAGGTCGACACGCGCAGCACGGGGTCGTAGTCCCTCATGGGCCAGCTGTACTCTCCGAAGGTAAGCGGCGAGCCGGTGAGGACCTTCTGGTAATAGAGATGAACGCCCGCGTTGTCGCCGACGAAGCTCATCAAGATCGGCCGGTCGAAGTCGAGCCTCGGGAGGACCGCGAGGTTGTCGCCGGTGATGCGCGCGAGCCCCACGCGGCAGGGAATCGCCGCCTGCTCCTGCGCGGGTGTGCGCTTGGCGCCGGGAGGCGGCAGCTTCGCCTCCACCCACGCGACCGTCGGGCCGCCCGGCGAGGGCACCGTCAGGATGCTCAGCATGTTGTCGGCGGCGAGCGGATACGCGGCGGCGTTGCGCCACGTGGCGTTATCGAAGACGGCGGTGAGGAGCTTCGTGCGGTCGGAGCCCTGGCCGAAGGCGACGAGGTTGTTGTCCACCGCTCCGATGCCGAGCGGCGTCCAGCCCAGGGGCCACCGGACGCTCACCCAGTCGTCGGCCTTCTCGCCGAGCGACAGGAGCGTGTGGTCGAGGAAGAGGACGTAGGTCCTCCCGCGCTGGGCGGCGAGGCCGATGACGAAGCCGCTTCGCTCGATGGCGGGGGAGAAGCCGGCGCCGTCGGCGGAACGCGACAAGATAAAGGCGGCGTTGGGCGGCAGCGGGGGCCATTCCTGGGCGACGAGGCCGAGGGAATGGCCGTCGTTTGCCGACTGAATGTTGTAGGCGCGCGGAAGCTGTTGCCAGGTCTGGACGAGCATGATGACGGCGAAGATCGCCACCGTTGCCATGATGACGACGATCTGACGCTTGCGTTGGGCGTAGAGAAGGACGAGCTGGTTCATGGAATCCCGCGGCTTTGTCGAGGCGTGACCGAACCTCAGTGCGCCACTGATTTTAGCATAACTAAGTGGAAACGCAAGGAATAAGCGGGGACGAACCGGCATGGAGCGGGGGCGTACAAAGACGCGCCCGGGTGGAGGGTTCCCGGGCGGTCGTATGGGCCAGCCACGTTAAGGCGGCCGGCCGCATTGCAGCCTATTCTGTTACTTCACCATCACGAGCACGAGGCGAGCGTTGTTGTCGCCCGTCTTGACGAGGAGCAGCACGCCCTTGTCGAGCGGCACCTTGGCGCGCGCGGCCTCGAAGTCCCCGGCAGAGGAAATCGGCTTGTTGGCCACTTCCTTGATGAGGTCCTTATACTTGATGCCCGCGCGGTCGGCGGGACTGTCCTTGATCACCTCCATCACGAGCACGCCCTTGTCGCCTACATAGGCCTGCGCCTGCTGCGCGAGGTCCGACGTCAGCGTGCGCACCTTGATGCCGAGGTCCGGGTCCGCGTAGCTCGCCTCGGTCGTCGGGAACTCGCTCGGCAGCTCCTTGATCGTGACCTCGACGGTCTTCGGCTTGCCGTCGCGGAGGACCTCCATCGTGACCTTCTTGCCCGGCTCGGTCGCGGCGATGGTCGACTGCAACTCGATGACCGACTCGGCCGGCTTGCCGTTCACCTTGACGATGACGTCCTTCGATTCGAGGCCGGCGTCCATCGCGGGCGTGCCGGGCTTCACCTCTTCGACGTAGATGCCCTCGCGCTTTTCGAGTTTGAGCTTCTTGACGTCGTCGTCCGTGGTTTCGCGGATGGTGACGCCGAGGTAACCGCGGGTCACCTTGCCCTTGGCGATGAGCTGCTCCATGACGGGCCTGGCGAGGCTCGTCGGGATGGCGAAGCCGACGCCCGCCGAGGCGCCGCTCGGCGTCTCGATGGCGGCGTTGATGCCGATGACCTCGCCGGAGTAATTCACCAGCGGCCCGCCCGAGTTGCCCCGGTTGATCGCCGCGTCGGTCTGGATGAAGTTCTCATAGTAGATCTTGCGATCCCGGTCGCCGTGCGGCATGAGTCCCTGGCGGCCCACCGCGGAGACGATGCCCGCGGAGACGCTCTTGGTGAACCCGAACGGGGCGCCAACGGCCAGCACCCAGTCGCCTACTTCGAGCTTCCCGGAGTCGCCGACCGTCACGGGGACGATCTTCTCGGCCGGGCAGTCCTTGAGCTGGATGACGGCGAGGTCGGTGTTCTCGTCGGTCCCGACGAGCGTTGCGTCATACTGGGTATCGTCGGCCAGGCGCACCTTGATCTCGACGGCGCCCGCGACGACGTGGTTATTGGTCAGGATGTGCCCGGCCTTGTCCACGACAAACCCCGAGCCCATGCCGAAGACGTCCTGCTCGGGCGCCGCGCGGCCGCGGCGGTTCCGCGGGAACGGGTTCGGCACGTCGAACGGCCAGTCGTCGCCGAACATGTCCGGGATCTGCGCGACCTTCTCCTTGTGCTTCGTCACGACCGTGACCACCGAGGGCAGCACGATCTTCGAGATCAGCACGAACGCTTTCGGCTCGGGCCCGAGCTTCTTCAGGTCCGCCTTGGCGTCGTCCACGCTCTTCTGGCTGATCGCCATCTTGCCGTCCTGCGCGGACGCCGACGCGCCCGAACCGAACGCGAACAGCGCCGCGGCCAGGATCGCCGCCGACACGGAAATCCACTTGCTCCATGATCTCTTGCTCATGACTCTCCTCCTCCTCGCGTTGTCCATCCTATTCCCGAACCCGGCCGTCTCACGGCAACGCGTTCTCATTACGGTCGCCGAGGCTGCCGAGCTTGACCTTGATCTCCGATTCCTTTCCGTCGCGCCGGAGCGTGACGGCGAGTTCGTCGCCGGGCTTGTGCGCGCGCACGGTGTCGCGCAGGTTGTCGAGGCCGGTGACGTTTCGTCCGTCCACCTTGACGACGACGTCGTTCAGCCGGAGGCCGGCGTCGTCCGCGGGCGAGCCGCCGAAGACGCGCGTCACCGTGAGCCCCGGGTCCATCTCCTTCGCCTCGATGCCCAGCCACGGCTGGCGGTCGAGCAACATGCGCAGGGGGTCGTCCCGCAAGGCGTAAGCGTTGGCCTGCGGCGCCGCGCCCGGCTGGAGCCCCGGCGTCACGTCCGCCGTGATCGCCTCCTTGTCGCGCACGAGCGTCAGCGTCACCTTGCGGCCGGGGGGCAGCTTTTCGATTTCCTTGGACACGTCCTCGGCCGTCTTGACGGCGGCGTCACCCACCTTCGTGATGAGGTCGCCGACTCGGAGCCCGTGCTGCTCGGCCGGCGAGCCCGGGACGATCTCGCGGACCTTCGCTCCGGCCGGCGTCGTTTCGACGTCGATGCCGAGCCACGGCCGCCGCATGAAGGGCGGGGCCTGATCGGCCCACTGTCCGTTCTGAGGAGCCCGCATCACGAACGGCTTCGGTTCCTGCATCTCGGGCGCCGAGCCGAGCTTGAGGGCGATCTCCTGCGGCTTGCCTTCGCGGAGGATGGCCAGCTTCGCTTCCGTTCCCGCGCCCGCGGCGCCGACGGACTGTGAAAGCGCGGCCATGTCCTTCGCCTCGCCCGTGAAAATCATCTTCGCGTTGCCGCCCAGCGTCAACGACGTGATGACGTCGCCCTTGACGATTCCCGCCTCCGCCGCGGGCGACTGCGGCATCACGTTGACGACGATGAGCCCCTTGTCCTTCTCCGAGCCGAAGTAGAGCCCGAGGTAGCCCCACGGGACCTTCTCGCCCTTCTTGAGCGAGTCGAAGACAAAGCGGATCGTCTCGACCGGCGTCGCGAAGGAGACGTTCGAGACCTGCGGCTGTCCGCCGACGCGGAGGTCGAAGACGCGCACGTTTGGCGCGCCCCCCGGGGCCGCGTTCACCTGCGCTCCGGGCACCATCGTAATCGGCTGCGCGACGACGGGCCGTCCCGTCATCGAGCTGTGGACGAGTCCCACCATGCGTCCCTTCACGTCCGCGACGATTCCGCCGATGTCGGTCGAGGTCACGGGGTTCGTGATCTGGAGAAGATTCGGATAGAGCGTTGCCGAGCCGATCGAGGCGGATGCCGTCACCGCGCGGTTCGAGGCGGACACCATGCCCAATGAGAGGCTGCGGCCCACGCCGGCCGTGTCGCCGACGGCCACGACCAGCGACCCCGGCGGGGGAGAGGACTCGGCCGTCGTCGCCGCCGGCAGGTCCTTCGCGTCGACCTTGAGGACCGCGAGGCCCGAGCGCAAATCGCGCCCGACGACTTTCGCGTCCAGCGTCCGGTCGTCGGAGAGGATGACCCTGATCTTCGCGTCGGACTGGCCGCGGAGGTGTTCGGCGGAGGTGAGGATGTAACCGTCCGGCGTCATGATGACGCCCGATCCGCGCACCGGCGAGGAAACGGCGCCGGTCGCGTCGACGGTGAACTCCATCACGCCCGGGATGCCCGACACGCGGCGCGCCGTCGTCGTGGCGGGATCGACGACGATCTGCACGACCGAGGGAGAGACCTTCGCGGCGAGCTGCACGAGGTCGTTGTTGAGTTGTTCGAGCGACGTCGCCGGGGCGGCGGCGCCGGAAAGGGCGCTCTGCTGCGCCGCGGCCCATCCGCACAGGAAGAGCAGCGCGGCCGAAAGGATCGTCGTCGTCCATCGTCCCATGGTTTCATCTCCCGCGCATCCGCGTCAGAATCCTCCGCGCGCGTCTTCTGTGTACGACGCGTTGGTCACCTGCCGCTGGAATCGCTTCACCTCGTCCGGCCGGACGACGTGGTTCACGTCACTGTAGTAAATGTTCGAACTGTCGTCGGAGACGGGCGCGACCTCCGCGTTGGCGTATCGGTCGGGCGCGTTCACCAGCACGTAGAGGGGCGACCCGTTCGGCGTACCCTTCGCGACCGCCGTGGGAGCCGAAGGCCCCGCCGGCTGATGGTGAGAGGCCATGAACCAGATCGTCGCGCCCGCCGCAAAGAGCACCAGCGCCGCCTGTGCCAGGAGGGCCGGAAGCGTGCGCCAGGTCGGACGGTCGAGGCGCAACTGGTCCACGCCGAGCGCGCGCTCGCGCAGCTTGCTCTCCACCTCGACCCAGTAGCCCGGGTCGGTCTCAGGGAGCGACTCCTCCGTCGCACCGGCGGCCTTCAGCGCGCCGAGCGAGGCGCGAAGGGCGTCGACCTCGGCGCGGCAGGCCTCGCACGAGGCGAGATGCGCCTCGACCTCGCGAGCCTCGGCGGCATTGTCGAGGTCGCCTCCGGCATAGAGCGCCAGGATGTTGCGTATTTGCGAGCACGTCATGGGTTCGGTCCTCTCTTCCTTCTCTTCGCAATGCTTCTCAATCGGGCGCATCATGCGTCCGGCGACATCTCCCGCTGAGATCGCTCCCACGCCCGGCGGAACGCCTGCCGGGCCTGGTTGAGCCGCCAGCGAATCGTCCCCGGAGTCTTCCCGAGCGCGACGGCGATCTCCTCGCACTCCATCCCGTCGATGTCGCGCATCATCAGGACGGCGCGATGCTTCAGCGGCAGCTCCCCCAGCACCGCGCGAACCTTCATCCGGGTCTCGTCCTGAAGCGTCCGGTCCTCCGGACTGTCCACGGACGTCGCCGGCTCGCTGATCAGCTCCAGCGGCACGGCCTGCACCGACCCGTGTTTGCGCAGGTAGTCGATGCTGAGATTCACAACCACCTTGTCAAACCACTGCCGGAAGCCGCGGTTCGGGTCGCACGTGGCGATCGCGCGCAGCACCCGGATGAAGGCCTCCTGGGATATGTCCCGGGCGACCTCCATGTTGCCCAGCAGGTTGTAAGCCACCTTCCACGACCGGCGACGGTAGCGTTCCACCAAGATTCGGAACGCCTCCGGGTCGTGCCGCTGGCAGCGGACGACCAGATCTGCATCGCTCGGCATCGGGTTGGGGCTGTCGGCCAAGGCCGTAGTCCTGACGGTAGTGGTCCGGGCGGAGTATCCGCGCCCATTATGCCCCATCCACATTGAATACGCAAGAAATGGTGCTTTGTTGGAGAAAATCCGGTCGATTATAGACAGTGGGAAGACCGCAACGGCTTCGACGTGGAGACCCCTGGCCCACAATCCGTAGGGGAGCGGACGAGTGGAGATTCGACCCATCCGAAAAGGCGAAGAGACCGCCGCAGGCGCGCTGGCCTATTCCGTGACGCGAGGGAAGCATCCGTCGCCGAAGGAATTGGCCTCCTTCCTGGCCTATGCGCAGGACCTCGGCACCGACCTGGCGCTTCAGAGCGTGGCCGTCACCGGCAGCGGCGAGGTCGTCGGCTGCGCGATGTTCTTTCCGATGATCGACCTGACGGCGACCGTGACTCCGCCTCTCTGCGCGCAGGGGTTCGCGCGCGAGGAGGTGCAGACGGGACTGTTGAACACTTTGAAACCCATGGCCGCCGGACGGGGCCTCAAGATGCTCCAGGCCTTCGCCGGCATCGACGACTCGCTCGCCGAGGACGTACTGACGAAGAGCGGCTTCGACTTCCTCGCCACGATGCTCTTCATGGAGCGGCCGGTGACAAAGTCCGACCGCAACGTGCTGACTGACAACCGGATACGCTGGAAAGCGTATTCGCCTGAACTGCATTCCGATTTCGTCAGGTTCGTCGAGCGATCCTACGAAGGGACGCTCGACTGCTCCAAGCTTGGCGAGTTCCGCGACATCACCTTGACGCTCGAATCGTATCGTCAGCGCGGGCAGTTCGATCCGAAGCTGTGGCTTCTGGGCGAAATCGAGGGGACTGCGGCCGCTGTCGTGCTGATCGGATATCGTCCGGAGGAGGGCAGCTACGAGCTGGACTACGTGGCGTCGGCGCCTGAATTCCGCGGCAAAGGCTTGGGGCGCAAGGCGATGGAAAAAGGACTCGAAGAGGTCTCATTGCGAGGCGGCGACACGCAGCTTTCGCTTGTCGTCGACGAGGCCAACACGCCGGCGGTGAAACTCTACCGCTCGCTCGGGTTCCACGAAAGTCAGCGTCGGCGCGCGTTCTTCTCATTACTGGCCCCGTCCTGAAACGGGCGTGAGTTTCACTCGCGGAAATTCCCCGCGTCATTTCGTCTCGTTTACGTCGGAGCGGATTTCGTAAGTGTGTTGCGGCGCAGGTGATTACGGAATGCGGTCGCGTTCCAAGGCTTCGCTCGTTAATTTCCGGTTCGATTTTCCCTCGACACGAGTGTCGCGTTCTGATACTCTTTCGCCCGCCTCAACGGGGGGCGTTACATTCCTGCCTTTCATTCTGTGGCACATCATAAGGCACCCAGGGATTCATCCCGCAGGAGTGGGCGGTGACTAAGACGCTGTCGTGCATCTGGCAAGATGCCCTTGCCGCTATTCATGATTCCGTTCCGGCCGAAAGGTTCAACCTTTGGTTCCGGAACACGGAACTCATCAACCAGGACGCGTCCGGCTGCCAGATCGGCGTGCCGAACTCGTTTGTGGGCGAATGGCTGCAGGAACACCACTCCGACACCGTTCGCGAGGCCCTCGCCTCCGTCATGGGGGAAGACGTCCGAGTGCGGTTCGTCGTCTCTCCCGGCCTTTACCGTTCCTCCCGCGACGAGCAGATCCGCCAGAAGCAGCAACTTGTCGAAGCCCTGGATACGAGCCTGCCCCGGAACGCGCCGGTTGAGGTCGAAACCGGCCGGCCCTACTACCTGTCCGACTTCGTCGTCGGCCCGTCCAACCGCCTGGCCTTTGCCGCCGCGCAGCACGTCGGAGAAATCCGCGACGGCTCGCTCAACCCGCTCGTCATTCATGGCGCCGTGGGAATCGGGAAGACGCACCTTCTCAAGGGGGTCGTCAACGCTTGGAACGAGTCGAAGCGGGGGAGCGCGCTCTACATGTCGGGGGAGAGTTTCACCAACCAGTTCCTTGCCGCGCTGCAACACGACAGTCTGGACGCTTTTCACAAGAAGTTCGAAAAGATCGGCCTTCTCGCCCTTGACGAGCTGCCGTTCCTGGCCGACAAGCCGGCGACGCAGGACGAGTTCCTGCAGATCTACAACGCGCTCGTGGGCGCGGGCAAGCAGGTGATCCTCGGCACGAGCGTCCATCCGAACGACCTGCCCAAGCTGACCGACGCGCTCTCCACTCGCCTGATGAGCGGCATGGTGGTGAGCATCTCCGCGCCGGAATACGCGACGCGGCTGGAGATTGTCCGCCGCAAGGTCGGCCCGAGGGCGAAGATGGTCGATGAGAGCGTGTTCGCCTTCGTCGCCGAGAACGTGCGCGGGAGCATCCGCGAGCTCGAGGGCGCCGCGACGACGCTCGTGGCGACGGCGACTCTTTCGGGCGAGAAGATCGACCTCGGCATGGCGCGTCGCGCGGTGGCGGCGCTCCTGGGCGGTTCATGGCGGCACGTGGACGTGGAGGACATTGCGCGGGCGGTGTCGAAGGCGTTCAACGCGACGGTGGAGGACATCCTTTCCACGCGTCGGCACAAGTCGATCGCTCTTCCGAGGCACGTGGCGATGTATCTGGCCCGCGAGCTGACGAGCCTTTCGTGGAAGGAGATCGGCGCGCGCTTCGGCCGGCACAACCACACCGGCGCGCTCTTCGCCTGGCAGAAGATACAGGGCCTCCTCCCGTCCGACCCGGTGCTCGCCGACCGGGTGACGCGGTTGCGCTCGGAGCTGGGCGGGTGAGATGCACAAAGAAGCAATCGCATCCGGGGGCGGGTGCGCCACACAAGCAACAGCAGCAGGGCGGCTGAGTCTTCGACGGGCTTTTCCTCTTGCGTTCGCTGCTTCACACCGATAATCTAAAAGTGAATAAGCCGGGCGGATTCTCGTCTAGGGTGTTGGAGACGGCATGTCGGGCAAGAGGGTGGGACCGCTGGTGGCGGCGATGACGTTGGCGGCGGGTTCCGCGCTGGCGGCGTCGGCCGAACGGAAGGTTCCCGAGACGCTGGAGTGCGTCTCGGGCAATGCGATATTGTCTTACGTGCTTTTCGGACTTCTGGGGGCGTTCGCGGTGCTGCTGATCTACCGGGGAATCCGCGCGCGATGACGCCTCGGCGTGAAACGTGAAAGGAGCGGCGCGATGAACGCGAAGAATCTGCTGCTGGCGGGACTGGTTCTCCTGAGCGTGGTGCTTGTCGTCTGTCTCGTGCAGGGCCGGGCCTCCAACGTCTTCATGATGCCGGCGGGCGCCCAGAACCGCGCCGTTTCGGGCGGAGGCTACGCCGCGACGACGGCGAACGTCACCTCGAGCCGCCAGGCCCTCTGGATCGTGGACAACACCGAGAAGACGATGCTGATCTACGTCTTCCCCGCGACCGGCAAGGGGCTCCAGGCGGTCGACAAGCGCGACCTGCGGGTGGACTTCGGCGCGGACCTCGCCGGCGAGATCATGCTGATCCCGGGGCAGGTGCCGGGGAACATCGAGGTCGTCTATGCCATCGATCCGGTCGGCAAGCGCATGGTGGCCTATGCCTACAGCGACAGCCGGAGGTCGGAGATCCTCAGCAAGCACGACCTGGGCAAGGAATTCAAGGGCGGGAAGTGAACCGTGTCGGGACGTGACGCTCGACGCGCGGCCATCACCGGCGTCGGACTCGTGACCGTCTTCGGCCGCGCATCCGACACGTGGTCCGCCGTGCGCGAGGGTCGCTCCGGGATACGGGCCATCGACATCAACCGCGAGCGCGTCTTGGGCGCGCCCGCGGTTGCCTTTTCCGGGGCCGATTCGCCCGAGCCCAACGTCGCGATGGCCCTCGCCGCCGCGCGAGACGCCGTGGCCGATGCCGGGCTCGATGTGTGCTCGCTCTCCGGCCCTCGCGCCGCGTCCACCGTCTCTTCGTCCAAGGGCGGCATGAAGTCGCTCTTTCAGTGCCATCGCGCGTTCTGCGAAGGCGCGCCCGTGCCGCCCGAGTTCTGGGAACTCATCTCGCCCTCGACCCCGGGCCTGGCGGTCGCGCGCGAGTTCGGCATCACCGGCCCCGTCGTCAATTATGCTGCGGCCTGCGCCACCGGGATTCACGCCGTCATCGCGGGCTCGAAGCTCATCGCCTCCGGCGACGCGGATGTGGTCCTGGCAGGCGCGACCGATGCGTCGCTCGTGCAGCCGCTCGTCGCGGCGTTCGATCGGATGGGTGTTCTCAGCCGCCGGATGGACGACCCCTCGGGGGCGTGCCGGCCGTTCGACCGCGCGCGCGACGGGTTTGCCATCGGCGAGGGCGCCGCGGTGATGGTGCTCGAAGCGGAAGATCGCGTTGCGACGAATCCCGAGCGAGCCTACGCCTGGGTGGCGGGCTCCTCGTGGGGCGCGGATGCGTTCGACCTGGCGCGCGTCGACGCCTCTCACGGGGCGCTCGCGCGGCTCCTGGGCGGGGCGTTGCGGGACGCGGGGCTCTCGCCCGACCGAGTCGACTATGTGAACGCGCACGGCACCGGCACGCATGACAACGACCCGGCGGAGTCCGCGGCCATCCGTGAGGCGCTGGGTGAGTCTTGGAAGCGCGCGGCCGTCTCGTCGCTCAAGCCCGCCATCGGCCATTGCCTGGGCGCCGCGGGCGGGGCGGAGCTGGCTCTGACCGTGCTCGCGATGCGCGACGGGTTTCTGCCGCCGACCCTGAACCTGACCGATCCCGACCCGGCGTGCGAGCTTAACCACGTTGCGAAGGTCGGCCGCTCGCACGATATCCGCTCGGCAATCAAGATTGCCGTCGGCTTCGGCGGGCACATCGGCATTGTCGTGCTCGAACGAGGGAGGCGCTCTCGATGACCGACTTCTCGTCCGAACTCGACGACCTTCGCGAGGCCGGGATGTTCCGCTCGGCGCGGGTGGTGACGCCGCTGGCTGGAGCGCGCTTGTCCGTCGACGGGCGCGAAGTGATCAACTTCGCCGGCAACGATTACCTGGGTCTGAGACATCACCCGGCCGTGCTGGCGGGCGCGCGCGAGGCGATGGAGCGATACGGTCTCGGCGCGGGGGCGTCGCGGCTCCTGGCGGGAACGACCCCGGTCCACGCGGAACTGGAGCGGGCACTCGCGGAGTTCCTTGGCTTCGAACGCGCGCTGGTCTTTGCGTCGGGATATCAGACGAACGTCGGAGTGCTCTCGTCGCTTGCAGGCGAGGGCGACGTCATTATCATGGACGCGCTGTGCCACGCCAGCCTCATCGACGCGGCGCGGCTCTCCAAGGCGCGGATGCGCGTCTATCCGCACGCCGACCTCGGGAAGCTTGAGAAACTGCTCGTCGGCCACGTGGAATACTGCAGGCGGTTCGTCGTCACCGAGGGCGTTTTCAGCATGGACGGCGACGTGGCGCCGCTGGGGGCGATTGCGGACCTCGTCGCGAGGCACGACACCTGGCTCATCCTCGACGACGCCCACGCGTTCGGCGTGTTGGGCAAGGGCGGCCGGGGGACGGCGGAGCATCTCGGCGTCAAGCTGCCCGCGCGGACGGTCTTCGTCGCGACGCTCAGCAAGTCGCTCGGCTCGCAGGGCGGATTCGTCGCGGCGTCGGGCGAGGCGGTGGACGTGCTCGTGAACCGCGCGCGGAGCTTCATCTACACGACCGGACTTTCTCCGGCCTGCGCCGGCGGGGCGCTTGCGGCGCTGCGGCTCTTCTCGGACGCATCGAGGCGGCAACGGGTGCTGGATCTTTCCGCAAAGGCGCGGCTCGCGCTCAAAGTCCCCGGCGTGACGCCGATCATCCCCGTCGTCATCGGGGAGGTCGCGCCGACTCTGAGGCTCGCCGAGCGGCTCTTCGAGGCGGGAATCTATACCCCGGCCATCCGCCCCCCGACCGTGCCGAAGGGGACCGCGCGGCTGCGGGTGTCGATCTCGGCGGACCATACGGAAGAGGACGTGAAGCGGCTCATAGCGGCACTGTAGGGTAGACGGGTCAAGGGTGGCGGGGCTCCGA
>JBBIVY010000013.1:35131-45999 GCA_037439485.1 Planctomycetota bacterium | reverse complement strand
CCCCACGCCCGCGAGGGGCTAAGCTACATGAAACAGCGGTTTTGAAACAGCTTCTCAGCCTAGTCATCGCCGGGGAAGAGGGGAAAGCCATGTCTGGAAGCGCATCTTTCGAGACGATTTCGCACGAGGTCGATTTCTGCGTCGTTGGCGGAGGGATGTCCGGGCTCGTCGCCGCAATCGCCGCGGCGCGTCACGGGGCGCGCGTGCTGCTGATGCACGACCGGCCGGTGCTTGGGGGCAACGCGTCGAGCGAATGCCGAATCCACATCTGCGGCGCCGACCGGCACAACAAGATCAAGAACATGCGCGAGACGGGCATCCTCGAAGAGATACGTCTTGAGAACCTCTATCGCAACGCCCAGCGCAGTTTCGGCGTCTGGGACCAGGTGCTCTTCGAGAAGGTCCGCACGCAGGAGAACCTGGAGCTTCTCTTTAATTGCTCCTGCCTCGACGCCGAGATGGACGGCGGCAGCATCGTCTCCGTGACCGGCTGGCAGGGGACGAGCCAGAAGCGTCACGTCGTGCGCGCGAAGCTCTTCGCCGATTGCTCCGGCGACGGCATCCTCGCCCCGCTGACGGGCGCCGTGGTCCGCGTCGGACGCGAAGCGCGGAGCGAGTTCGACGAATCCATCGCCCCCGAAAAGGCCGACGCGCGGACCATGGGCATGAGCCTCTGCTTCTCCGCCCGCCCGCACGACAAGCCCATGCCGTTCGTGCCGCCCGCGTGGGCGTACCGGTTCGACAAGTGCTCCGACCTACCCTACGGCGACCGGCCCGACCGCCATGGCTGGTGGGAGATGGGCTATTGGTGGATCGAGCTGGGCGGCATGCAGGACAGCATCGGCGATACCGAGATGCTCCGCGACGAACTGTTGAAGATCACGCTCGGCGTCTGGGACCACATTAAGAACCGCTGCCCCGCGAATCGCGAGAAGGCGGCGAACTGGGCGATGGACTGGCTGCAGTTTCTCCCCGCCAAGCGCGAGAGCCGCCGGTTCGTCGGCGACCATATCCTTTCCCAGCGCGACGTCGAGAGCGAAGGCCGATTCGACGACCTCGTCGCCTATGGCGGCTGGACGATGGACGACCACGACCCGGAGGGCTTCTGGGCGGTGCGCGTCGCGCGGCCTGCGACGATTTTTCACCATTCGCCGAGCCCTTACGGCATCCCGTACCGCTCGCTCTATTCGCGCAACATCCGCAACCTCATGTTCGCCGGCCGCAACGCAAGCTGCACCCACGCCGCGATGAGTTCCACGCGCGTCATGGGCACCTGCGCCGGCATGGGCCAGGCCGTCGGCACCGCCGCGGCGATCGCGGTGGCGAAGGGGATTTCTCCGCGCGACGTCGGCTCGCACATGCGCGAGCTTCAGCAGTCGCTCCTCCGCAACGACGCGTATCTGCCGTGGGTGAAGATGGAATACTCCGACCTGACGACGAAGGCGAAGCTCTCCGCGTCGCAGGGGGACCCGTCGCCCGTGCGCGACGGAATCAACCGCCCGGTGGGCAAGGAGTCTCACGCGTGGACGTGGGCCGCGGGCGACCACGTCGAATACACGTTCGACTCGCCGCGCCCCGTCGCGGAGGCATCGCTCGTCGTCGACAGCGCGCTTGAGAAGAACATCCAGCTTTCCTATCACCAGCCGGACGACCAGTTGAGCGCGCCGCCGCCGGAACTGCCGAAGCGCCTGCGGGTCGAGGTCCTCCGCTCCGGCCGGTGGGAGCCGCTTGCTTCGGTGGCCGACAACCGCTCTCGCCTCGTCCGCGTTCCCGTCGGGTCCAAGGTTGCCGGCGTGCGTGCGGTGCTCGAAGAGACGTGGGGCGGCGAGCCGTCGGAGTTGTTCGCGTTCTACCTGGATTGAGCCGTTCCGATCCGGTCTGCTTGTGCCACTGGTGGCTTGTCCACCCGTGCTCTTCGGAAATCGGGAAACACACTGGCGGGCAAGCCGCCAGTGGCACACAAGAGGCCCATCGCGGGCTTTTCTCTTGAATAATGTGCCCCTTGGCCATACCCTTATGTCTATGACCACATTCTTTCTGGCTGGAATCATCCAGGGCTCCATCCCGGATTCGGCGATTCACCCGCAGGAATACCGCAAGCGCCTCAAGGAGGTGCTGCTGAAGCACGTTCCGGGGGCCGATGTCTATTGCCCCATCGAGCACCACCCGCAGTCGCTCGGCTACTCCGAGGCGAAGGGCCTCGAGGTCTTCTTCGGCCACGTCGAGCAGGCCGCCGGGAGCGATTGCCTCATCGCCTTCGTGCCCGAGGCGTCCATGGGCACCGCGGTGGAGATGTGGGAAGCGCACCGCCGGGGCACGCCGGTGATGGTGATCTCGCCCTTGAGGGAGAACTGGGTCGTGAAGTTCCTTTCGACCCGCATTTTCGAGGATCTCGACGTCTTCGAGGCGTTCGTCCGCTCGGGCGAGCTGGAGCGGATGCTCGCCGCAGGGAAGGGGAAACACCGATGAGCACGCCGATCGCCCTGGCCGGGCTCGAACGCGACGAAGTCCTCCAGGCGCTGGCGCCCCTGGGCCAGCCGGCCTACCGCGCCGACCAGGTGCTGGAGTGGTATTACAAGCGCCGGGCCGACTCGTTCAACCTGATGACGAACATTCCCGGCGCGCTGCGCGAAAAGCTCCCCGACTTCATCGCGCTGTCGTCGAGCGAGGTCGCCGACGCCCGCGAGGACGCCGACGGCACGACGAAGCTTGCGATCCGCCTCCACGACGGCCACACGGTCGAGACGGTGCTCATTCCCGAGCGCCCGCGCCTCACCGCCTGCCTCAGCACGCAGGTCGGCTGCCCGGTCGGCTGCGCCTTCTGCGCCAGCGGCGCCCGAGGGGTGGAGCGCAACCTCGAAACCGCGGAGATCGTCGAGCAGGCGATGCACGTCGAGCGACGCCTCGACCGCGACGACCGGATCACGCACATCGTCTTCATGGGCATCGGCGAGGGGCTTCTCAACCTGCCGCGCCTCTTGAAAGCCGTTCACATCCTCAACGCTCCCTGGGGCCTCAACATCGGCGCCCGCCGGATGACCGTCTCCACCGTCGGCATCCCGGGCACGGTGGAGAAGCTTATCGCCTCCGGCCTCCAGATCAGTCTGGCCATTTCCCTCCACGCCCCGACCGACGAACTGCGCGCGAAGCTCATCCGCCACAAGACCCTCATGTCGGTTGAGGACCTGATGAACGCCGCGGAGGATTACTACGAATACACCGGCCGCGAGCCCACGTTCGAGTACGTTCTCCTCGCCGGGGTCAACGACTCGGCCGACATGGCCAAGGCCCTCGCCAAGCGGCTCAAGAGCGTCCACGCGACGGTCAACCTCATCCCCTATAATGAGGTCGAGGGCTCAGGGTTCAAGCGGCCGTCGATGAATATCGTGAAGGACTTCCGCCGGGCCCTCGAAACCCGTGGCGTCAACGTCACGCTCCGCCGCCGCCATGGCGAAGGAGTGCGCGCCGCGTGCGGGCAACTGCGGCTGGATTCTCCGTTGCCCCCCAGCGGCGCCGCTCATGGGGAGGGGACGAAGCAGGAGACCGAGTAACACGATGACGACGGCGGACCCGGATTCCCAACTGATGCTCGCCTTCTGCTCGGGCGACCTCGCGGCCTTCCGCAGGCTGGTGGAGCGGAACAGCGCGGTCGTCTTCAAGCTCGCCGCGCGTTACCTCGGCGACGAGTCGGACGCCGAAGACGTCGTGCAGGAGGTCTTCCTGCGCGTCCACGGCTCGGCCGCCGATTATAAACCCACCGCGAAGTTCACTACCTGGGTCTACCGCATCACCGTCAACGTCTGCCTCAATCGCCTGCGCGCGGCGAAGGCTCGCCCGTCGGTGTCGCTGGAAGGCCTTGGCGAAAACCCCGAAGAGGCGTCGTTCGACGTGGCCTCGGAAGGGGAGGACGCGCCGTTTTCGCGCATCGAGCGGCGGGAGCTGGAGGAGAAGATTCGCGCCGCGATTGCGGCCCTGCCGGAGGCCCAGCGGACGGCGCTGCTGTTGCGGCGGTTCGAGGAGTTGAGCTACGAGGATATCGCGGAGGCGATGGAGACGACGGTGCCGGCGGTAAAATCTCTGATATCGCGGGCGCGGCAGACGCTTAAGGCCTGTCTGGCCAGATACTTATGACAAAATGGGCGGAGGCGCGTATTCTGACTTTCGGCGAAACTTATGCGGCTGAGATGCGTTAAACGCGTGAGAGGGGAGACGGAGCAAGCCATGAAGCCCTGCAAGGACTATCTCGAACTCATCAGCGCGCGCGTCGACGGGGCGCTTACCCCCGATGAGGCGCGTCGGCTCGGCGAGCATCTTGCCTCCTGCGAGGCCTGCCGGCGCGAGCTTGCCGGACAGGAGATCCTCTGGGAGCGGATGGCCTCGCTGCCGGAGGCGCAAGTCCCCGAGGGGCTGGCGGAAAGGACGTTCGCCCGCGCGACGAAGCGGCGCCACATGCCGCGCTGGGCGTGGGGCGTATCGGCCACGGCCGCCGCGGCGGTGCTTATCGCGGTGCTGGTCGGCATTAAGGTGATGCGCACCGAGAAGCCTCTCGACCCCGAGACGCAGCAGGTGGTGAAGGAGATCGACGTCCTGCAGAACCTGGACGTGCTGCAGCACCTCGACACCTACGAGGCGCTCGGTGACGGCGTGATCATGATGTCCGAAGACGCCTCGAAGGCGGGAGGCGCCCTGTGAACCGCCTGATCTTCGCAATCATCCTGGCGCTTTCGATCGGCATCGGCATCGCGGCCGGGGCGCAACCGGTCCCCGCGGACAACGCCACGGGCGGGGACAAGGCGTGCTTTGCCGAGAACCTGAAGAAGTGGCGGTCGATGACGCCCGAGCAGCAGGCGCGGATGCGCCTGCTCTACGATCGCTGGAAGGCCATGCCCGAGGCGGAGCGGCAGCGCATCCGCGAGAACCTCGCGAGGTTCCACAAGATGCACGAAGGTCGGCGCGAGGCGATCGTGCGGGCGCACAAGATGCTCGAAGGGATGCACGCCGGGACGCGCGAAGAGATCGAAAAGCGTCTCGGCGAGATTCAGCAGATGCCGCCCGAGCGTCGGGAGAGGATCGCGCTGCGCATCATGTTCTTCCAGGAGACGCTCAAGGACGAGTTCGAGAAGCTCCGCGCCCTGCCTCCCGATTCGCCCGAGGCCCGGCAGCTCATGATGCAGATTCACGTCAAGGGACGCATCCTGCGGACCATTCCCCAGGAGACGTTCGAGAAGCTTCAGACGATGACCCCCGAGGACCGGCAGAAGGCGGTCGGGCAGTACATCGAGGAGCACAAGACGACCATCGGCCCCATGCCCGAAGGAGGCGGGGCTCCGTTCGGCGGACATCGTCCCGACGGCGACGGCCCTCGCGACTTCCGCCGCCGGCACCCGCACCCCGACGCTCCCGACAACGCGACGTGAGACGCAGCACATCCCCGCTCGATCCGGCGGCCCTATGCCCGCGTCACGGGGTGTAGACTATGTCCCCTTCGATCATCACGTCGCTTTCCACGGGCGTAGTCTTCGTCTCGGAAAGCGTCCAGGCGTTTGCGACAAGGCGGATGCCTCGGCCGGCGAGGGGCGTGGGGGCGTTGGCGCCGCCGATGAGCTTCGGGGCGATGAAAGCCATCACTCGGTCGACCAGCTTCGCCTCGAAGAACGACGCATGGACGGCGCCGCCGCCTTCGACGAGGACGTTGGTGATCCGCTCGTGGCCGAGAAGTTCGGCGAGCGCCGTGATGTCGACGCGCCGGCGCGTCTCGCGCAGCGGGATCACGCGGCACCCCGCGCGTTCGAGCGCGTGGACCGCTTCGACGGGCGCGGACTTGCCGCACGCGACCCACACCGGGGCCTCGGCGACGGTCTTCACAAGCTTCGACGCGATCGGCAGCTCCGCGCGCGTGTCGATGATGATGCGCCTCGGGTTGCGGCCGCCGGGGATGCGCGAGGTGAGGAGCGGGTCGTCCGCAAGCGCGGTGCGCAGGCCGATCACCACCGCGTCGGCCTTGTCGCGCCACTGGTGGACGATGCGCCGCGAGGCCTCGGAAGAAATATAAGTCGAGTCGCCGGTGACGCTGGCGATCTTGCCGTCGAGCGTCATAGCCCACTTGGCGATGAAGAAGGGAAGGCCGCGGGTCGTCAGCTTGATGAAAGGCGCGTTGACCCTCGCGGCGGGTCTTTCGCACAGGCCGACCTCGACCCGGATGCCGCGCTCGCGGAGCTTCTCGAATCCGCGGCCGGCGACCTCGTGGAATGGGTCCTGCATCGCGGCGACCACGCGCGAAATCCCTGCGCCGATGATCGCGTCCGTGCAGGGCGGGGTCTTGCCGACGTGGCAGCAGGGCTCCAGCGTCACGTAGAGCGTTGCGCCTTCGGCCTTGTCTCCCGCGGCGCTCAGCGCGTTGACCTCCGCGTGGGGGCCGCCATAGGCCTGGTGCCAGCCTTCGCCGACGATCGTCTCGCCCTTCGCGACGACGGCGCCCACCACCGGATTCGGTTCCACCCGCCCTCGGCCGCGCTCGGCCAACTCCAGGGCCCGAAGCATCATGCGTTCGTCGAAGCCAGGCATGTCGCACCTCCGGAAGTATTCTACCATTCCGCCCGCGGCTTGACAATGCGCCTCTTTGCGGGTAGAAATACCGGCGGAGGTCGCCATGAAATTCACGAAAATGGAAGGCGCAGGGAACGATTACGTCTACGTGGACGCGTTCCGCGAGAAGGTGCGTAATCCGGCCAGGCTTGCCGTCGCCGTCAGCGACCGGCACTTCGGCGTTGGGGCGGACGGGCTCATCCTCATCTGCCCCAGCCGGCGCGGCGACGCGCGCATGGAGATGTATAACGCCGACGGCTCCCGCGGGCGCATGTGCGGCAACGGCATCCGCTGCGTGGCGAAGTATGTCTATGACCACGGCATCGCGAAGAAGCGGCATCTCGCCGTCGAGACCGATTCGGGCGTCAAGCAGTTGAAGCTCTTCGTCGCGAAGGGCAAGGTCGAGCGCGTCGCCGTCGACATGGGCGCGCCGTTGCTCGAACGCGCGGAGATTCCCATGAAGGGCCGTCCGGGCCGCGTCGTGAACGAGCCCCTGAATATCCTCGGGCGCACGTTTCGCGTCACCGCGGTCAACATGGGCAATCCGCACTGCGTCTCGTTCGTGAGCGACGTGCGCGCTTTCGATCTGGAGAAGTTCGGCCCGGCCGTCGAGAAGAGCCCGCTTTTCCCCGAGCGCGTCAACGCCGAGTTCGTGGAGGTCGTCAACCGCCGCACGCTGCGGATGCGTGTCTGGGAGCGCGGCTCCGGCGAGACGCTGGCCTGCGGCACGGGCGCGTGCGCCTCGGCCGTCGCGGCGGCGCTGGGTGGTCTCGCCGGGCGGAAGGTGACGCTGAAGCTACTCGGCGGCGATCTCGAAGTCGAGTGGACGGAGTCGGGTTCGGTGCTCCTGACCGGCCCCGCGCGCGAGGTCTTTTCGGGCGAGTGGCCTCTTTCGTAGGACAGGCATTCTTGCCTGTCCTGGACGGGACAGACAGGAATGTCTGTCCTACGATGCGGCAGCAGCCCCGGAGCTTTCATGCCTCGTCCGCCTTTCATGCTGACCGAAGTCATCGGCGTGGTCGGGCCGGGGCTTATCCGCGCGTGGTTCATGTCGCTTCGCTGGCGGATCGTCGGCGGGTTCAAAGATGCTCTGGCGCATCGGAACGCACGGGGCCCGGTGATCTGGGCCTTCTGGCATTCGCAGCAGCTTTTCGCCGCCTACATCGGCCGCAACCGGGGGGTGCGCATCCTCATCAGCCGCAATCGCGACGGGGATTACGTCGCCGCCGCAGCCAAGGGGCTGGGCCTCGTGCCCGTGCGCGGGTCGAGTTCTCAGGGAGGCGCCGAGGCGCTCCTCGCCCTGGCGCGCGAGTCCGGCGGGGCGGATGTCGCCTTCACGCCCGATGGTCCCCGCGGTCCTCGCGAGATCGTCCAGCCCGGCGTCATCGCCGCCGCAAGGCTCACCGGCATGCCCATCATGCCCGTCGCCGCCACCGCCTGGCCCCGCGTCCGAGCCCGAAGCTGGGATGGTTTTGTCCTCCCCGTCCCGGGCGCCCGTGCTGCCATCACCATCGGCGAGGTCTTCAGCGTCCCCGTCGATGCCGACCGCGACGAGTGCGAGCGATGCCGCCTTCGCCTCGAACACGAACTGACCCGATGCACCGAGCTTTGCGAATGCGAAGTCCGCGCCTTCTCGGCCTCGAAGCCGTGGCCGAAGCATCATCACCCGCGGCTTCTCTATGATCAGAAGTTGTCTTTGTAGGGGCGGACCTATGTGTCCGCCCGTGTTTCTTCTTCTGGGGACGCAAGAGAGCAGCATGATCAAAGAATGCGGGGGGACACATAGGTCCCCCCCTACATAAGAAGCAGCAATGTCCAGCAACTTCACTCTCGGGCTGATCACCGACGCCGGCGTCCCGCTCGTGCGGACCTGGATGGCGACGTTGCGTCATCGCGTCGTAAACGGCCCGAGCGACGTGGAACTTCACCGCCGCTATGGCCCGGTGATCTGGGCCTTCTGGCACTGTCATATTTTCGGCGCCTGTTTCATCGGCCGGGACCGGGGAATCCGCATCCTCATCAGCCACCATCGCGACGGGCAATACGTCGCCACCGTTGCGGCGGGATTCGGCTACGACGTGGTTCGGGGCTCGACGACGCGCGGGGGAGTGGAGGGCCTTGAAGAGATGGCTCGCACGGCGGGGCGCCGCGACCTGGCAATCACGCCCGACGGCCCGCGGGGCCCGCGCTTTGTCGCCCAGCAGGGGGCTATCTTCCTTGCCGAAATCACCGGCCGGCCGATTGTTCCCGTCGGCATCGGCTCCTGGCCCTGTATGCGCCTCCACGGCTGGGACAGGTTCGTGATCCCCGCCCCGTTCGCCTCCACCGGCATCATCCTCGGCGAGCCCCTCTTCGTCCCCAAGCGCACCAATCGTGACCTGCGCGAGCAATCCCGCCTCGACCTGGAACGGTCGCTCAATGAACTCTCCGTCGAAGCCGAAGGCGTCGCGCGGGGTAAGAGCGCCTTGCCATTCAGGCACCATCACTATCGGTATGGCCGCCGGCTCTTCTAATGCAGGGGGGGACCAGGATGGCGGAACGAGGCGCCTTCCTGGTGTGCGTCGACGGGAGAATTCTGTTCGAGCATGAGACCGTGCTGACGTGCGCCGAGTTGGGGATACCGGCCTGGAAGTCGGTCGAAATCATGAAGTTCATCAAGGATCGATCCCTCGCGGTTGCCCGGGGGCGTGCGTCATTGCGCTTTCCGACGTCGACGACATCCCCTTTCTCGAAGTCGCCATCGCCTCCCACGCCATCCTCGTCACCGGCAACCTGAGGCATTTCCCTCCCCGCGCCCGCGTCACCGTCCTTGCTCCGGCGGACTTCCTCGATTACCTCTCTCCTTGAAAGAGAGCCGATTATTCCGCACAACACGCTTGACTGACCCGTCAGGCGTTGTATAATAGGGGCGGCTCTGTAACGGGGCAGCGGATTACACCTATTCTGAACTGAAGGGGTGGAGACGTTCTGTGAGATTCCCGGCGCACGGCAGCTTTGTGCGCCATTTGTTCTTTGAACACCAGAAATCGACAGACGCTGGGTGAATTCAGGGGGTGAGTGAGTGTTGGAACGAGACCAATGCGACATTCACATCACTGAAGCACAGGGCCATCACACAGTATTCGTGGATTCTGTGGATTGTGTGGATTCTGGGGTTATTTGCGTGAAAACGCATTCGATAGTTTGAGGGACGAAGGAGACGCTGTGGCGGGTGAGGTTGAGGATGCCCGACGAGCTTCCTTTGTTGGGAGGGACGCAAGAACAACAAGAGAGAAGAAACGCGGGGGGGCACATGGGTCCCCCCCTACAGAAACGTCAACGGCGCAATAGCGGGAACCCCATTGCCTCGCGTTGCTTGAGATACGACTTCGCGACCCAGCGGGCGAGGTTCCTGACGCGGGTGATGTAGGTGGTGCGCTGGGCGACGCCGATGGCGCCGCGGGCGTCGAGGAGGTTGAACGTGTGCGAGCACTTCAAGACCCAGTCGTAGGCGGGCAGCACGAGGTCGACCTTGAGGAGGCGCTTGGCCTCGGCCTCGTACATGTCGAAGAGCTTGAACAGCATGTCGGCGTCGGAGTGGTCGAAGTTGTACTTCGAGAACTGCACCTCGTCCTCGTGGTGGACCTGGCCGTAGGTCACGGTGTCGTTCCAGGCGAGGTCGAAGACGTTGTTCTTCTTCTGGATGAACATCGCCACGCGTTCGAGGCCGTAGGTCAACTCCACGGTGATCGGGTCCAGCTCAATCGACCCCACCTGTTGGAAATATGTATATTGGGTGACTTCCATCCCGTCCAGCCACACCTCCCAGCCGAGGCCCGTGGCGCCCAGGGTGGGGGACTCCCAGTCGTCCTCGACGAACCGCACGTCGTGCGCCGCGAGGTCGATGCCGAGGAACTTGAGCGAGTCGAGGTATATCTGCTGCGAGTCCGCGGGCGCCGGCTTGATGACGACTTGGTACTGATAGTAATGCTGCAGGCGGTTCGGGTTGTCGCCATAGCGTCCGTCGGTGGGGCGGCGCGACGGCTCGACGTAGGCCGCCTTCCACGGCTCCGGCCCGAGCGAGCGGAGGAAGGTGGCCGGGTTGAACGTCCCGGCGCCTTTCTCGGCGTCGTAGGGCTGCCAGACCAGGCAGCCGTAATTGGACCAGTACTGTTCGAGCTTCAGAATCATCTGTTGGAAGTTCACCGGAATCTCCTCGGCGAAGGCGGACGAACGAACCGCAACGACCAACCGCAACGGCCGTGAACCGTTAGCGCGATTTGGGATGGCCCATGCGCCAGAGC
>JBBIVY010000013.1:0-35031 GCA_037439485.1 Planctomycetota bacterium | reverse complement strand
AACCGCAACGGCCGTGAACCGTTAGCGCGATTTGGGATGGCCCATGCGCCAGAGCCGGGTAATATTGACGACCAGCAGCGCCGCCATGACGGCGAGCATCACTCCCATGAGGATGCGCCATGCGGGGTGGCGCCAGCCGAGGAGCCACGGCCAGAGCGAGGCGAGCGCCGTCAGCGTCAGTATCCGCTCGATCCACACCCGGCCGGCGCCGCGACTCAACGGAAGCCTCCTCAATTTCAGAGGTTACGTCTGCCGATAATGATAAAGTGGGGCCGCGCGGAAGTCAAGAACGGACCGGTTGTGACTGCGACCATGGGGGACGAAATGGGCAAGCGGCGGGCGTTTCGATCGGCATCGGAGTCGATGGCCGATTTCACACGGGAGGAGCCCTGGCGGATTTTCCGCATCATGAGCGAGTTCGTCGAAGGCGTGGAAGATCTCGCCAAGCTCGGCTCGAGCGTGTCGATCTTCGGCTCGGCGCGGCTCAGTCCGGAATCGAAGCATTACCATATGGGACAAGCGGTTGCGCGCGCGCTCGTCCTCCAGGGATTCTCCGTCATCACCGGTGGCGGGCCCGGCCTGATGGAAGCCGCCAACAAGGGCGCGATGGAGGCCGGGGGCAATTCCATCGGCCTCAACATCGACCTTCCGCACGAGCAGAAGCCGAACCCCTATCTGACCCAGATCATTCGGTTCCGCTATTTCTTCATACGCAAGTTCCAGTTCGTCAAGCATAGCACCGCGTTCGTCATCCTGCCCGGCGGATACGGCACCATGGACGAGTTTTTCGAGGCCATGACGCTGATTCAGACCATGCGCATACCGCGTTTCCCGGTCTATATGATGGGCAGCGACTACTGGAAGGGGCTGATTGAGTGGATTCGCAACACCATGCTGGCCGAGGGGGCCATCGAGGAGGCCGACCTGGACCTTTTCAGGATCTCTGACGACCCCGAAAAAGTTGCCGCAGATATCCGCAGGTGGGTCGATGAGCATGGCGTAACGGGTTGATGTGAAAGATGTTACGTGAAATACGCCGCCCCATTGGAAAATGGCAATGTTTCTCGTTTTTCTTCGAATATCCTTGTCTTCTGCCGCGTCTGATATATTATCATGTTGTACCTGCGGCGGGTTGCCTTGACCGGTTCAACCGTGCCGTCTCTCGTCTCGAAGGGAGCGTTCATGTCGACGGGACTGAAGGTCGCAGTAGCATCGGTTCTCCTGGTGGCTCTGGGCTTCTGTCTGTGCGGCTCCTATGCTGAGGAGACACAGCAGTCACCGCTCTATGCCAACACGCTGAAGACGGCTGTGGCATTGATGGAGAGTTCTGCGGCAGTGGCCTCGGCGCCCGAGCAGGAGAAGCCGGCGCCGGAGACGATTCCCGCGGCGGTGGTCTACGCGACGACGACGCCCGGCGTGGCGACCGCATGTCTCTACGTGAAGACGACGTGCCCGCAGTTGACCTCGGCATGTCCCGCGAACGTTGCGACGGTGTGTCCGCAGAAGAAGACGACCTGTCCGGTGTGTCCTGCGCCGACGGGGGCGACCTCGTCGCCCGGCGTGCCGACGAAGTGCCTTAATGTGAAGACTGTTTGCCCGACGCTTACGACGTTCTGCCCGCCGGTTCTGGCGACGACGTGCCCGATTGTTGGGACGTCTTGCCCGCTGAGCACGACCTTCTGTCCGCCGGCGGCGACGACCTGTCCGGCGAAGAAGACCGTGTGCCCGGTTTCCGCCACGACCTGTCCGGCTACCACTCCCACGCACTGTCCTTCCAACCCGACCTATTGCCCGGTTCAGAGTACGCAGTGTCCGTCAGTGGTATCCGTGTGCCCCGCTGCCGGGACGTATTGCCCGGCCTTGGCAACCCAGTGCCCGGTGGCCAGCACCGCCTGCCCGCCGTGCCATTGATGAGACGTTTGCCCTGACGCCTTCCCGCGCCGGCGATTCAGTCGCCGGCGCTTTCATTTAACCCCGTCCTATCCGTAGCGCCAGGACGGAGGGATCGGGCTACTTCGGCGCGGGCACGGGAGCGGGCGTGGGTGTTGGGCCGGAGCGCAGCCAGGCGGTGTCCTTGAGGACCTCGGCTAAGGCCGCGGGCGGCAGGAATTGCTCGGGCGGCATGAGGTACTGAAGAAGCTTGAACTCGTCCTTGAAGCGCGCGCCGAGCTGCGGGTCGGGGAGAACCATGTCGCTATAGCCCATGCCTGTGTCGTGGAAGATATCGCCGTAGCCAATGACGATGAGCTTGCCGGGCGAGCCCCCCAGTTCGACCGCGACGGGCTGTCCGGCCTCCGTTCGTAGCGGAGTGCCGCCGCGGATGACGAGGCTCGTCGCCACGATCCCCGTGGGCATTCCGTGCGCGTCGATGATGGGCGTCGCCGTCGTTTCGGCCGACTTCTCGAAATCGAGCCCGAACGGCTTCAGGACGCTGCGGTAGGCCAGGGTGTTGTTCTCCGCGGCCTCGGGCGAGAGGACGATCATCGTGGCCAGGCCGGTCTTGCGTCGGCGGTCAATCGCGGCGAGTTCGTCCGCCGCGAAGGGTCGTGACGGATTCGGGATGACCAGCAGCGGGTCGGCCGCCGCGTCGGCGAGGGTTTGGCGCACCTGCGGGAAGTACCTGACGCGGAGCGACCAGACGCAGAAGAGGTCGTAGCTCTTCTGGGGCTTCTCGGTGAAGTTGACGAGCGGCAGGCCGTAGTCGCAGCCCTCGCGCAGGAACGCAACGGTGGGCGGGCGCTTCTCGATAGGCTTCGGCAGCGGGAAACTCCGCTCGACGTTCATCCGCGCCAGGACGAGCGCCAGCACGGCGCCGAATACGAGGCCCGAGATCGCGAGCGCCGCGCCCCCGAGGCCGTCGCGCGTGCCCAGAAGGATGAAGAGCCCCCAGCCCATCAACCCCAGCCCCGCAATGGCGAGTGGCCAGCGCCAGAGCCCCGAGCCGTGGGTGCGGCTGAGCCAGTCGACGGTGCCGAGGAAGAGTTCGGGGCGGCCGGGGTAGAAGGCGCTGAAGTTGCTCGTGGTGGTGGAGTCGGTGAAGATGACGACGCGCCCGCGCCCGGCCTCGATGGCGGCAAGCTGCGTGAAGGCCCCGGTGCGCATCGTGCTCAGGCGTTTGGGGACAGGATAGTAGTTCTCCATGTGATAGTCGGCGTCGAGCCGGTAGAACCCGCCCGGGGCCATGACGGAATCGACTCGTGGCGAGAGCGGCTGGACGGACGTGGAGACCTCGAACCGGAACCGGGGCACGTGGGCGACGATGGGGTGATAGTAGAGCGCGGGCCGCTGCCAGACCTCCTGGAACGGCACGGGGTCCGCGAGGTTGAAGACACAGTCCGCTCGCAGCTTCGCCCCCAGGCGCGTGAGGATGGGGTTGAGCGTGACCGCGGAGCCGACGTAGTTGGTGTGTTCGCCGATGACGAAGAGCCCGCCACCGCGGTGGACGAAGCGGACGATGGCGTCGGCCTCGCTCTCGGCGTAAGGCACGGTCGGCACCTTCAGGACGAGCACCCCGGCGTCGCGGAGGAGGTTGTCCGTGATGGGTTGATCGTTGCGGACGAGCGGGTAGAAATACGAGTAGTAGTCGGCGAGCGAGTACATGTTGTAGGTGGACATCTTGCCGTACCACTGCGTCGTGAGCGGCCGCGTGGTCGTCTCCCAGCCGGAGTGGCGCTCGTCGATGATGAGCTTCTTCTCGGTCGGCTCGCCCGACTCGAACCAGGCCCACGAGACGACGAGCAGGAATGCCCCAAACGTCGCCGCGGCGAGCGCGATGAGCGCCGGCCTCGCCGGGCGGGGCGAGAGCGCACGAACCGGCGCGCCGGCGGGGGATTCAAATCGCGCGAGGAACGCCCAGGCGAAGGCGAGCGGGGCCAGTGTGATGAGTTGCCACCACGGGTTATAGAGCACGTCGGCCCGCACGGTCGGCGCATCGTACTCGACGTAAAGCTGAAGGTGCGTGAAGAGGATCAGCGACATGACCGCGCGCAGCGGCAGGTAGACGAGCCACGCCAGCGCGACGATGCCCGCGGCTCGCGCGCGTCGCCCCGGCGCGCCGATGCAATAGACCATCGCCAGCGCGCCGATGAGCGCCGCGAACGCGGAGGCGAAGCCGACCATCTCGAGCCCGGCGGGGAAGCGATAGGTGGACCGGATCATCACGACATAGACGGAGTTGTCGAGCGCCGAGGCGTCGACGCCGAAGAGCCGCAGCATCCAGGCCACGGGCTCGGCGAGCAGCGGGACGTGGTCGAATCGTCCCATGGCGAGGTGCGCCGGCCGCAGCACGAGCGCCTCGACGGCCAGCAGAACGCCGAACATCGCGAGCGCCGCGTAGGCGGGCTTGAGGACGCTCATGCGCCGGGTGAAGGTGACGAGGGCGATTCCCGCCGCGAGCACGATGAGCCCGAGCGACCATGGCCACGGCATGAATACGGCGGCAACCGCGGCCAACGGCGCGGCGGCGATATAGAGCGGGGGGGCGGTCTCGCGGTCGAGTCGTCCGGCGCAGGCGAACGCGGCGAAGACTACGCCCGTGAGGAGCAGCACTTCCGCCCCAACGGGCTGAGGCGCCTCGAAGGTCGTTGTGAGCATCGGCCAGGCGCACGCCGTGACGAGGACCGCGAGGAAGGCGGAGATTCGGGAGGCGATGGTCATCGGGCGCCTCCCGCCGGCGCGGCCGGTTCAAGATGCGCGGCGAGCCACCGGATGAAGGCGACATTGGTCATGATGGGCGGGGCCTTGTCGGGTTCGACGTTCTGATTGTAGAACATCCGCCTGTCGGCGATGAGCAGCAGCCCCCCGCGCGGGTGCGAGGGGGAGGGTGGCGCCAGCCGCTCGACGATCGTCGGTGTGTCCGCTGTGCCGTAATCGGCGCGGACTTCGGCGGGGTCGATTTTCGCCCGGAGGACCCCGTCGGGGTCGCTCTTTGCCTGGATGACGTAGGCGCACCAGAATTGCGCGAAGCCGGTCCTGAAATAGCCGAGCGGCATGTTGCGCACGACGAGCTTGCGCGGGTTGAGGAGCGGCGAGACCGCCTCGGCCTGGTCGGGATCAACGGAGACGACGACGGTGCCGCCGGAGGCGATGAACCGCTCGACGTCGGCGGCCTCCGAGGCCGAAAGCGCGCGGGTCGGCGCGATGAAGAAGAGCATCCGCGCGCCCTTCAGGGCCTCGCTCGACCACGAGAAGTTGACGAGCGGCTGCACGTCGTTGCGCATCAGGTTGAGGTAGAGTCCCGCGAGCGAATCGTCGCGCCAGGTGTCGCGGGAGAAAGCCTCGGCGTGCGAGGCGTCGATGATCGCGACGCGTCCGCGGGCGACCGGGGCATTCGCGGCGGATTCGGCGTCGCTCCGCCATTCGACGAGCGCGAGGACGGCAAGCGCGGCGAACACGACCGCGGCCGAGGGCTTCGGGGCGAGGAGGAACAGGACGACGGCGCCGGAAAGGAGCGCCAGGGCGGCGCCGAGCCTCGGCCAGTGGATGCTCTCCCGCGGCGCGGCGGATAGCTTTCCGAAGAGCCGCGAGACGGTCTGGTGTGAGCCGACCATGAGGGCGTTGAAGAAGACGGTCGTGTCGCCGAGCACGACCACGCGGCCCTTGCCGATGCGCTGCTCGGCCGCGAGGACCACGTCGCCCAACTGCTCGCCGGGGTCGTAGAGGCTGTTGCCGAGGTAGCCGTAGTCGGGCCGCTGAATGCGCGAACCGGCGTCGGAGAAGGCGTAGGTGCCGACAAGGAGCGGCTCGGCCTTCCAGCCGGCCGAGAGCGAGGCGCCGATGCCGAAGCCCGTCTCGCAGAGTTCCTGTCTCAAGCCGCGCCAGAGGGGGTCGGGGAAGTATTCGTTGGCGTCAATCCATCCCCCGATGTGGTAGTAGGCCGAGTCGAAGTTGACGCGGATGTCGCTCGGCGCCATGAGCGTGGTGAAGATGTCGTAGTCCTTGCCGTCCTGGGAAACCCACGTATGCTCGCCGACGACGAGGAGGGAGCCGCCCTGATCGACGAACCGGTAGAGCCGCGAGATCGAGGCGCAGTCGAATGCCTCGATGGGATTCAGGATGACGAAGGCGCGGGCGCCCGCCAGGTCGTTGTCCTCCACCGTGCGCGTGCGCACTAGGTCGAACCCGTTCTCGGCGAGGAACTCGGGCAGCCGGCCGAGCATGCCGCTCGACATCATCCCGAAGGACTGATTGTCGGGGGAGGAGAAGCTCAGGTTCGCCTTTTCAAAAAAGACCACTCGCGGCCTCGGGCCGCCATAGCCCGGAGTCGTCGCCCCGCGCTCCACCGGCCGAACGACGAGCGCCGCGACGGCGAGGAGGACGATTGCCGCAGCCGAAATAAGCGCGAGACGGTTCCGGCGGACGTCGCCCGAAAGACCCGGCGCGGCGGCCTGTGTGGCGCCTCGGGCGGCAATCCAAAGGGCGGGCACTTGCAGGAGGAGCAGGAGGCACGGGACGTTCCACGGCACGTAGCGATACATCATCTTCGTGAAGGCCGTTGTGTCGACGAGGCCGTCCGGCCCGGGCGCGGGAAGCTGCGTGGCGCCCAGGACCGTCATGGAGACGAGGTAGATGATCTCGACCGCGCCCAGCCATGCGACCGCGAAGAGCACCCGCCGGCGGGAGATCTTCAGGCCGAAGAGCCGCATCGAGAGGATGGCGAGCATAATGATCGCGACGATTTCGAGACCGGAATAGGTCGGCCCCAGCCTCAGCGGGCGCGCGATCGCTCCGCCGACGAACGACGAGACTATCAGCGACAGGTGAAGCCAGAGATTCCACGCCGGCGGAGAGTAGAGGAGCACGAGCGCGCCCAGCCCCGCCGCGAAGGCCGTGAGCGCTGCAACGGAGAATGCCTTCCTCGGCCGGCCCGCCGCGCGGAAGATGAGGCCGACGGCGGCGAAGATGACGGCGAGGGAAAGGAGTCTCCAAGCCCGATCATCCGGGTGGATTGACGCGGCGATGAGCCCGGCCGCGAGGGCGGGTATGCCTGCAAAGAGGAGCCGGGGGCTCGATGTCTCCCGCGGATTTCGGGCGGGGACGATGCACGCGAATGCCGTCAGCATCAGCGCCCCGAAGAGCTCGACAGGGGCGCTCAGAAGTCCCGCAACGCCGGCCGCCAGGGCCGCCGCGAGGACGAGAAAGGTGCAGGCGACCATGTCTTGCATCAGATGCTCCAAATGACGTAAGTCGTTACCGCGCAGGTATTTTAGCCCTCCTCCGGGGCGATGTCGAGGGGTAAAATCAGGTTTTTCGGGCAGGGCGGATTTGTCGCAACCCGGCACACAAACCGGGGTATAACCCTGCACGGGTGGGGTTGGGGTAACAGAGGACAAGGAACATGGTCCCTAGCCCCACGTGCCGCATTGTCGCACTCGCGTCTTTCTTCGCCCTCGTCGCCTGCGCCGCCTCGCTGGAGGCCGCCGTCATCACCCCCTCAGTGCAGAGGGACATCATCTCCATAGGCTCCTCCGGCGTAAGCTACACGGCGTCCACGAAGACGTTCTCGGTGTCGTCCGCGAGCGCGGCGTACACGTGGCAGGCGAGCAGCACGAGCGGGGCGCAGTACATCTATAACCTGAGCGGCCAGCTCGGCGGCAGCTACAGCCTCAGCGCGCTCTTCACCTCGACAGCGGCCAACGCTTCGCTCGACGGGCTCTTCACGACGTTGGGCGGCGCTTCGCCGGACCTGGTGATTCAGGGCGAGATCCCGGCGCTGGGCATCACCCGCGCGAACGGATACACCGGCACGTTGCTCAAGGCGAACATCGTGTCGGGCGAGTTCTTCGCCACTGGGTCGAGCAACACGACGGCGCAGTTCAACGCCTACTTCGACGTGACGGGCGGCGACCTCGTGACGGCAAACATGTTCCCGATAGGGCGGAACAGCGGCGAATTGAGCTCGATCTTCTCGCTCAGCCCGGCGCTTCCGTCCGGGTTCGCCTTCAACAGCAACTTCACCGGCACATTTCAGTCGGGCAACATCGGTGGGCCGGTGCCCGAGCCGGCTTCCATGACGCTCCTCGCGCTGGGACTCGCGGGAGTGGTTTTCCGCCGGCGCATCAAGTCCTGAACCGGGAGTCCATCCCGGGCGATCCACGGCCCCGCGAGCGCGGGGCCTTTTGCTGTACGCGGGGGCCGTGGCGGAAGAGATCAACCTCTCGGATGGAACTTCTTGTGGATTCCCTTCAGGCGCGAGGCGTCGACGTGGGTGTAGATCTGCGTCGTGGCGATGTTCGCGTGGCCCAGCATCTCCTGCACGAGCCGCAGGTCGGCGCCGCCTTCGAGGAGGTGCGTGGCAAAGGAGTGGCGCAGCGTGTGCGGGTGGATTCGTTTCTTGAGCCCCGCCTTGAGCGTGAGTCGGCGGACGACCTGCCAGATGCGCTCGCGATTGAGCTTCTTGCCCGTGCGGCTGATGAAGAGCGTGGCCGACCGGGTCGGTTTCGCGAGTTTCCCGCGCGCTTCCAACAGATACTTCCGGAGCCGCCCGCACGCAACCTGCCCGAGCGGCACGACGCGTTCCTTGCGGCCCTTGCCGAAGAGCCGAACGTAGCCGTATTCGAGGTTCACGTCCTCGGGCTTCAAGTCCACGACTTCCTGCGCACGGGCCCCGCAGGCATACATTGTTTCGAGGATCGCCGCGTCGCGTATGCCCATCGTCGTTCGTTCGTTTGGCGCCGAAAGCAGTTCGTCGACCTCCCGCCGCGACAGGACGTCGGGGAGAGATCGCCATTGCTTTGACGACTCGATGGCCGCGGCCGGATCCCTGTCGACGGCGTGCTCGCGCAGGAGATATCGGTAGAGCATTCGGATAGCGACCTTCTGCCGGCTGGATGACGACGGCGCCAGGTTGTGGGCGGCCTTGTGGCTCATGAGGAATTCCACGACCTCGCCGGTGGACAGGTTGTCGAGGCGGCTGACGCCCCGGGCCTCCGCGAAGGCGAGGAAGGGGACGAGGTCCCTCTTGTAGGCAGACAGGGTGTTCGGGCTCAGTCCGCACTCGGCGGAGAGGTAGTCCAGAAAGGAGTCAAGTTCAGCCTGAGAGCGCGCCACTATTATTCACCTTGCGCGGAGTCAAAGTCCGATTATAATGTCCTACGCAGTGCGGACTTAGGATTATAGGCTGATGCGGTCTCCGACTCAAGTCATCTCTTTCGGGGGAACGGCTCGATGACCCAGCCCCATACCGTCGTGACCGGAGGCGCCGGGTTCTTGGGGAGCCACCTGTGCGACCTGCTTCTCTCGCGTGGGCACCGGGTTACATGCATCGACAACCTGCTGACGGGCTCGGTCGACAACATCGACCACCTCGCGGGGAACGGCTCCTTCCGATTCATCAAGCAGGACGTGACGGAGTTCCTCTATCTGCCGGGCAAGGTGGACAACATCCTCCACTTCGCGAGCCCCGCAAGCCCAATCGATTTCACGAAGTTCCCGATTCAGATCCTCAAGGTGGGGGCGCTCGGGACGCACAAGGCGCTCGGCCTCGCGCGCGAGAAGAAGGCGCGATTCCTGCTCGCCAGCACCAGCGAGGTCTATGGCGATCCGGAGATTCACCCGCAGCGGGAGGACTACTGGGGCCACGTGAACCCCGTCGGCATCCGCGGCGTCTACGACGAGGCGAAGCGGTTCGGCGAGGCGATGACGATGGCCTATCACCGCGCGCACGGCGTCGAGACGCGCATCGTCCGCATCTTCAACACCTACGGGCCGCGGATGAGACTCAACGACGGGCGCGTGCTGCCGCAGTTCATGTGCCAGGCCCTCCGCGGCGAGGACATTACGGTCTTCGGCGATGGCTCGCAGACGCGGTCGTTCACGTATGTCGCCGACCTCATTGACGGCATTCTGCGCCTCCTGGAGTCGAACGAGCCCAACCCGGTCAACATCGGCAGCACCGAGGAAGTGACGGTGATGCAGTTTGCCCGGGAGATCGTCGAACTCACCGGGAGCGGGAGCCGCATCATCACGCAGCCGCTCCCGCAGGACGACCCGAAACGCCGCCGGCCGGACATCACGCGCGCGCGGTCGATCCTCGGCTGGGAGGCCAAGACGCCTCGGCGCGAGGGGCTTTCGATGACGCTCGAATTCTTCCGCGCCAAGCTCAAGGCGCTGGGGCAGTTGCCGTAGCTGCGTTTCTTCATACCTCCCCCTTTAAGGGGGAGGGTAGGGTGAGGGTGGGGGCTCACGGACGGCGGAAAGCATCATCGCGCAGCGCCTACGTCTCTCGCCGGTCGGACGTCTTTCGCCACTTGGGAGTCTTTACCCTCACCCTACCCTCTCCCTGGGAGGGAGAGGTAGAAACAACAGGGACAGCAGCGATCCATCACGGAACCACACGGGGAACCTCGATGGCCGTCTATCCTCTGGAATACAGCGGGTCGCACATCTTCGACGACACGGAAGACGTGCAGGTGCTCATTCTCGGCGGGGGGCAGGGGTCTCGGCTCTATCCGCTGACGGCGGTGCGCTCGAAGCCCGCGGTGCCGTTCGGCGGGAGCTACCGCCTGATCGACATTCCGATGTCGAACTGCATCAACTCGCGCCTGACGCAGATTTTCGTCATCACGCAGTTCAACTCCGCGTCGCTCAACCGGCACGTCTCGGCGACGTACCGTTTCGGCGTGTTCACGCGCGGGTTCGTCGAGATACTCGCGGCGCAGCAGACGATGGACAACCGCGACTGGTATCAGGGCACCGCGGACGCCGTCCGGCAGAACCTGCGCGTGCTCGACGATCATCGCAGCAAGTACGTGTTGATCCTCGCGGGCGACCATCTCTACCGGATGGACTATCGTCCGTTCCTCAAGGCGCACGTCGACCACGGGGCGGACATCTCCATCGGCGTTCACCCGGTGCGCCGGGAAGAGGCGCCGGACCTGGGCATCATGCGCGTGGACGAGGAAGGGCGCATCATCGAGTTCCACGAGAAGCCCAAGGACCCGAAACTGCTGAATTCCCTCGTCATCCGCGGCGCCGATCACCGGCGGGCGTTCCTCGCGTCGATGGGCATCTACATCTTCAATCGCGACGTGCTCATCGAGGCGCTCGCCGACAAAGAGAAGAAGGATTTCGGCAAGCAGGTCATCCCGGCGGCCATCGGCAAGAGCAAGGTGATGAGTTTCGCCTACGACGGCTACTGGCGCGACATCGGGACGATTCGCTCGTTCTACGAGGCGAACCTGGAGATGGTGGCGCCGATTCCGCCGTTCAATTTCTACGACACGCGCTACCCGATCTACACGCACTCCCGCGCGTTGCCCGGCAGCAAGATCACCCGCGCGAGCATCGAGTGGTGCCTCCTCGCCGAAGGCTGCATCGTCACCGGCGCGGAGCTTCGCAACACGGTCGTCGGCGTGCGCTCGTTCGTGCGCTCGGGCTGCCGCATCTTCGACTCGGTGATCCTCGGCGCGGACATGTACGAGGACGAGCTCAAACGATCGAAGGACGACGTGGGGCTGGGGATCGGCGAAAGCTGCCACATCGAGCGCGCGATTATCGACAAGAACGCCCGCATCGGCGACGGCGTCACCATCGTCAACGCCAAGCGCCTCGAAGAGTTCGACGGGCCCAACTACTGCATCCGCGACGGGCTCGTCATCATCCCCAAGGGCGCCGTGGTCAAACCAGGGACTATAATCTAATGAAATACGGCTACTTCGACGACGCTGCGCGCGAATATGTCATCACCCGCCCCGATACGCCGCAGCCCTGGTTCAACTACATCCGTAACGAGGACTGGTGCGGGCTCATCAGCAACACCGGAGGCGGCACGAGCTTCCACAAGGATCCGAAATATCGCCGATTCCTGCGGTACCGCTACAACAACGTCCCGGCGGATCGCCCGGGTCGCTACGTCTACCTGCGCGACGAGGAGACCGGCGACTTCTGGTCGGCGACGTGGGCGCCGGTGGAGAAGCCGCTCGCGAAGTTCCGCTATGAATGCCGCGTCGGGCTCAACTACCAGGTCGTGACGAGCGAGTATGCCGGCATCGAGACGGAGGTCGTCTACTTCGTCTCGCCCGACCACGACGTCGAGCTGTGGCGCTTCACCGCGCGCAACCTCTCCGGCCGCGCCAGGAAGCTGCGCGCGTGGTGCTACGCCGAGCTCAACGTCTGGGGCGCGATGCGCGACCTGGTGAACATGGACAATAACCCGCGCTGCACCCGCGTTGAGTGGAAGGACAACACCCTCATCCACTCCACCTGGAACGACACCGGCGGGTCGCTGGGCACGCAGAACTGGGTGCGCGTCTACGGCTACGTGACGAGTTCCGAGAAGCCCGCCGGTTACGACACCGACCGCGATATGTTCCTCGGCGCCTATCGCAGCGAGGCGAATCCCGTCGTCGTCGAGACGGGCATCCCCAACAACCATTGCCGCAACGGCGGCCTTCCGGTCGCGGCGATCTGCCACGACCTGAAGCTGGCGCCGGGCAAGTCGAAGACGATCGTGTACCAGATGGGCGTTGCCGACGACCCGCGCGAGTTCCGGAAGTGCATCCCCGTCTACCGCAAGCTCGCGAAGGTGGACGCCGCGTTCGAGAAGGTGAAGCGGTCCTGGGACGCGCGGCTCGGCAAACTTCAGGCGAAGACCCCGGACGCCGACTTCGACACCGTCTTCAACACGTGGGCGCCTTACCAAGCGGTGACGACGGGGTATCTCTCGCGCTCCATCTGCTCGTGGAAGTGGGGCGCCAGCGTCGGCCTCGGCTTCCGCGACACGTCGCAGGACGTGATGGGCTGCGTCCACACGGCGAGCGACCTCGCGAGGCTCAGGCTCTCGCAGCTCCTGGCCGTGCAATACGCCGACGGCACGGCGGCGCACGGCTTCGTGCCGGACACGCCCGAGGTGTCCGACCGCGATTTCTACGACGATCACCTGTGGCTGGTGCTCTCCGCGGCGAACTACGTCAAGGAGACGGGCGACCTGTCGCTCCTGACGGACAAGGTGAAGTTCCTTGACGAGAAGCCCGCCGCGGGATACGAGCATCTTTCGCGGGCGCTCGACGCCACGATGCGCCTGACCGGGAAGCACGGCCTTCCGAAGATCGGCTGCGCCGACTGGAACGACGGCCTCGTCAACCCCGGCGACCATAACAACGAGTCGGTCTTCGACGCGGTGCTCTTTTGCGCGGCTTGCCGCGAGTTTGTCGCCCTTGCGGAATTCCTCGGGAAGAAAGCGGACGCCGTGAAGTATCGGCGGTCCTATGAGACGATGAAGGCCCGCGTCAACAAGCACGCCTGGGACGGCGGCTGGTACCGTCGCGTCTGGCACCGCAAGCGGGGCTGGATGGGCGCGAAGGGCCTGAAGTTCGGCAGCATTTTCGTCGAGCCGCAGCCGTGGGCCGTTCTTTCGGGCGTCGCGGACGGCAAGCGCGGGGTCACGGCGCTTGACTCGGTCTGGCGCCTTTTGGGCACGGAATACGGCATACGGCTTCACGGACGGCCTTTCGAGGATTACGATCCCGAGGTCGGCGCGATCTCGATCGTGCTGCCGGGGACGAAGGAGAACGGCTCGGTGTTCCACCATCCGAATCCGTGGGTCATCTGCGCGGAGGCCGCGCTCGGGCGGGGCGAGAAGGCGATGGAACTGCTTCGCCGGATTTCGCCCGCGACGAAGAACCGCATCGCCGAGACGCACCAAGTGGAGCCGTACGTCTTCTGCCAGTGGACGGGCCTGCCGCCTTTCAAGCACGTCGGCCGCGGCGCGAACCCGTGGCTCACCGGGACGGCGTCCTGGGTGATGGTCGCGATGAGCCAGTATATCCTGGGCCTCAAGCCGGATTACGCGGGTCTTCGCATCGACCCGTGCGTGCCGAAGTCCTGGAACGAGTTCGAGGTGACGCGCGTCTTCCGCGGCGCCACATTCCACATCTCGGTGCGCAATCCGAAGGGCGTCGAGAAGGGCGTGGCCTGCGTCACGCTCGACGGGCGCGCGCTCGAAGGCAATCTCGTCCCGGCCCAGCGCAAGGGCACGTCGCACGAGGTCGAAGTGACGATGGGGTAGGGCGCGCCGCGGTCGATGCCTATTGCGGCAGCGCCTCGACGTTGGGGATCGCCTGGATGTCGGGCCGCTTGAAGGGCTTGCCCGAGCGCGCGAGCGAGGCGAGGAATTGCTCGACGGCCGCGGCCGTCCCCGCGGCGTCGCTCCCGCCGATGAGGATCGCATCGCGCGTGTGGTCGGTTGCGTCGTAGTAGGGCAGGTTGACGGTGTCCACCGTCGCGATGATGCCCCGTCCCGCTCCCGGATAATCCTGCGTCACCTTCTCCAGCACCTTGTCGTAGGTAAACGTGCCCGGCTTGCCGAGATGGCGGACGAGCGGGTTCGTCGCCTCGCTGCCGACAAGGACGAGCGTGGCGTCGGTGTCGACGGGCTCGTTGAGGAACGTGTCGGTGAGATACCCCGGGTCCTCCTTCTTCCGGCCCGGAAGATCGCTCTTGATCCGCACCTCGTGCTTTGTGGCCTTCGTCTTGACCTCGGACGAATCGACCCGCTTCGCCGGGACCCCGCGCGCGGCGATGGCGGTGCGCACCGACTCGGCGGCCTTGCGCTCGGCCTCGGGGGCGTCCTTGCCGACAACAACGGTGACGGCGGCGGACGTCATGTAGTTGAGCGTCGCGTCGGGCGCCGATTGCCAGACCTTCCAGCCCGCGGGCCTCACGAGCAAAACGAGCGCCTTCCGCCCAGCCACGGTGACGGCGAGCCCCTTTGCCTTGAGTTCATCGGCTGAGAGATCCTTCGCGACGACCGAGACGTACCGGCGCTCCGGGTCGGGGGCGAGCGCCAGCCCGCGGTCGGTCTTGCGGATGATGTTCGGCCGTTCTCCGGTGACGTCCGTCACCTCATATCGCCCCGGCGGCAGGAAGTTCATCTTCACGCTGAGCGACTGGTCCTCCGCCGCGGCGTTGGTGAGGCCCACGAGCCAGTAGCCGGTCTTGTCGCCCGCGACGCCCGGCTCGCCCGGAAGGGCATCGGCATGAAGCGCGCCCGCGTTGATGTCTTCGGGGCTCGTCGCCCCGGCGAAGTTCAGCGCCGGCTTCGGCTGCCACCGCGCGAAGAAATCGGCGAAGAGCCTTGCGAGGACGCGGCTTCGCGAATGGTCGCGATCTTCGGCCGGAAGCCATCCGGGCTGCTCCAGCGCGCCCACGAAAGTGAGGATGCTGCCGTCCCTGTTGCACGCGCCGAGCACCACGTCCTTGCAGCGCACGAGCGTCTTCGAGCCTTCGAGAGGTTCCAGCTTCCACGTCGCGCCGCGCAGCTCGGGATAAAGCGCCTCGCCGGGCTTGAGGCTCGGGGTGAATTCGCTCGCCTCGCAGACGAGAGGCTCATTGACGGAAATCGGCCGCTGGGTGCTGTCGATGACCCTGACCCCCGCCAGCTCACCGAGGCCGAAGAGCGGCAGCTCGCGCCCGGTCTTAAGATTGATCGCGCTCCTCGTATCGGCCCCTGCGAGCAGGATGAGCTTGCCGCCGCGTTTCACGAACTCCTTGATCTTGTCCGCGCGGTCGGGGCGGACGGCGCTCGAGAAGCCGCCGAGGATGACCACCTCGTAGTCGCCCATCCGGTCGAAGATCTCGTCGCGCACGACGTCGCAGGGCACGTGGATCGACTTGAGGAGCTTCTCCACGGAGTCCGTGGCGAAGACGCTGTGGCCGCCGGCGCCGAAGAAGCTCTCGTCGGTGACGTAGAACGCGACGCTCGGCTTCACGAACTTCGCCGGGCAGATCAGGGGTGTCAGACGATACGTGAGGGCCTGGGCCGCCGTGTACTCCAGGGGCGCCTCGTCCACCGTGACCTCGGGGTAGTCGAATGCCGGATCGTCGAAGAACGCGAGTTCTCCGGTCCATTTCTTGCAGAGCCCCTCCGCGGTCTGGTACTGGATCTGCTTGGTGCGGTGGAACATGTGCTGCAAGGAGTCGTTATACTCCTCGCAGTAGAAGACCTTGGTCCCTGCGAAGAGCTTGTCGAGCATGTGGACGTAGCCCAGGTGGAAATCGTCTCGGCCCGGGTAATTCCTTGGCCCGGGCTTGTGGTCGAGTTGCTTGCGCCCGTCGGTGTAGGCGTAGGGGCAATAGAAGAGCGACCCGACGCACCCGGGCGCCGCGTGGTAGGTCTGGGCCGCCACGCGCGCGGGCATGGGGCTGTACCACGAGAAGAGCTTTACGTAGGGCGCGTAATACCAACTCGCCGTGGGATAGTCGCCCTTGGCGCCGAAGGTGAGGTGCTCGGGCTCCAGGGTTTCGAGCGTGTCGTGCGCGAACTTGATGTCCTGCACCTGCGCGTACATCCGGAACGCGCGGAAGTTGGCCCAGTTGGCCGTCTCGTTGGCGTCGGGCGGGGGAATAATGGCGTCAAACCCCTTGTAGTCCGAGCCCCACTCGGCGTTCAGCTTTTCGACGGTCCCGTATTTCCGCTGGAGATATTCGTGGTATTGCCCGACCGACTGGAAGTCGTATCCGATGCCGTCGGGGTGCCATCGCTCCTCGTAGAGGTAGCTCCCCAGGAGCGACGGGTGGCGGCGGATCTGGAAACTGGCCATGGCGCGGGCCTCGCGCTGCATCTCGTGGCCGAGGCGGCTGTTGAGCGGGGGTTGGGCGTTCCATCGGTCGCGCCGGCCGCGGGAGTCCTCGGCCTCGCCCCCTTCGCCGGAGATCGCCTCGGGCACGAAGTTGAGGAGGCTGTCCACTCGCGCGAAGGCCAGCTTGCCCTGGCGGTTGCAGACGTTCATCTTGTCGATCTCGCTCCACGGATAGTCGTCCGCGGCGCTGTACTTGAACCAGTCGCTCTTCATGAAGTGCTGCGAGGCGCGGTAGATCGCCTCAATGTTGACCATGGCGTTCGTGTTGCCCCAGAGATAATACGGATAGTGGTCGTAGGTCTCGGGCGGCTGGTAGAACTGCCACAGCACGGGGATGATCGGCTTCTCGTTGACCATCGCGTAGCCGTTGGACAGGCGCGCGACAAGCGGCTCGCCGGGGGAGAACGTCACCTTGCGGATCTTCTCCCCCCGGTCGAGGATGATCTTCCATTCCTCGCGCTTGATGTCGTCCTTGGCGTCGCTGGGGAGGAGGATGAGGTAGTTGATCTGCCACGAGGGGCCGAGGCCCCATGGAGTGAGCGTGTTCATCGCCACGCGCCGGTCGGCGAAGAGGCGGAGGTCGAGCTGTCCGTTCTTCACTTCGAGGTCGTCGACGCGGAAGTAATTGCACCGGCGCCAGTTGCTCTCGATGCCCTTCTTGATGAGCCGTCCCTGCGCCTCGACGGCGAAGGGCGACCCGCGGCCCAGCGTCGACGCGCCGTACCCGACGCCGATGAGCGCGGTGTAGCGGTCGTTGGGCAGGTCCACGAGGAAGTGCGTCGACAGGTCGTCGTCCACGTAGAACGCCCCGCGCAGCTCCCACAGGTCCGCCTCGGTGCGGTAGTCGTAGGTGCAGCCATAGGGCCGGAAGGCGCCCACCATGTCGCGCTCGATAGGCGTGTTGAGGTCGAAGAACTGCGAGAAATACTCCAGCTTCGTGTAGCCCGAGGAGGCCGAATTCATCGCGGCGACCTTCTCGGACATCATCCAGTTGCTCGTCCGCTCCCAACTCTGGCGCCAGCCCGACGTTCGCGGGCTCGGGAGATAAAGCCCCAGCTTCGCCGCCTTGTCGTCGGAAAGTTCCTTGTACTCCCACCCGTAATCGAACGGCTTGCAGCCGGTGACCCAGCCGTAGGCGTCCTCCTTGGAATACATCGTGCGCTGGCTGACGGGGATGAACCCCTTGGCGAGTTCCTGGCCGATGGGGCCGAAGTCGAACCGCCATATCTTCGGGCCGGGCGCGGCGACCTTCGTCTCGTCGATCGGGTCGGGCGGCTGAAACGCGCCGGAAACCTGGGCGCCGGGCCGCTTCACCTGCGGGCCCCAGACCGCCAGGCGCTTGATGAGCACCTCCGTGTCGCGCTTGCCGGCGTCGCCCGGCACGATCAGCGTCAGACCGACGCGATACTCGTCGCAGTCCTCGCCGAAGTAGACGCTCGGATAGTTGATGGATTCCGTCGTCGGCCCGGGCTCGGCCCCGACGACTCCCTCCGGCTCGGGCGCGCCGAAGCATCCGTAGAGGCGCAGACCCTCCTTGATGAGGATGAGTTTGTTGAAGGGCGCCCCGTGAGCGCGCTCGGCGGAGAGCTTGCCGTCCTTGTAATAGCGCATGAACGACCCGTGGTACATCTGCTCTTTGCCGTCGGGGGACCGGGTCCAGTCGACGCGGTTGCCGAGGTCCATCCGGCGCTTCTTGTCGGCATTATCGAGGCGCAGGATGAGGGTCGTGCCGGCCGGGCCGCTCAGGAGTTCGTATTCCATCGTGACGATGAGCCGCCCGCGCCGGACCTCTTTCGTTACGAGGGAAAGCTCCTTGCTCACGCCGCTCAGCTTGATGTGCAGGCCCTGCGGGGTGAAGGCGTCGGGGGAGATGCCGCTCAGCTCGGCGACGGCGGGGTCATATTTCGTCAGGTCCACTTCCAGCGTGTCGGCCTGCGACGCGCCGGAGAAGGCGAGGATGATCGCGATAGCGCAAAGAAGCCTGAACATGAAGTCCCCCGCGAGCTCTATATCGACTATATGTTATCGGCGGGGCGAAAGGTACTCAAGGATATTGGAGTTTTTGGGGCGAACCTGATACACTTCCCGGTCGCATACGGCATTGGAGCGCGGTTATGGCTTCGTGGGTGCTCTTCATCTCGTCGCTTTCGGCGCTCGCGCTGCTCGTCCTCCACAGTTGGCGGAGGCGGGGAGGGCGCGTGACGGCGGCGTTCTTCATCGGGGGCGCCGTGTTCGGCGTCCTGCGGGGGAACGTGGTCTGGGCGATCTGCCGGTATTGCCTGGGCGCGGGCACGAACGCGACGCCGTATTTGCCGCAGGGGCGGATGCTGCCGCACCTCGGGCACGAGTCGCTTCAGGTCGTCATCGGCTGGCTCTTCGCGAGCTACCTGGCCTGGACGCTCTCCGAGTTTGCGCTGCGGCGAGTAGGCCGGGAGGACCGGCTTTTCCCGACCGTCGCGCTCTCGGCCCTCTTCATGGCCTGCATCGGCTATTCCACCGAGGCCGTCGCGACGCGAGTGGGTTGGTGGTATTGGGACTTCAGCACGGCAAACGTCCTGTTCGGCCATGTCCCGACGGCCGGAATCGCGGCGTGGTTCTCCGTGGCGACGGACTTCATCTTTCCGGTGCTGCTCATCGCGTGCTCGGAATACCGGTCGAGACTGCGCTGGTTGGCGCTCCTCGTCTTTCCGCTTCACATGGGCGCGCACGCGCTCTACAACGTCGTGCCGTATATCGACGACATCTACCCCGTGATCGTGCTCGCGGTCGCGGCCCTTGCGCTCTTCGGCCAAACGAGGCTCGTGACGGGGTTTGCTGCACGGCCGGAAGGGGCGAGGCGGGGGCTCATCGACCTTATCCCCGCGGCTGCGGTCGCGACGTATCTCGCGGTAATCCTATGGGCCGCGCTTGTCGTGGCGGGCGATGCCGAGTCGGCCTGTGCGGCGATTCCTCTGGGGGTTTTCGCGGCGCTGGCGATTGTGCCTCTGCAGCTTGTCGTCGTTGCGGTCCTCGCGGCGGTCGGAGTGGGTGCGTGGGGGATCGTTGGTTTCCGGGCGATCTACGTGTTTGCTCCGCTCGCAGCATTCGCGGCCCTGTCGTCGCGAGGCGCGGTCAGGTTCGCGTGGGGCGGCGTCGTGCTCGTGCTCGCGGGGCTCTTCACGGCGGGCGAGACCCAGTCCCATCTGCGCATGAAGGATTACGTCGGCCTGCTTCGAGCCGGCCAGGCGGAGCGCGCGCTCGCGATGAAGTTCACGGACGCCGACGACCTGTGGTGGAGCACCCGGCTCCTCCTCGCCGCGGGCGCGGACAACCAGGAGGAGTTCCTTCCGGAGGTGCTCAGGCGATACGAGGCGATGACGAAGGCCGACCCGCGCTGGACCGGGCCGTGGATCGAGTGGGCGGGATGGCTTGCCGTGGACAATCAGCTTTTCGCCTCGATCGACCGGTGCCGCGTTGCCGTGCGAACGGAGCCGACGGTCGGCAGCCACCACGCGACGCTCGGGTATTTCCTGCTGAGAGCGGGCAGGATCGGCGAGGCGCGCGAAGAGTTGAGGAAGGCCGCCGACCTCGGGTATGACGGCTCGGACGCGCGCACGAATCTGGCCGTTGCGCTCGCCTGCGAAGGGGAAGCGGGGCGGGCGAAGGAGCTTCTCTCCGGGCATCGTGCGGGGCCCGTCGCGGAACTCGACGCGAAGCAGCTTGAGTCCGCGCCGGCGAAGGTCAAGGCCGACCTGGCGCATATCGCGGCGCCCGAGATGTATGAGTTCCTCGGCCCGCTGATGTACCAGCGCGCCTCTCGGAGCCGGCACTCAGGGAAAATGGGCGACGCCGCCGAATGGTGCCTCGCAGCGGCTCACTATGCGCCGAAAGACGTGCTCTATCGCACGAATCTGGTCGTTTTCCTTGCCCAGAGCGGGCGTCTCGAAGAGGCCGTGGATCAATGCGAACTTGCCGTGGGGCTCGATTCAGGCAGCGGAATCGCCCGGCGCTACTTCCCTGCGTTCTGCATCGAGTTGGCCGACGAGCAGGCCAGGCGAGGCGAGATCGCCGCGGCCCGGGCGACGCTCATCCGTGCGTTGCCCTTCGTCTCCGGTCCCGAGGAGATCGCAGTCCGCCTGCGGATCGGCGGGCTTCATTAGAGCTTCCCGCTCAGGCCTTCCCTCGCCAGCACCGCGGCGCCGAGGACGCCCGCGTCTTCCCCGAGGTGGCTGCGGACGAACTTGACGTTGTCCATCACGAGCGGCAGCGCGCGGCGTTTCGCCGATTGCTGAACCAGCCCGAGCATCTCGTCATTCATGGCCTCGATGATGCCGCCGCCGATGACGATCATCTCGGGGCTGACGACGTGAGCGATGGACGCGACGGCGATGCCGAGGTTCTCCATCGCGCGCGACATGACCTCGTGGACGAGGTCGTCCCTGGCCGCGAGGGCCTCGGCGAGCACGGTCGTGCGCATCCGCCGCGGGTCACATTCCTTGACGACGCTCTTGCGGCCCTTCTTGAGTTCGTCGGAAATCTGCCGGCAGATCGCCGCGCGGCTCGCGAGCGCCTCGATGCAGCCTTTGTGCCCGCAGCCGCACTTGGGCCCGTGGATGTCGACGACGACGTGCCCCAGCTCTCCCGCCTGCCGGCTGAAGCCGCGCAGCAGCTTGTGGTCGATGATGATGCCTCCGCCGATGCCCGTCCCCAGGAAGAGCCCGACGACGTTCCCCACCCCGCGCGCCGCGCCCAGGCCGTGCTCGGCGAGGGTGGCGACGTTGCAGTCGTTGTCCATGAAGACCGGGCGGCCGGTGGCGCCTTCGATGTGGCGCTTCATCGGCACGTGGTCCCATCCGGGCAGGTTGGGGGAGAAGATGATGACGCCTTCGTCCGGGTCGAGCGGCCCCGGCGAGCCGATGCCGATGCCGCGCACCTCGCCGAGCGACGCGCCCGACTGCTTCGTCGCCTGCGCCGCGGCCTCGGCCATCTGGTCGAGCACGGCGGCCGGGCCCTTATCCACGGGCGTCAGCAGGAACACGCGCGACAGGATCTTGCCGTCGGCGTCCACCGCCGCGGCCATGATCTTGGTGCCGCCCAGATCGATGCCGATCACGATATCGCTCAACGTTGCCTCTCCTTGGTTGAAATCACGGCGCCGCGGGTACGATCCCGTCGGGCGCCATGCGGAACCATCCCCACGTCCCTCGGCAGGCGGGCACGCTGCCCATCGCCGCGCGGAACGTCAGGTCCTTAGGAAACATCAGCGCCGAGTGCAGGTTGATCGACTCCAGCGGCACGCCCTCGGCCGCGGCGAAGTTCATCGTCCGGTCCACCTTGCCGTAATTCTCGCGGATGAGGCCGTTCAGAATCCCGTATCGCCCGTAGGTCGGCTCGTCGGCCTTCTCGGCGCCGAGTTCCACAAACGAGTTCGTGGCCAGGACGTAGTCGTCCTTCGCGCGCCGGACGACCACGCGCCTGTGGTCATACTCGACGACCGCCGCGCCCGGCGGAATGCCCCCGGCGATGATGAGGTTCGTCGAGCAGGCCCGGGGCGAATCCTGCACGAGCCTCGTCCCCTCGTTTACCGTCGTCGCCTCCTCGGCGATCTTGCGCAGCATGAAGCAGGTGGATATCCCTTCGAGGGAGTTCGCCCCCTCGCCGCCGCTGTAGGCCGTGTTGTTCGCGGTGACGATGCCGCAATCGTTCATCAGCGTCCAGCCGTTGACGACCCCGGCCCACGAAAGCGTGGCGAACCGCCGGCCGCCCTTCGGGTGATAGTCGATGACGATCGACGCGCGCTTCGCGACCTCCTCATGCCAGTAATCGAAGTTGCGCCCGACGATGCACTCGCCCCCGGCAGTCGCCCGGCCGAACGCGGCGAACGAGCTGCACATCGGCGCGCGTTCCACGTCTCCGAAGAGCTGCAGCGCGACCAGTTCGCGGTATTCCACCCCGGCCGCCGAGGCAAGCGCCTTGAGTTCGCGCCGCCAATCCTCCTTGAGGAACGGCTCCATCACGTCGACGCGCTTCAGAAAGTCAGCGAGGTATTGCGGGTCGCGCGTGACGGTCTGGCGCACGACCTTGTCGACCACCCAGCGGACGTCGTCCCGGAGAAGCTCCCCGTGCGCGCGGCCCATCTCCTCGGGCGTGCCCACGAGCGTCAGTACGCGGAACCCGCCGACGGTATAGAGCCGCGAGGCGGCCGACTCCTTCGCCGCAGCCGGCTGTACTGCAGGCGGACGCGCCCCCGTGTCCGCCCGCCTGCACGCGCCGGCGGCCAGGAGCACTAACGCGATCATCACCAGCGGGGCTCGACGCAGGGTATCCCCTCGGCGGTATATGTTAAGGACGTTTCAGGATTTCGCACGGAAAATCCGTGGCGACCGCAGGTCCGCGGGGGGTTTTGGGTTGCAGCGACACTCTCGCGGGCTATAATGTGCGGCCGTACACATGACGGGGGAGACCGGATCGGATGGCTACGTCGCGCACGGCCTGGGTCAGCGGCGGCACGGGACTTCTGGGCTCGCACCTGGTCGAGCGGTTGCGCGCGGACGGCTGGGCCGTCCGGGCGCTCGTCCGCGAGGGGAGCGACGACTCCGCGCTCAAGGCCCTCGGGGCCGAGACGGTTCGGGGCGATATCACGCAGTCCGCCGCCGTCCTTGCCGCGGGGATGCAGGGCGCCGACCGCGTCTTCCACTGCGCGGCGTTCGTCGACGACTGGGCTCCGCTGGAGAAGATGCTCGCGGTCAATGTTGAGGGCGTCCGCCACGTCTTGGATGCCGCGCACAAGACCGGGGTTCGCCGGGCGGTGCATATCGGGTCGCTCGCGGTCTACGGCAACGGCGACCAGGTGGACATCGACGAGACGACGCCGTTCGTGGAGACGGGCGACAACTACAATCACGCGAAGATCGCGTGCGCCCGCGCGGTGCGCGACGTGGCGCGCGAGACGGGGCTCGAAGTGGTGACGCTCGTGCCTCCCTACATCTACGGACCCCGCGACCGGCAGTTTTTCCCGCGGCTCTGCTCGGTGCTGCGCGAGGGGAAGTTCGCCTACGTGGATCGGGGCGAGAGGCCGATCACGCCGGTCTACGTGCTGCACCTCGTCGAGGCGTGCGTGCGCGCCGCCGACGCCGAGGGGGCGGCGGGGGAGTCGTTCATCATCACCGACGGCCGGTCGGTCACGCGGAGGCAGTTGGTCGAGATATTGTGCGACGAGATGGGCTACAAGCGGCCCGCGAAGTCGGTGCCGCGATGGCTCGCCCGGGCGTTCGTGCCGGTATTCGAAGGGATGGCGAAGCTGACCGGGGCTGCGGAGCCGCCGAGGCTTAACCGGTTCCGCTACAAGTTCATGGCGACGCACCTGACGTTCGATGTGTCGAAGGCGAAGCGCGTGCTCGGGTGGTCGCCGGCGTTCGACAGCGAAGACGCGCTGCGCAAGACGGCCATATGGTTCCGGGAGAACCGCCCGGACCTGCTGCCGGGGGACGCGAAGACGGGACGGGGATCATGAAAGACCAGTTCACCATCGTCGGCATAGGCGAGATTCTCTACGACCTCTTCGCGGATCGCGAGGTCGCGGGCGGGGCGCCGTTCAATTTCGCGTACTACGCCAAGGGTCTCGGCATGGAGGGCGTCATCGCCAGCCGCGTCGGGCGCGACGAGCGCGGGCGCAGGCTGCGGCAGGACGTCCTTCCCGCGGCGGGGATGACCGCGGACTGCGTGCAGGAAGACCCCGAGCGGCCGACGGGCACCGTGAACGTGAAGCTCGACGTTGCGGGAAACGCCACGTACGAGATCGTCGAGGACGTCGCGTGGGACCGCCTCGAGATGACCTCGGCCTTCAGCGACCTGGCCCACCGGAGCGACGCCGTGTGCTTCGGGACGCTCGCGCAACGGACGGAGAAGGCCCGCGAAACGATCGATGCGTTTGTGGAGATCGCGCGAGACGAGCACGCGCTGGTGCTGCTCGACGTCAACCTGCGGGGGACGCACTACAGCGCCGAACTGCTGAGGCAGTGCTGCCTTCAGGCCGACATCCTGAAGATCAACGAGGCCGAGTTTCTCATCGCGCGCACGCTTCTGGGGGCGGAGCGCATGTCCGACGAGGAGTTCATCTCAACCCTCATCAACACCTACCACATGGAGATCGTCTGCCTCACGCGCGGGGCCGACGGCTGCATCCTCCAGACGCGCCACGACCGCATCATCTCGCCGGGCTTCCGGGTGAGGGTGAAGGACACGGTGGGGGCGGGGGACGCGTTCTCGGCGGGATTGCTCGTCAAGTTCCTCGAAGGCGCGTCGCTGCGCGAGATGGCCCGCTTTGCCAACCTCTGCGGCGCCTACGTCGCCGGCATGCACGGCGCCACCCCGCCTTTCAGCCGGCTCCTCGTGTCCGATTTTGAGAAGCAGTTCCCCGGCTGAATGCGCTGTGGGACGTCAGCGCTTGCGCTCCGATGCGACGCGCTCCTCGGCGGCGGCGCGGGCGGCGCTGTCGGCGTGAAGGACGTCGTCGAGCGCGGGGTGTTCCAGGAAGCGATGGCTGTGCATCACCTCGGAGGTGATCCTCGTGATGGAGGGGAAGGAGAGGCGGCCGTCGAGGAAGGCCTGGACGGCGACCTCGTTGGCGGCGTTGAGCGCGGCGGGGGCGGTGCCTCCGCGCCGGGCGGCCTCGGCGCCGAGGGCGATGGCCGGGAACCGCTCGACGTCCGGGGTCTCGAAGTGGAGCGCGCCCACCTGCGCGAGGTTGAGCTTCGGCGCCGGGCCCTCGACGCGGTCGGGCCACATCAGGGCATACTGAATCGGCGCGCGCATGTCGGGCATCCCGAGCTGCGCGGCGACCGAGCCGTCGACGAACTCCACGAGCGAATGGACGATTGATTCCGGGTGGATCACCACGTCGATCTTGTTTACCGGCATCGCGAAGAGATAGTGCGCCTCGATGAGTTCGAGGGCCTTGTTCATCAGCGTGGCGCTGTCGACGGTGACTTTCGGTCCCATCTGCCACGTCGGGTGATTGAGCGCCTGCTTCGGCGTGACGTGCGCGATGTCCGACGCGGCCATGCGGCGCAGCGGCCCGCCGGAGGACGTGATGAGGATGCGCGCGATCTCCGAATGGCGCCCCGACTGCATCGCCTGGAAAATCGCCGAGTGCTCCGAATCGACCGGCAGGATGCGCACGCCGTGACGATCGGCCTCGCGCATGACGAGTTCCCCCGCCATGACGATGGTCTCCTTGTTGGCCAGCGCCACCGGCTTTCGCGCGCGGATGGCGGCCAGCGTCGGCTTGAGCCCCGCCGCGCCGACGATGGCCGAAAGGACGATGTCGTTCTCGCCCATCGCGGCCACTTCGCACACGCCTTCCTCGCCGGCGAGCACCTTGACGCCGGAGCCCTTGAGCGCGGAGCTGAGCCGGTCGGCCGCCTCCTCGAACCAGAGCGCGACGACCTTCGGTTTGAAGGCGTGGACCTGCTCGGCCATCTCCTGCCAGCGGTCGCGCGCGGCGAGAGCGTGGACTTCGAGCCGGCCCGGAAGCGAGCGCGCCACGTCGAGAGCGCTCCTGCCGATGGAGCCGGTGGAACCCAGAATGGCGACGCGTTTTGGTGGCACCGGTCGATTACCCCTTGAGCTTCATGACCTCGGCGATGAGCGCGTCCACCATTTCGGATTCTTCGACGCGCCGGACCTGTTTGCCCTTGATGAAAAGATACCCGAACCCCTTGCCCCCCGCGAGGCCCACGTCGGCGTCGGCCGCCTCGCCGGGGCCGTTGACCACGCAGCCCATGACCGCCACCGTAACCGCGGGGGCGTCGGAGGGCATTCGCCGCTCGACTTCCTCCACGACCTTGACGATGTCGACGTCGCAGCGGCCGCAGGTGGGGCAGGAGAGGATGCGCGGCCGGTCGAGCCGGCGAAGCTCCAGCGCGTCGAGGATGTCGTGCGCGGCGACGATCTCCTCGACGGGCGAGCCGGTCATCGAGACCCGGATCGTGTCGCCGATGCCTTCGGCGAGAAGCGCGCCGATGCCGATCGCCGAGCGGACGATCGAAGAGTGCGGCGGTCCGGCCGCGGTGATCCCCAGGTGAAGCGGGGCGTCGCACTCGGCCGCCACGAGGCGCGTGGCGCGGAGGGTCGTGGGCACGTCGGAGGCCTTGAGCGAGAGCTTGACGTTGGTGAAGCCGAGGCCCTCGACGAATTCGAGATATTCGAGCGTCTTCTGGGCCATCAATTCGGCGAGCCCTTCGCTCAACTCATCCGCCGAGGCGCCGGCCGTGCGCGGGCGGATGGAGCCGGAGTTGACGCCGATGCGGATGCAGGCGCCTGCGTTCTTCGCCGCGCGCACGACGTCGGCCACGGCGTCCATGTCGCGCATGTTGCCGGGATTGATGCGGATGCCGTCGGCCCCGGCGGCAAGCGCCGCGAGGGCGAGGTTGTGGTCGAAGTGAATGTCGGCGACGACGGGAACGGGGGCGATGCCCGCGCGGATTCCGCGGATGGCGCGCGCGTCCTCCTCCCGGGGCACCGCGACGCGGACGACCTCGCAACCTCGGGCGATCATTTCCTTCGCCTGCGCCACCGTGAGCGCGACGTCGGTCGTGTGGACCTTCGTCATCCCCTGCACGGAGACGGGATTGCCGCCGCCGATGAGGAGGCCACCCAGGCGTATCGTTCTCGTCTCGCGGCGCATGGAGTCCCCGGAATCGGTCAGTGCTTCTTCGTCTCTTCACTCCCTCCCCCCTCGGGGGAGGGTAGGGTGAGGGAGACGCGGGAGGGCGCCGCCAAGTCGCCCGCGTTCGCCCTCGCCCTGCTCCCTCCCGGAGGGAGAGGGGACAAAACAGCAGATCCCTCTTTCGAAGGGAGAGGGGAGTCTAATGCTTCGCGCGCTTGCCGAGGAGCGGCTCGATTCGGGCGAGTCCCTTGTTGCGCGCCTCGGGGGTGTTGCCTTCGAGCGTCAACCGCAAGAGCGGCTCCGTGTTCGACTTGCGCACGTTGAACCACCAGTCGTCGTAATCCACCGTGATGCCGTCGATGCGCGTCTGTCGGCCGTCGCGGAACGTCTTCGCGATCTCCTCGATCTTCGCGTCCTTGTCCGGCACCTCGTAATTCACCTCGCCCGTCGTCGAGTAGCGCCTGAGCGGCCGGGCGATCTCGGAGAACGGCTTGCGCTCGCGGCTCAGCAGATTGAGCATGCACATCATCGCGATGGCGCCGCTGTCGGCGTAGAAGTTGTCGCGGAAGTAGAAGTGCCCGGAAAGCTCCAGGCCGAACGGCGCCTTGAGCCGGCGCATCGTGGCTTTCATGTAGGAATGACCCACGCGCTCGATCTGCGCCTTGCCGCCCGCGGCGACGATCTCCTCGCTCGTGGCGCGGCTCGACCGCGGGTCGACGACGATATGCGAGCCGGGGTTCTCCTGGAGCACCTGCCGCGCGATGAGAGCGCCGGCCAGGTCGTTCGGCAGGATCTCGCCCTTCTCGTCCACGAAGCCCACGCGGTCGGCGTCGCCGTCGAACGCGATGCCGATGTCGGCCTTCCGATCGAGCACTTCCTTCTGCAGCGCGCGGACGTTCTCGGCCTTCAGCGGATTGGGCTCGTGATTCGGGAACCGTCCGTCGAGGTCGAAATAGAGCGGCGTCGTCGTGATGGGAAGCCGGCCGAAGACCGGAGGCATCATGCGCCCGGCCATGCCGTTGCCTGCGTCCACGACCACCTTGAGCGGCGCGATGCCGCGGCTGAACGAGAGCACGTGCGCGGCGAAATCGGCGAGGGCGTCGCGCTGGCCGACCTTGCCCTTCCTGGCGGCGGGGGGGAAGACGTTCTCCTTCACCATGCGCTCGATGTCGCCGATGCCGGTCTCGTAGGAGACGGGCAGGGCCTGCTCGCGCGATATCTTGAAGCCGTTATACTGCGGCGGATTGTGGCTCGCGGTGACCTGCACGCCGCCGGAGTAGTCGTAGTGGCCGATGGCGAAGTAGTTGGCGTCCGTCGAAAGGAGCCCCGCATCGACCACGTCGCGGCCGCTGTCGGTGATGCCGTCGATGAGCGCGGCGGCAATCTCCGGGCTGGACGTGCGCATGTCGCGGCTGACGAGGATCGGGCTCTTGTTGAGGAACACGGCCACGGCTCGGCCGATAAGATATGCGGTCTTCGCGTCGAGTTCCGTGGGAACCACCCCGCGGATGTCGTAGGCTTTGAAGATTCCGGCCATCAGGGTCTCCGAACAAGTCAGGCGCCTTGCGCGTCCCGCTAGTCTAGCAGGGCAGGGCAAGGAATTCCAGCCGAAAAGCGCTCGCGGACGCGCATGAGGCTGTCTCACAGCCTTCCTGCGGCACGGCCCGCGAGTTCGATGAAGTAGAAGAAGAGCGCCGCGGCGAGGAGCCATAGCGTAGCGTCCCGTTCGCGCGTCGGAGCACGGCCGCCGGCAGTGCGGAAGGCGGCGAGGCTGTCGACGAGTTGTCCGCCGGTGACGGAGGCGATGTTCTGGAGCACGTCCAGCCTTGGGGCGAAGGCGCGGAACTCCCTCGGGTAGGCGGTGGGAGCGTAAGTGGAGGCAAGGACGGTCGCGCCATCGACCAGCGCGACGGTGGCGACGCTGTCGATTTCTGTCTGGAGCGCGCCCGTCCAGCGGAGTGCGCCGGTGCGGGTGAGGGGGATATCGACCGCGGGGCCGGTGGCGCCGGAAACCCTGGCAACGGGTTTCGCGGGAAGGAGACTCGTCCCGGCCTCGGCGTCCGCGGCGATGTCGAAGTATCCGCCTTCGCGAGTGATGGTGAGCGAGAAGGCAGCGTTCTGCTGCGTGCGCTCGACGTGCCGGACGGCGGCGACGAGGAGCCTGCCCCAATCCGGCCACGCCGAAAGGCCGCCGGCCCAGTCCTTGTCAAACGAGAGCGTAATTGCAGCCGAGCGACCGAGGCCGGAGCGTCCCACGGCTACGAGCGGCTCGTCGGCGCCCTCGACGGCGTGCTTCATCACAAGCGACGCCCCGTCGCGCAGGCGCGCGCGGTTATAGGCAGCAACGGTCGGGAGACCTGCGCCCGGCGCTCCCGGCAGGGCGGAAACGTCCGCGGGCTCGACGTTCAGCGCCCCTTTGCGCACGAGCGGCCCGTCGATGCGCCGCAGGTCGTCGAGAAAGAGGTCGGCGAGGTCGGACATGCTCTTCGCCTCGTAGAACCGGCCCTTCGTGTCGAGGGCGAGCTTCCTGAGCAGACCGCCGTCCGCATCCGCTCCGGTCGCCACGGTCGAAAGCGTGATGCCCGCCTTCAGGCAACGGTCGACGGCGGCCTCCGCGTCGCCCGGCGAACGCAGGCTCTTGCCGTCGGAAAGGAGGAGCACGTGCCGCAGCGGAGCCTTCACTCCGGGGCTCGCAAGCAGCGCCGCCGCCTCGTCGATGGCGGGGAAGATGTTGGTGCCGCCGTTGGGTGAGATGCCTGCGAGGCGTCTTGCGGCGGCGGACGGGTCGCCGACCGGCCCGAGAGGCATGACGACCTCGGGCGTGACGCGGAAGGCGATGACCGCGGCCAGGTCGGCGGGCGTGAGGTGCGCCAGCGTCCGCATCGCCGCGGCGCGGGCGGTCTCCATCTTCTCGCCGCCGGATTCGCCCATGGAGCCGGAGCTGTCGAGCAGCACAACGAGGGCGATGGGTTTCTTGTCCGCCTCGCGCGGGTCGCAGTGAACCGGCAGGACCGAGTCGATGCTCGTGTCGATGTAGCCTCCCTCGCCAAACGAGCCGGGGCCGCCGATTATGATGAGTCCGCCCCCGGCGTCGCGGACGAACCGGGCGATCTCGGGGGCGTGGCCGGCGAGCTTCGCCTCGGGATAGTTCTCGATGATGACGCAGGACGCCTCCGCGAGCCGCTCGGGCGTGAGCCCCGCGGCGTCGACGCGTTCGAAACGTAAGGTGCTCAGCGATTTCAGGAGTCTCTCCGCCGGCGTCTCGTTCGCGTAGCCGGAAAGATAGAGGATGCGTGGCGGCCCCGTCACGAAGACGCTCACCGAGAGCGAGTTATTCTGCGGGAAGCGGTCCTCGGCCGATGTGACGTGCGCCGTGTAGACCGCGAGCCCCTCGCCGGGCGGGGTGTCGATGGCCGTGATGGCTGCCGGCGCGTCGGGAGAGACGGCGACCGTTTCGCGCGCGACGACCTTCCCCTGACGGGAGATCTCGACCTGCGCCGACGCGCGTCGCGTGGCGTCGATGCGGCAGGTGATCCTCACCGCGCGGCCGGGCGTGGCGGTTGGGGGCGCCTGGAGCGACGAGACGCGCACGTCGGCCGTGGCCGTGGTCGACGGCCTCGGCACGTAGACGGGTATGCCTCGGGCGGCGAGTCGAACCGCCGCACGGGAGGCGTCGCCGGCGGTCTCGATGCCGTCGCTCAGGAGGAACACCGCGCCCGGCTGTCCGTCAGGGATCGCGGCCGCGGCGGCGTCGAGCGCCGACTCAATATTCGTTGCATCCTCTTTGCGGCGGGACGAATCGGCGGAGGCGGCGCGGTCGAAGTGGAGGACGGTGGCGACGTCGTCGGGCCCGAGCGTCTTGATGCGTTCCCGCACAAGCGCCTCGGCGGAGGGCGCGCGGTCGGCGAAGCTGGGGGAATCGTCGATGAGGAAGACGACGTGCCGCTCGGGGGAGGGGAGGTGAATGGCGATTCCCGCCACGGCGAGCATCGCGCAGGCGGCGAGGAGCATCCGGAGCGCCGCCAGGAAGGCGAACCGCCCGCGCGAATATCCCCGGCCCCTCAGCGTCAGCCAGACGACGGCCGCCGCCGGGAGTAAGAGGAGCAGGAGCCACGGATGCGCGACGGTCATAGGCGTTTCTCTTTCCTCGTAGGACAGGCATTCCTGCCTGTCCCGAGCGGGTCAGACAGGAATGTCTGACCTACGTGCAATCGGATTGTAGGTCGCAAGGCCCTGCCTGTCAAGCGGTTAGGGCGACGGGAGGGCTGCACAAATCGCTTGACTTGGGCCTCTTGGCGCGATAACCTGACGTGTTCTGCCGAGGCGTAATCGGCGGCATCCCGGTTCCCCGGGACGACCTGGTGTCCCATTCGACGAGGTGAGAGATGGCGAAAGAGTTCCCGCTGACTCCAAGACCCGTGAAGCCCGTGAAGACGAAGAACCGCGTGATCAAGACGAGTATCCCGGTCCCGCAGTCCCTGCCCATCCTCAAGCGCCTGCGCAAATACGAGCCGCTCTCCATGTCCGGCCAGCCGCCCATTGTGTGGGACCGCGCCGTCGGCGAGCACGTCTATGACGCCTGGGGCAACAAGTGGCTCGACTGGTCGAGCTGCGTGCTCGTCGCGAACGCCGGCCACGGCCGCAAGGAGATCGTCGACGCGGTGGTGAATCAGGCGAGGAAGCCGCTCTTGGCGACCTATTGCTTCCCGACTGAAACGCGCAGCCTGCTGGTGGAGAAGCTCGTGAAGATGGCTCCGAAGGGGCTGGACAAGTGCTTCCTCATCACCACCGGCGCCGAGACGACCGAGTGCGCGCTGAAGCTGGCCCGCACGCACGGCATCAAGGTCGGCGGCACGAAGAAGATCGGTATCGTGTCGTTCACAAAGGCGTTCCACGGCCGCACGATGGGCGCGCAGATGATGGGCGGCACTCCGGCGCTCAAGAACTGGATCATCAACGTCGACCCCGACATGGTCCAGGTGCCGTTCCCGGACGGCTACTGGCAGGAAGACACGTCGTTCGAGTTCTTCCTCAATGCCGTCGCCAAGGCCGGCAAGACCCCGGAGACCATCGCCGGAGTCATCACCGAGACCTACCAGGGTGGCGGAGCGGACTTCGCCCCCGCGGAGTTCATGCAGAAGCTACGCGCATGGTGTACGGCCAACGAGATCGTCATGATCTGCGACGAGGTGCAGGCCGGGTTCGGACGCACGGGCAAGCTGTTCGGCTTCGAGCATTATGGCATCGTGCCCGACATCTTCTGCTGCGGCAAGGGCGTGTCCGGGTCGCTGCCGCTTTCCGCCGTGCTCGGCAAGCCGGAGATCATGGACCTCTACGGCCCCAACGAGATGACCAGCACCCACACCGGCTCGCCGGTATGCGCGGCGGCGGCGCTTGCGAACCTCAACATCATCACGAAGGAAAGGCTCTGGAAGAACGCCGAGAAGGTGGGCCGGGTGCTCTTCGATGGGCTGGAGGGCATCGCTCAGAAGTATTCCGACGTCGTCGGCTGCGTCCACGGCAAGGGGCTCGTCGCGGGCGTGCAGATCGTCAAGTCTTCGAACCGCAAGGAGAAGGACGGCGACCTCGCGTGGGAGGCCGTGCGGCTCTGCATCGACAAGGGCCTGCTGATGTTTGCCCCGGTCGGCGGATCGACGATCAAGATTGCGCCGCCGCTGACCACGACGAAAGAGCAGGTGCTCGAAGGCATTACCGTTCTGGACGAGGCGATGGCGGAGGCGATTGCGCTTAAGTAGGGGCACGGTCCCGACGCGTCGGGATGCCCGTCTTGTTGTTGATGTATTTCCGGGGCGGACGGCCAGTCGTCCGCCCCGTTACTTTGCCCATGGAGTCTGCGGGCACGGCATGCCGTGCCCCTACAACAAGATGGCAACGAAACCTGCGGAATGCCCGAACTACGACGTGAACTCGAAGCAGTGTCCCTGCGCGAACCTGACCTGCGAGCGCCATGCGATTTGCTGCGAGTGTATGGCCAATCACGCCTCGCGCGGCAAGCCGACGGCGTGCATGAAGTCGCCGCGTCCGGCAGGAGTAGGACAGACATCCCTGTCTGTCCCGTCATCGACAGGCAGGAATGCCTGTCCCACAAATGCGCACATCGCCTGCGCGAACCGCGCTCGGAACAGGGCCGCCTGTCCCTGCAGCGAGAGCGATTGCCCCCGGCACGGTATCTGCTGCGACTGCGTCCGCTATCACTGGGGGCATTCGGTGTGGCCGAAGACGGCGTGCATGTGATTTCGGCGAGAGGCCGGATCACTGGGGCGTGGCATCCGCCTTGTCGAGCGCCTTCTTGAGGTCCTCGATCGCCTTTTCGACGCCCTCCGAGGCCTCGAGTTTCATGAGGTTATCGCGGGGGATCTGGGCGAAATCGCCGAGGGCCGTCAGGGCCCGTTCGCGGCTGCCTCCGGCGCCATTCTCGATGCGCACCATGATGCGGTCAATCTCGTCCGGCGTCACAGGCCTTCCCACCATCGCCGCCGCGGCCCGACGAACTGCGTTCTTCAGCGTATTCTTCGCCATCGAAGCGCATCCTTTTCTATGAGACGCCTGCGTAAGTGCCTCTCCACCCCGGCGGCTTCGTGCGCCCGGAGGGCACGCAGGAAGTCCTTTTTAATAGTATACCCGTAAATGGGCACAAATGCACGAAAATGAAGAAGTTGTCGGACGAGGCGGTCACTTTGCCTCGTCGAACTGCGCCAGTTCGTCGGCGAGGGCGGTGGGGTGATTGGCCCATTTCTCCGCTTCCTGCCGGGTGACGACGCCGGAGTGGACGAGGAGGGCGAGGGAGCGTTCCATGGTGATCATGCGTTCTTCGGGGATGTCCTTGGTGCGGGTCTGAAGCGTGGTGTACATCTGCTCGACCTTGCGCAGGCGGATGAGGTTTGAAAAGGCGTAGGTGTTGTTCGCGATCTCCATGGCCACGACGCGGCCCTCACCGTCGGCGCGGGGCACCAGCTTCTGCGAGAGGATGTGCGAGAGGCCGAGCGAGAGCTGGTTGGCGATCTCATCCTGCTGGCCGGGGGGAAACATGTCGAGGATGCGCGTGATGGAGCCGCGGATGTCGCGGGTGTGCAGCGTGGAGAAGACGAGGTGCCCGGTCTCGGCGGCGGTCAGGGTCCACGTGGCGCTCTCGCGGTCGCGCATCTCGCCGACGAAGATGACGTCCGGGTCCTCGCGGAGGCAATCGCGAAGCCCGCGCTCGAAGCTCGGGACGTCGCGGCCGATCTCGCGCTGCGAGATGAGAGATTTGGAGCTCGTCAGGCGGTACTCGATGGGGTCTTCGAGCGTGATGATGCGCGAGCACTGCGTCTCGGCGATGCGCTGGATGAGCGAGGCGATGGTCGTGGACTTGCCGGCGCCCGTGATGCCCGTGACGAGGACCAGCCCGTGGGCCTTGCGGACGATGTCGAGCCAGACGGCGTTGGGAAAGCCGATCTTCTCCACATCGACGGGCTTCGCGTCGAGCGCCCGGATCGCGGCGGAGGGGCCGTCGGAGTCGTGAAAGCAGTTGATGCGGAACTGCATCGCTTCGTCCATCAGCGACGCGTCCACCGCCCGCCGGGCCTCCATCTCGCGCAATTGCTCGTCGCTGAGGAGCGAACCGACGAGCGCTTCGGCGGTGGGCCGGTCCAGCGGCGGCGACTTCAGCGGCGCCAGCTCGCCGTCGATCCGGTAGACCGGCGGCGAATTCACCTTGAGGTGCAGGTCCGACACGCGCATCGAGCCCCGTCGGACGAAGTATCCCAGCAGGTCCTTCATGCTGAGCCTGTGTCCGGCGCCGTCGTC
>JBBIVY010000012.1:20290-47766 GCA_037439485.1 Planctomycetota bacterium | reverse complement strand
GTGAGTCCGTTTTCGCTTGCGAACGCGCCGCGAATCGGCTAAAACTCACGCTATGAAAACCATCTATTTCGACTGCTTCAGCGGCATCTCCGGCGACATGACCCTCGGCGCGCTCGTCGACGCCGGGCTGCCGCTTGCCGATCTCAAGAAGGACCTCGCGGCGCTCCGGCTCGACGGCTTCCGCCTGCGCGCGCGGAAGGTCACGCGCTCGGGTATCGGCGGCACGAAGCTCGACGTTATCCTCACCGAGCACGAGCATCATCACGATCACGACCACGGACACCGGCACCTCAGCGACATCCTCGGCATCATCGCGAAGAGCAAGCTGAACTCCGCGGTGAAGCGCGACGCGTCCGCCGTGTTCCAGCGGCTGGGCGAAGCGGAGGCGAAGGTCCACCGCGTCGGCATCGAGGAGATTCACTTTCACGAGGTCGGCGCGGTCGATGCAATCGTCGACGTCGTCGGCGCCTGCGCGGGCCTCGCGCGGCTCGGGGTCGAGCGCATCGTCGCCGCGCCCATCCCGACCGGGCACGGGTTCGTTGATTGCGCCCACGGGCGGCTCCCCGTCCCGGCGCCCGCGACCGCGATGCTCCTCAAGGGATTCCCCATCGCCTCAAGCGACGTTGAGGCCGAGCTGACGACGCCCACGGGCGCGGCGATTCTCACGACGCTCGCGGATTCCTTCGGCGCGATGCCTTCGATGACGGTCGAGCGCGTCGGTTGGGGCGCGGGCTCGCGCGAACTCGAAGGACAGGCCAACCTCCTTCGCGTCTTCATCGGGGAAACAGGCGAATCCCCCGAGCGCGACCGCGTGCGCGTGCTTGAAACCAATATCGACGACCTGTCGCCGCAGGTGTTCGAGGCCGTCTTCGAACGCCTCTTCGAGGCGGGCGCGCTCGACGTCTGGGCCGAGCCCATCCAGATGAAGAAGAGCCGCCCCGCGACGAAGCTTTGCGCGATCGTCCCCGAGTCGCTGCGGGCGAAGGCCGAGGAAATCCTCTTCCGCGAGACGACGACCTTCGGCGTGCGCTCGTGGGAGGCCGACCGCTCGAAGCTGGCGCGGGAGTTCGCGCGCGTGAAGACGCGCTTCGGCGAGCTGACGGTCAAGATCGGCCGGCTCGGCGGGCGCGCCGTCACGGTGGCGCCCGAATACGAAGACGCAAAGCGCGCGGCGGCGAAGCACGGCGTCGCGGTGCGCGTCGTCATGGATGCGGCCCGCGGGGCCGCGGCGGGACTCCTGGGCGGGAGGCGCAAGCGATGACGGGTCTTGCGCCGGTGCTCGCCGAAGGCATCTTCAACGACCCGGCGCTCCTCTTCTGCCTGCTCGTCGCGGGCATCGTGATCGTCGTCTTCGTGCTGCGCCGGCGGGCCGCGATGCAGAAACGCGCGGCGGACTCGCCCGTCGAAAAGGCCGCGGCGCGCGAGGAGCTTCGCAAGGGAATGGACGAGCTGCTCGTCGAGCTTCAGGAGACGTCGCGCGACATCAACGCGATGATCGACACGAAGACGGCGGTGCTCAATAAGCTCATCGAGGACGCGGATCGGAGGATCGAGGCGCTGAAGGCGCTTGAAAACAAGCCGCCCTCAGGACAGGCAGGAATGCCTGTCCTGCAGAATACGGAGGAAGCCGCCCGCCGTGTGGCCCAGGAGCGCGAGATCCTGCGCCTGGCGGACTCCGGCAAGACGGATCTCGAGATCGCGCGTCTTACGGGCGTACCGCGCGGCGAGGTGGAACTCGTGCTGAGTCTCAGGCGCCTGCCGGGCGCGGAAGGCGGGCCGAGTCGATGAGGGTCCGCGGCATCTTCTGCGAGATCGTCTTCCGCGAGGCCTGCCTCGTCGCGGCGAATTCCCCGCTCGTCGTCGACTTCGATTTCCTGCGCAAGGGGCTGCACAACCTCGGCGCCGAGAAGATGCGCGCCGGGGTCCAGCAGGCCGTCGACGCGGTCGACATCGAGAAATACGAGGCCACGGTGCTCGGGTACGCGCTCTGCAACAACGGCCTCGCGGGCGTGAAGGCCACGCGCACGAAGCTTGTCATCCCGCGGGCGCACGACTGCATCACCTTCTTCCTCGGCTCGCGAGCGCGATACCAGGAATACTTCGACACGCACCCCGGCACCTACTTCCGCACGAGCGGCTGGTGCGAGCGCGATTACGCCGGCGACGAGGAAGGCGAGATCCACGACCAGCTCGGCCCCAACCGCACCTATCAGGAACTCGTCGAGAAATACGGCGAGGAGAACGCGAAGTACGTCTTCGACACGCTCGGCGGATGGAAGTCGAGCTACTCGCGATTGACCTACATCGACATGGGCCTGGCGGCCGACGCCGGGTACGTGAGGCGGAGCGAGGAGGAAGCGAAGGCCAACGGCTGGTCGTTCGAGCGCGTCGCGGGCGACTGGAAGCTCCTCAAGGACCTGCTCGAAGGCCGGTGGAGCGGCGAGGACTTCCTCGTTGTCGAGCCGGGACAAACCATCGAGCCGTCGCACGACGCGTGCATCCTGCGTTGCGGGGGACGTTGCGGAGGATAGAGTGACCACGGCGCTGATCATCGTGGGCGCGCTGGTGCTGATCGTGTGGGCGTCGCGCTTTTTTGCCTTCTACCGCGAGCGCCGCACCGCGCCCTTCGTCGTCGCCGTTTCCGGGGCGAAGCCTCCCGAGCCGGCGCCCTTCGTCTCGATCCTTGTTCCCGTCCGCAACGAATCCCGCAACGTGGCCCGCTGCCTCGACTCCATCCTCTCGCAGGATTACCCCGGCTTCGAGGTGCTCGTCGTCGACGACCGCTCGGACGACGACACGGCGGCCATCGTCCGCGACTATGCGGGGCGCGACGCGCGGGTGCGGTTCATCGAGTCCGAGACGCTTCCCGAGGGCTGGACCGGCAAGAATTACGCGCTCCACCGCGCCGCGCGCGAGGCGAAAGGCGACGTGCTGGTCTTCCTCGACGCCGACGTTGCGCTCGACCCGGGCGCGCTCACCGCGCTGGTCCGGCGGCTCGTCGACGACCGCGCCGACCTTCTGAGCCTCTTCCTGCGCCTCGACAGCACGTCGTTTTGGGAAAAGACCGTGCGCGTGCTGGCGGGGGCGATCCTCACGGTGCGCTATCCCGTGCGCCGGGTGAACGACCCGCGCCGACCCGAGGCCTTCGCCAACGGGCAGATCCTCATCTTCCGCGCCGAAGCCTACCGCGCCATCGGCGGCCACGAGGCCGTGCGCGAGGCGCTCCTCGAGGACGTGGCGTTCGCGCACCACGTCAAGGAATCCGGCCGGCGCCTCGTTGTGGGCTATGGGTTTGACGCCGCCGCGGTGAGGATGTACCCGACTTTCTCGGACATCTGGCGCGGCTGGACGCGCATCTATTACTCGGGCTACCGTGCCGAGCCGGCGCGCCTGGGGCTCTCGGCCGTGGCGCTCGCGATCTTCTCGCTGCTGCCGTATGCGACGCTCCTCTGGACCGCGGCGGAGGTGGCGATGGGGCCGGCGCCCGCGGCGACGTGGGTGCTCTTCGCTCTTTCGGCGGCCGAACTGGCGGTGATGCTCGCGCTTATGGCGAAGCTTCACACGCTTTCGCGCAGCGGCGCCGGCTGGACGCTCTTCAACCTCCCCGCCGGGCTGCTCTGCTTCGCGCTCCTCTGGGCCGCGATGCTCCGCTGTTTCATGCCCGGCACCATCGTGTGGAAAGAGACCCGCTACGACGCCGACCGTCACGCGTGATTCCAGCCTCCGGTCTCTCTTCTTGCCGTCATCCTGAGTCCCGATTTATCGGGACGTTTGGTGGTCGCCTCGGGCGCAAGGGCCTGTTGCTCAATTGGTGAAAGCCGCTTTCTGAACGTGTGCCACTGGCGGCTTGCCCGCCAGTGCTCTTGCGAATGCGGAAAAACACACTGGCGGATCCCGACGCGTCGGGACCAGTGGCACACACGATGATGAATCGTCGTCCGGGCGAATTGGGCAACAGACCCTTGCGCCCGAGGCTGTCACCAGACGCCCCTGATGGGGCTAAGAGCGCAGAGGCCGGCTTTCAGCCGGGGGCATCAGGCGGGGTGATCCTCGTCCTCGATGGTCTTGCTGAGCCGGCGCTTCATGCGCGTCCAGTCGCACTCGATGGCATGGACCGGGCAGACGCGCTCGCACCAGTAGCAATAGACGCATCGCCATGCGAACCGCGGCGTCGGGGCGAGGCGGATGTTCTTCGTCGGGCACTCTTTCGCGCAGAGGCCGCACTTCGTGCATTTCGCGGCATTCACGCGCTTGATCGGAGAGATGATCGTCACCATCGGCCGCGTGAGGATGCGTCCGAGCGTGGCGTACTTGTCGTATTGGAACGGGAAGTGCGGCGCCAGTTCCTTCGCCCCCGCCGTGATGCGGTCGCGCCGCGACAGGAGCCCGCGGCCGAACGACTCCGCGGCGGCCAGGTCCTCCTTGTCCGGATGCCCCGCCTGACGCCCGGTCCCGATGAACGGCGGATACGTGTCCACGCCGAGGCAGCGGAACGCGTCCACCATCGCCATGCCCCGGCGCGCGAATCGCCGCTTCATCTCGCTCAGCGCGAGGCCGGGGTGCCCGCCGTCGGTGAGGAACCCGAACGCGTGCTTTCCGTCCATCCGCGGCATGGCCTTCATGAACCACTTCACGTTGAACGGCAGCTTAAAGTAGAAGCTGGGCGCCCCGAGGCCGATGAAATCGAAACGCGCCAGTGATGCAGGGGCGGTCGATTCCAGGCGCAGCAACTCCGCCTTCGCGCCCGACGCTTCGAGCCCTCGGGCGATCGCCTGGGCGACCTTCTCCGTGTTGCACGTCTGCGAGAAGTAGACGACGCCGACGGTCTCAGGCATGAACGTTGCTCCTTTCATCGAGCCAACGCACAAGATCCCGCCGCATCGGCTCGGGGTCGGGCTCGAATTCGAGCGTGTGCGAGGCCTCGGGATAGACGAGTTCCTCGCGCTTCAGGGGGGCGAACCGCCCGAAGAGATCGCGCGTGCGGTCGTTGTCGACGATGCGGTCCTTGCCCGCGAGCATCACGAGCGCGGGCGTCCGCATCGCGTGCGCATGGCGGCGGACGAATCGGTCGAGCATCCGCGTCTGGAAGAGAAAGCGCGCGGTGACTTTGCGGAGCGACAGCGGGTCGTTCTCGATGAACGCCACGCGCTCGGGGTTTTCGGTGAAGAGCCTCGCGTCGCCGAGCGGAACGTCGAAGAGTTTGCACGGGTTCGCGGGAAGCGCCAGGAGCACGCGGAGTTTCTCGCCGAAGGCCACGTCGACTTGCGGGACGAGGCCGGGGCCGATGAGCGCCAGCGATTCGACAAGCCCCGGCCGGCGGATGCACGCCGCGACGGCGAGCTTCGCGCCCCACGAGATTGCGACGAGGTGCACCGGCCGCGCGATGCGGCGGTGGGCATCGTCGATGATCTCGACGAGGTCGTCGGCCGGCACGGTCCAACGAGTGGCGTCGCCCCGCTGGGTCTTGTTGAGCCCCGAGCCCCGCCGGTCCGGCGCCATCGTCTCGTATCCCGCCTCCGCCAGCCTCGCGCACGTCCCGGCGTACCACCCCGAATGGCTCTGGATGCCGTGGATGACGACCACCGTGCCCCGTGCGTTCTCCACCGGCCACCCGCGGAAATACAGCTCCGCCCCATCGCGCATGGGAAAGCTGCGGATGATGCCGTCGGGATTTGCGGTCATGGGGATTCCCCGCCTCTCAGGCGATCTCGACTTTCTCGACCGTGAGCGCGTCGAGCCGGTCACGGCGGATGGTGACGCCGAGTCCGGGGCCGGTGAGGCGTCGGGCGTGGCCGCCGCGGCCGAAGGTGATGTCCTCGTCGATGACGCTCTCGGCTAGGATGTGGCGGTCGTAGCTGCCTTCGAGGAAGAAGAAGTTGCGCACCGAGCAGGCGACCGCGCGACCGGCGGCCGAGAGGATGCCCGTCTCGCCGGGGTGGCATCCGAGCACGATGCCCATGCGCCGTTCGAGCGCGAACTTCGCCAGGCGCATCAGCGGGATCAGCCCGCCGTTTTTCGAGACGCGCAGGTTGAACGCGTCGCCGGAGCGATACTCGAATGCCGTCTGGGCGTCGCGCATGCCGACGAGCGACTCGTCGAGGATCACCGGCGGCCCTTCCGCCGGGCGCATCGTCGCGAACGCGAACGCCTCGTCGCGCGACACCGGTTGCTCGACGAACGACACGCCGAGCGCGCGCAGCGCCGCCATTCGCTGGGCCGCGTCCTTCGGCGACCACGCTCCGTTGACGTCCACGCGCAGGTCGACGCCCTTGCCGAGCGCCCTGCGCACGCGCGCGACGCGGTCGAGGTCGTGCTTCGGGTCGGCGCCGATCTTGAGCTTGGCGTCGCGGAACCCGTAGAGCCGGTAGCCCCACGCCTTGAGCGCCCCGGAATCCGCCGAAATGCCGACGCCGTAGCGCACGTCTTCGCGACGGCATGCGATCGAGGCGAGGTCCGGAATGGCGCTGACGAGCGAGGAGAGCGAGACGGCGAAGTGCCTTCCCGCGGCGTCGAGGAGCGCGAGTTCGAGCGAGGCCCTCGCGGCGCACTGCGGCCGGCCGGGGTCGGGGCCGAAGCCGATGCTTTCGGCGATCGCGGCGGTTTCGGCGAAGCTGGTGGCCGTGCGGCCGATGAGCGCGGGGGCCTCGGCGCGGAGGAACGCGAGGCACGATTCGGGGGTTTCGCCGGTGACGTAGGTCCGCGGGACGCCCTCGCCGAACCCCGAGGCGCCGTCCTCGAACGTCAGTTCGACGACGACGCTCTCGGACTCCTTGCGCTCGAGTTCGGCCGTGCGGAAGGGGTTCTTGAGCGGCACGCGCACCCGCCGCGCCGTGACGTGCTGGACCTTCATTTGTCCGTCTCGAACCGGAAATCCGCGTCGGTCAGGCCCGCGTTGAGGCGCACGTGCTGCCAGTCGTAATCCTCGACGAGGCGATTCTTCGCGTCGTAGGTGATCGTGTGGACGGGAAGCGAATCGGCGACATCGAAGGTGATGAGGATGCGCTTGACGTCGACGTCGAGGAGGACGGACTCGAACGTCAATTCGAAGGTCTGCAGCCGGCGCCCGGCGACCATCTCGGACGGACGCTCCGCGACCCAGGCCAGGCCCAGCGACCGCGCGTCCTTGTAAAGCCCGGCGATGCGCTTCACGAGATTATTGTAGCCGGCGACGTCGGGCGCGTAGCGCGACTGGGCCTTCAGGAGCGGGCTGTCGAGCGGGAGCAGAACAGGCTTGCCGCCCGAGAAGACGCTCGCGAGGCCGGGCTCCTTCACCATCACCTTGTCGTCGTTCTGCCCCTTGACGTAGATCAGGTCGCGGCCGCGGTTACGCTCCCCCACCCACTTCAGCCGCAGCGATTGCGGGTTGAACCGCTGGCGGAACTCGAGCACCTCTTCCTTCTGCACGACCCCGTTCACCATCTCCACGCGCACGAGCCGGCAGGTCATGTCGCTCGCGTCGAGCACCTTCGTCAGAGCCGAGCCCATCAGTGCCTTGAAGTGCGCCGCCTCTCGCTCGTCGGCCGGGGGCGTCGCCGACGTAGCCGTACGATCCGCGGTCGGCGGCGGACTCACTCGCGCCACGCGTTTCGGCGGCTCAACCGGGTTCTGCGCGAGCGTTCGCTCCGGCTGCGGAGGAGGCTCCGTCTTGTCCCATGCGTCGAACATGCTGCACCCGGCGAGCGCCGCGATGCAGGGCAGAAGTGCCGCCATCAGGATTCGCGCCCAGTCCCTCATGATTCCCCTCGGTAAGCGTCCTTCGTCTCGGCTATTGTATATGCCTCGGCCCCGTCGCGCCAGTCCGAAATCGGCGGTGTGAGGCGGATGAGATGCGCCGGAAGCGTCATGACGGGACGGTTATCGGGGTATTGGGGTCTTTACGAACCCGACTCCTTTGCGAATCGGGTTTGGCGTGTGAGGCCGCGGCGCTCGCCTTGTTACAGGTAGCCCCACGCTTTCAGCCGCGCGGCGACGACTTTCTTCTCTTCCTCGTCCAGGTCCGCCTCGGGCGAGGCGTCGGCGAGTTCGGCGTTCCATCGATCGAGCGCGGCGGCGAGTTTTTCCGCGACGGGCTTGTGCCCGGGCGACTTCGCGAGGTCGGTTTTCTCCTTCGGGTCGCCCTCGCCCCACGCGAAGAGCTGCGCCTCGCCGGTCTCGGGGCAATGGAGGAGCTTGTGCGTAGCCGAGATCGCCGCCTGTCGCGGGGCGCCATAGTAGTTGGAGTCGGCGAAGACGATCCGGCCCGCGTCGGCCGCCGCGGCCCCGGCGGTGATCGAGCGCGCCTGCGAGACTCCCGGCAGCCGCCGCGTGTCCTCCGTGAGGGCCAGCAAATCCACAAGCGTCGGCACGATATCCACCGTGCTCGCGAGTCCGCCGATCCTCGCGGGGCGCACGCCGGCCTGGGGCCAGTGGACGATCCAAGGGACGTCGATCAGCTCGCCGAAGAGCGTGTGCCCGTGGGAGACGCCGCGGGCGTCGTAGGACTCGTTGCGGATGTCGGTCCCGTGGTCCCAGAACTCCTCTCCGTGATCGCTGACGAAGACGGTAAGCCTCGGGCGCTTCCTCCGGCAGGCGGCCCACCGGTCGAGCAGCATGTTCATGCCCTTGTTCACTTGCTGCGCCGTCAGATCGTACCGGCTTCGCATGTAATCCTTGTCGCGCTCGTCGAGCGCCTCGTCGAAGCAGAAGGCCGGGGCGAGGTGGACACGACGCGCTCCGCCGGGCGGAGGGACGAGCGTTCGCTCCAGGCGCGGCGGAAGGCAGTAAGGCTCGTGCATGTCCATGAAGTTGGCCCAGAGGAAGGCCGGCTTGTCGGAGGGCGCGCGGCGCAACAGGCTCAGCGCGGCGTCGGCGATTCCCGGGGCGGTCTCCACGGGCGAGCGGTCGGGAAGGCCTCGGCGGTCGCGTGTCCTGCGGAGGCGATAGAGCGCGAGGCGCGCGTATCGCGAGAGGCCGCCGAAGGCGAGGACGCGCCTCAGCATCCGGCGCTCGTTCGCCCAGCCCTGGAAGCGCGGGTCGAACTTCTCCCACACGGCGTACTCGTCGAACCCGCGGTCGATGCCGAACTGCGCGATGCAGCAGCCGCCGTTGCCCTGGCTGCACATCGTGTGATATCCGGCGGCTTTCAGCATCTCGGCGAGGAGACGGGCGTCGGGCCCAAGCGGCGAGATCTTCATCGGCCCGCCGCGGCGGCGGAGGCTGACGAGGAACCCGTGCCGGCGCGGCCAGAGGCCCGTGAAGATCGTGCCGAACGACGAGCCCGTCCAGGGCGCCGCAGAGACGCAGCGGTCGAAGGCGACGCCCTCAAAGAGGAGGCGCGTGGCCGCGGGCATCAGGTCGGCGCCGTACGGGGCCATGCAATCCCGGCGCATCGCGTCGACGGAGATGAAGAGGATGTCGGGCAGGTCCTTGGGAATCACGACGGCGGCTCCGCAAGTTGAAGAGGCGATGCACAAGTGGATTGTAGCACGAGGCTTACGTACTGTGAACGGAAATGGCGGGGGCTTTCAACCGGGGAAATATGGGAATCGCTGTTCCCCGACGGTCAGCGGAGCAGGAAATATCCGTGCCCGACGATGTCGAAGACATGCTCTTCGACGACGCGCCGGCCGGACTTGCGGAACACCTCGCGCCACTCGTCGGCCGAGAGAATCACCTGGTCGGTCAGGTTATGCCAGAGGTGGTGCTCGACGAACGCCGTGGGCCGGCGTCGAAGGCGTTCGTGCGGCTGGCGGCAGAATTCGGCGACGAGGACCGCCGCGTTGGGAGCGCGCCCCTTTGTTTCTGAGAGAAACGTCTCGACGCGGAAACTCGAAATTCGAAATTCGAAATTCGAAGGCGGCTCGTTATCCGCCTCGGCGTTCGGCGGCGGGGAACCCGCTGTTTTCGAGTTTCGAGTTTCGAGTTTCGATTTTCCGACCAGCAGGTGTTCGTGGAAGACGTCGCAGGCGGTCATCACGTCGACGTCCGGGTGCCGCGCAAGCAGCGCGTCGAGGTCGAAGATGTCGCCTTGCTCGACGGTGACGCGGTCGCGGAACTTCGACGCGGCGAGCCGTTCGCGCGCCACGGCGATCGCGTCGGGGGAGATATCGATGCCGATGCCTTTCAGCCCCGGAACGGCCTCGCATAGAGTAAACAGCAGTTCGAGGTCTCCGGAGCCGAGGTCGAGGACGGACTTGAAGCGGTTGCGGCGGATGATGTCGGCCATGACGGGGAAGGGGAGCTGGACGCCGAGTTCGCCGGAGCCGCGGGCGACGAAGGCCTCGCGCCGGCGGACGTCTCGGCCGAACCGCTTCTCGCCCTTCACCATCGCGGTGAGTTCGGCGAGAACGCTCTCGTATCCGCAGGCGAGGTCGAAGGCTCCGCGCGGCTCCTCGACGAGGTCGCGGCCGAGGCGGTCGAGGGAATACTTCCCGTCGGCATCCTTGCGAAGCACGCGGATGCAGTCGAGGTATTCGAGCACGTGTCCCAGAACGCGCGCGTCGAGATGGAGCTTCGCGGCGAGGTCCTCGGCCGACGCAGGCCCGCGGCGCAGCTCGTCCATGACGCCCGTGTTGAAGAGCGCCCAGAGCGACGCGGTGGCGGAATATCCGCGGATGAACGGCAGGGCCTTCTCGTGCCGGCGCTTCTTCTTCACGAGGTCGGCCAGGCCGAACATGCGGAGGAGGTCGAAGATCTGGCCCATGGCTGGTTTTCCTCTTACTGTAGGGGGCTCCCGACGCGTCGGGATGGCCCCAGAAAGACGGGCGCGGCATGCCGCGCCCCTACAAGGAAACGGCTTGAGTCACCGGGAGCTTGCGATGGAAATCGATCTCGCCGGTGATGAAGCGGTGCTTGTATTGCTCGCGCCGGCCGCGGGAGCGGGCGACGTGCTCGTCCTTGAGCCGGTCGAAGGCGCCGGGGGCCAGGAGGAAGAGCGCGGGCGGGGCAAGCCTGCCGGAGGCGCGGCGCGATTCGTACTCGACGTTGAGCCCGCGCAGCGACCGCTCGAACTCGCCGAGGAAGGCGCGCCAGTCGGTGAGCGGCACGCGGTCGTCGCACTCGACCGACAGCGAGTATCGCGGCGGGTCGCCGCTTGCGGGGCACAGGATCGCGTCCACCGGGCCCCATCCGAGCGATTCCCTCGTCTGCCTGAGCGCGGCGACGACCTGGTGCTCGGTGAGCTTCTCGCCCGTGAGCGAGCTGCACGCGCGGCCGCGGTTCAGGAACTCCACCTCGGGCGTCCCGTGGAAGAACCCGGTCACGCGCACGACGTCGCGCAGGTTATACCGCGCCAGGCCGCTCGACGTGGTTACGACCATGACGTAGTTCTCGCCCGGCTTCAGCTCGTCGGCGAGGAGCGTCGGCGGGGCGTCGCTTTCGGCCTCGGCCTCGGGGATGAACTCGAAGAAGTGGCTCATCACGTCGAGCGCGCCCGAGGAGCCCTCATCGCGGAAGGGCAGCGTCATGCGGCCCTCGGAGGCCAGAAGCCCGATGTCGCGCACCGGCGTGTCGCCGAAGAATTCCGGATACCGCGCGAGGTAGATGCCGCACGAGCCGCCTTTCCAGTTCGCCAAGAGCGCGAGCTCGGGCCAGTAGTCCTTCGGCAAAAGCCGCCCCGTGCGGCGGGCGATGAGGTCGAGTTCGCGGGCGCGCTTCGGGTTCGGCCGGACGAACCCGGCCAGCTTGCGCCGGGTGTCCGGGGGGATCTCAAAGGCGTTGTCGATGGTCCCGTCGTTGAGGTCGCGGATGATCTTCTCGCGGTTCTCGTCGGCCGCGCGGACGATGGCGAGCACGGTGCTCGGGTTCGCGGAGGAAATCATCGAGACGTTCCGCGCGACGGCGAGGCGCGCAAAGAGGTAATGCTTGCTCGGCCCGTGCTTGATTCCCGCCGCCTCGATGGGCGGGACATACTTGCTGCGGATGAGCCACGGCAGGTCCTGCGTGATGAGTCCCGACACGGCGCCGCAGGGGACGCCGGAGTCGCTGTAGCTTTCGTTCGCGGGCGAGACGGCGCGGAGGATCGTGTGGTCGAAGGCCTCACGGTGGATCTCGGCGGCGGCGATGCCCCAGACGTGCCAGCCGTCCTCGAACTCGCGCAGGTAGGAGCGCGTGACGGGGATGTATTTCGGCTCGCCCTCCGAGCCGCTCGTCACGGCGAACATGAGCAGCTCCTCGGAGCTTCCGAGCAGCGCGCGCGGATCGCCGCGCCTCATGCGGTCGACCCAGGGACGGAAGTCCTCGTAGTCGGAGATCGGCAGCCGGCGGCGGAATTCGCCGGAGGAGGAGATCGTCGCGAAGCCGTGGGCTCGGCCGAAGGCGGAGTCGGCGTTGCGACGGAGCTTGGCGAGAAGGCCCCGCTCCTGCGCGGCGCGGGGATTCGCGGCGGCGCGGACGAAGCGCCTCATGAGGAGGCGGCTTTTGACGACGAGCGGGAAGCCGAGAAGTCGCTCGGGATGCATGATGCGACGGCTCCTACGAAGGCGTCGTCGCGGGTCGTGCGGTCGCGGCGGGGGCGACCGGGGCGCCGGCGCCGAGCGATTCGCGGAAGAACGCTCCGATGCGCCGGCGATATTCCTCGGGGGCGGTCTCCACGGCCTCGTTGTGGTCCGCGTCCGGGACGACCCAGAGGTCGGACGGCCCCGCGGCCGCGGCGCGGATCTCCTCGGCCCCGGCGACGTCAAGGTAGCTGTCGCACGCCCCGTGGATGAAGAGCGCGTTGGCGCGGAGGCGCTTCAACGCGGGCTTGATCTCCAGGAACTTCACGCCGAGCCGGTGCTGCGCGAGCCCCAGCGCAAGGTTGCGGTAGAAGTGGAACACGCTCTTCGGCGTCACGCGCAGCGCCGTGCGCGAGGGCACGAAGATCGGGGCCCAGCGATGGATGTAGGCGTCGAGCACGCGGACGGTGGAGAAGGCCCCGTCGCTGACGACGGCCGCAATGGACGGCTCGGCCCCGGCCACCATGAGCGCGGCGACCGCTCCGCGGGAAATCCCGAAGAACGCGATGCGGCACCCGGCCGTGTCGGGACGGCTTCTCAGGTAACGCAGCGCCGCACGGACGTCGAACACCTCGCCCTCCGTCACCCACTGCCGCGCGGTGTAACCTTCGGGGCAGCCGCTCTCGCCGTGGGCGCGGAAGTCGAAGGTGAAGAGGCGGAAGCCCTCCTCCCGCAGGAACCCCGCGTAGCGCACCGCGCTGTGGCGGTTCTCGGTGAAGGCGTGGCAGAAGACGATGATGGGGGCGCGCGGCGCTCCGGCCATCGGCGGGGCGAAAGTCCCGGCGAGACGCACGCCGTCGGCCGTTTCGAACGAGACGTCCTCGCCCTCGAAGCGCCGGCCGTCGTCGCGCCCGGGACGCACGGTGACGTTCATGAAGAGCCGCGCGATGATGGGGACGTAGCGGACGAGGATGAAAATCGCCAGGGCGACGGCGAGGGTGACGATGGAGGCGATGACGATGATGAAGACCATGAGGTGCCCCTGCGGGGGGAACGAGGCTTGATGCCTGATGCCTCAAGCCTCAAGCCTTCTCGCGATGAGGCTGATGTTCTGGCCGCCGAAACCGAAGGAGTTGGACATGGCCGTGCGGACCGCGTGCCGGCGCGCCACGTTCGGAACGTAGTCCAGGTCGCAGTCGGGGTCCGGCTCTTCCTGGTTGATTGTCGGCGGAATCATGCCCGTCTCGATGGCCTTCACGCAGATGACCATCTCCGTGGCCCCCGCGGCGGCGATGAGGTGTCCGGTCATGCTCTTCGTCGAACTCATCGGGAGCTTCGGAGCGTAGTCGCCGAAGACCTTCTTCGCGGCCAGCGTCTCGATGCGGTCGTTCACCTTCGTCGAGGTGCCGTGCGCGTTGATGTAATCGACCTCCGTCGGCTCAATGCCGGCGTCCCGGAGGGCATAGGTCATGCACTGGATGGCGCCGCGGCCGGTATCGTGGCTGTCGGTGAGGCGGAAGGCGTCGCAGCTCGATCCGTAGCCGATGAGCTCGGCCAGGATCTTCGCCCCGCGTTTCTTCGCGTGGTCCAGCTCCTCGAGGATCAGGATCGACGCCCCTTCGCCGAGGAGGAAGCCGTTGCGCTGGTTGTCGAACGGGCGGCTCGCGCGCTTCGGCTCGTCGTTGCGCTTGCTCAGCGCGGTCAACAGGCAGAAACCCGTGAGGCCCATCGGGTGCAGCATCGAGTGAGCCCCGCCGGAGATCATGACGTCCGCGTCGCCGACGCGGATGATCTCAAGCGCCTCGCCCAGCCCCTGCGAACTCGCGGCGCACGCCGTGAGACAGTCGCAGTTGATGCCCTGCGCGTTGAACATCTCCGCGAGGTGCGCGCCCGGGGCGTTGGGCTCCTGCTCCAACTCGCGCATCGCGTTGAGGCGGTTCATGTAGCTCTTGAAGACGGGCGGCTCGGTGAACCGGCCGTCCTGGTATCCGGAGGCGACGCTTGCGACGAAGTTCTCGAAATCGGGAATGCCTTCGCCCGCGCCGAGGTAGACGCCCGTGCGCTCGGGGTCGTAGGCGCCCGGCGCAAGGCCCGACTGCTTCCACGCCTCAACGCCTGCGGTGATGGCGTAGAGCACGTTCACGCCGGCCTCTTTCGCGCCGGGGTGCTTCGCGCGAACCGCGTCCAAGTCGAGCCACGTCCTGCAGCCGTTCATGCCCGGCGACGTGGGGACTTCCGCGCCGATGTGCGCCGGCCACGTGTCGGCGTCGAACCGCCGGACGGTGTCCACCGCGCAGCGGCCGGCCATGCAGTTTTCCCACAGCTCGGACACGCCCACGCCCAGCGGCGTGGCGCAACCCATTCCCGTGATGACGACGCGACGCTTGCTCATGTCTTGTGGCGCAGGCATTCCTGCCTGCGCTCCTTATGTCCTTCCGTTGCCATGGCAGACAGGAATGTCTGCCCTACCCATGGTACCGGCCGACGACGAGCGATGCGAACTGCCCGCCGAAGCCGCCGTTGTTGATGAGGATACGGTCCAGCTTCTTCGCCGCCGAGGCGCCCGGCTTCACGACGTTGACGGGGCATTCGGGGTCGGGGACGTCGTAGTTGAGCGTCGGCGGAAGCGTTCCGGCCTTGATCGCCGCAAGGGCCGCGAGGGCGTCGAGGATGCCGCCGGCCGAACTGGTCTGTCCGATCATGGAGCGCGTCGCGGTGACGGGCGGGGCCTTGGGGCCCGCGCCGAAGATCCTGGCGATGGCGCGCGCCTCGGCCCGGTCGCCTTCGACGAGGCCGGAGGCGTTGGCGAAGATCGCGTCGACGTTCGACGGGGCCATCTTCGCGTCACGCAGGGCGTTCTTCATGGCGTTGCGGACGCCGCGGCCGTCCGGGTCGACGCCGTTCAGCCCGCGCGCATCGCACCCGCCGCCGAAGCCGAAGACCTCGCCGTAGATCGTGGCGCCGCGCGCGAGGGCGTGTTCGAGGCCTTCGAGCACGATCGAGCCGGCGCCTTCGCCCACGACGAAGCCGGAGCGCGATTTCTCGAACGGGCGCGCCAGCGTCTCGGGGGCGCCGTCCTTCACCGTCGACCAGCCGAGCAACTGGCAGCGCACCAGGCTCAGCACGTTGACCTTCGCGTCGACGCCGCCGCAGACCATGACGTCGGACCAGCCGCGGTTCATGACGCGATAGGCCTCGCCGATCGCTTCGAGCGACGCGGCGTCGCCGGTGGTGAGGGAGTTGTTGGGGCCCTGCGCGTCGATGAAGATGGAGACGTGGCAGGCCGGCATGTTGGGCAGATACTTGAGGAGCCACAGCGGGGTGAGCCCCTTCATGAGCTCCGTGCCCGCGGCCTTGTAGTCGACGTGCCCGTCGCGGATGATGAGCGAATAGGCGGTCGACAGCTCGCCCGGGTCGCTGGCGATGTTGCCGCAGCCGAAGGAGACGCCGAGGCGCGTGGGGGGCACACGTTGGGCGGAGGAGGGGACAGCCCCCGCCTCCGCCGCTTTCCCCAGCGACAGCGAGGGGATGATCTTCGCATCGACGACCGCGGACATGGCGGCGACGACGCCGAGCTGCACGTCCCACGACATGACCTTGATGGCCTTCTTGTGCTCCTCGGGGACGTAGTCTCGGGTCTTGAACGCCGGGACCTCGGCGGAGGCGCGGCCGGGGAACTCGCCGGTCTGGAACCGCGCGACCGGGCGGATGCCCGACGTGCCGGCCAGAAGGGCCTGTGAATAGGCGTCGAACCCGATGCCGACGGGGGAGAAGACCCCGACACCCGTGATGACGATGCGTCGATCCATTATTCTTATTCTCTCACTGAGAAAAACCGTTCGTCGACCGGTCGAACCCCGGACACTCGCGCAGGAGGGCCATGAGGTTGTCCTTGAAGACGAACGCTGTTTCGCCGGAAATGCCCGGGACGGCGGCGAACATCATGGACGACTCGGCGGTCAGCACGCCGTCGACGGTGATGCGCGTTTCGGCGCGGTAGCCGTTGGGGCCGCTGTCGACGAGTTCGGACTCGAAGACCATCTGATCGCCCGGGTGAACGTGCCGGTGGAACGAGGCCTTGGAGACCTTGGCGAGGACGATGTTCTCCGTGAAGTTGCTGACGGAGCCGGCCAGGATTCCGCCGGTCTGGGCCATGCCCTCGATCATGAGGGCCTGGGGCATGACCGGCCAGCCCGGGAAATGATCGTGAAGGTGCTCCTCGGCCAGGGAGACGTTCTTGATGGCCCTGGACTTCTTGCCCTTCTCGAGGTACGTGACGCGGTCGATCCAGAACCAGCGCATGAACGTCCTTTCACACGGTAGGGCGAGCGTCCCGGGGCGCCAACAGGCGTCCGGCACGGTCGCCGACGGACTCCGCCGCGATCCGTTCTACTTGCCGCCCACGCGGGTTTCGATGTAGCCCACGATCATCCCGACGGTGAAGATGTCGCCGAGGTTGCTGACCGAGGGATTCTTCTCGAACTTGGTGGTGTCGGCGTAGGGCAGGCGCTTCTTGAGCTCCGCCAGGCCCGCCGGGGTCAGCTTGCCCGCCTGCACGAACTGCGGGTTGGTCTGGAGACCTTCCGGGAACAGGTCGCCGCGCGGAATCTTGATCGCGAACGCCTTCTCCAGGCGGAAGATGATGTCCAGGAAGTCGATCGACTCGGCTCCCAGGTCGCGCGTGAGCGACGCTTCCAGCGTCACTTCGTCGTCGTCGACGCTCAGCGCTTCCACCAGACACAGCTTGACCGTCTCGAAAATAGCTTCCTTCGTCGGCATGCGTCCCACCTCCCACTGAATGACCCGCCTTGCGGGAGCCTCGGCATCACCCCCTCAGCGGGTGATTGCCCTTGCGCAGGCTCTTCCGGTGCAGCAGGTTGAATTTGAGCATGATGTACGTCCTGAAGTTCCAATCGGGCGGCCACAGCAGCCGCTTCACGATCGACCTCAGCGAGTAGAAGTCCCGGAACAGTTTCCAGAACCCCCGCTCCAGCTCCTCGCCCGTGATGCGCTTCGGCAGATAGATGCACTGGTCGCCGCTGTAGCGGGACCAGTCCTTCGAGAGCAGGCGCCCCTCGCCTTCGAGTCGATCGAAGAAAGGCGTGCCCGGCGCCGGGGCGAGGATGAAGAAGTAGGCGATCGGGATCCGGTTCTCCATGAGGAACCGCCGGGTCTTCTCGAACGACTCCGGCCCGTCGGCCTCCAGGCCCATGATCATGCTGACGATGGGCATGATGCCGATGTCCCGAACGCGCTTCAGCAGCCTTCCGTAGTCCTCCACGCGGTTGAACGCCTTGTTCGCCGCGTCGAGCGACTCCTGCTCCAGGCTCTCGATGCCGAAAAAGAGCGACAGGCAACCCGCATCCTTCGCCGCGCGGAGAAACTCCTCATCCTCGCAGGCGGTGACGTTGCACTGCGAACCCCACACGATGCCCAGCGGCTGGATGGCCGCCAGCAGCTCCATCGCGTACTTCCGGTCCGCCGCGATGTTGTCGTCGACGAAGAAGACGTAGGGCGATTGCGTCGCCCGCACGTCGCGCACCACCTCGTCGATCGGCCGGTGGCGATAGGTGCCGCCGAAGAAGTGGTGCACGCTGCAGAACTCGCACCGCCTCGGACAGCCCCGCGTCGTCTGCACCGGGTACGACAGCAGCGAATACCCGGCCCGGTTGATCAGGTCGTATCGCGGCGCCGGTCGTCCCGACAGATCGGGATGCCCCGCGGCGCGGTAGACCCGCTCCATGCGGCCCGCGACGAAGTCGGCCCACGCCTTCGGCCACGTGTCCTCGGCCTCGCCGATGACCACCGTGTCCGCATGGGCGAGCGCCTCGTCGGGAAAGAGCGTGCAGTGAAAGCCGCCCATCACGACCCGCTTGCCCCGCCGGCGGAACTCGTCCATGATCTGGTAGGCCCGCGGGGCCTGCGGCGTCATGGCCGTCACGCCGATGAGGTCGGCGGGGTCGTCGAAATCGACCGACTCGAAGTAGTCGTTGACGATCGCCACGTCGACGTCGCCGGGAGTCAGCGCCGCGATGATCGGCAGCGCGAGGCCCGGGTAAGGCAAATTGCGGCTCTTGAACACCTTGCCGTCGCGATCCAGATGCGACGACTGAATCAGCAGCAATCTCATGGCCCGTCCTTCCTCGTGTGCGGACGGGAACGATTCCGAAGAAGCCGACGCTTGCTCAGGCGCCCGCCGGCATCGCCGGCACGTCGGGGCGGATGACCTCGAATCGCTTGCGCATCTCGTCGCGGAGGCGCTTGTCGATGTCGGCGTCGCGCGGGTTGCGGTCGGCCAGGTTGAAGTACTCGATCTCCAGCTTCCCGCTGACCACCGTCTGCTCGTTCACCGTGCCGCGGCCCGAGAAATGCGCCCGGCCGTTCTCCATCTTCTCCAGCTTCACGTCCACCACCATCAGGTCGCCCGGCCGGATGAACTGGCCGTAGACCACCTTCCGCGCCTCCTTCAGGAGCACCACCGACGGGGCGAACTTGGTCTCCATGCGCACCATCCAGGCGCACGCCTCGACCATCGCCTCCACCATCAACACGCCCGGCATCACCGGACGGCCGGGGAAATGGTCCTGAAGGTACTCCTCAGCGAGGCTCAAGGCCTTCACCGCGCGCAGGGACTCGCCCGGCGTCACGGAAATGATGCGGTCGATCAGCTCAAACCTCATACGCAATACCCTCGAGGAAGAAGCCGGGGCCTGTGACAATATCGCCCACCCCGCGGCATCCCCCCGGCCGCTCAATGGACGCAAGCTGCTACAGAATAAGGGGTTGCGGTAGACGTAAGGACAGGGTACCACTCTCGGTCGTACGCGCCCTACGAACCGTCCCCTCGTGCATAAAGTGAGAATTTTGGCAAACTTACCGGGTTTTGGCAAGCAAAAACTACGAAAAAACCTCAGCCAAGCCCCCGTTTCCCGGCATTATGCCAGCGCGTTCAGGATATCGATACCCCGTCGCAACTGCTCCTCCGAGGTGGCGTAACTGATTCGAAAGTGCGTGTTTCGCTCGCTGAAGACGGACCCCGGGATAATCAGGCACTCCTTCGCAATCGCCCGCTCCACGAACTCCGTGTCCGTCCCCCGGGGAACCTTCGGGAAAATGTAAAAAGCCCCCGCCGGCTTCGCCACGTCGAACTTCCCCCGCAGCCCCTCGTAGATCAGGTCCCGCTTGAGGCGGTAGGCGGCGATATTGGACTCCGTCGGCAGGTTCAGCGCCGCCACCGCGCCCTTCTGGGTCATGGAAGGCGCGCAGACGAAGGTGATCTGCTGGAGCTTCAACATCTCGCGCAATATCTCTTTCGGCCCGGCGGCATATCCCAGACGCCAGCCGGTCATTCCGTAAGCTTTCGAGAATCCGTTCAGCACGAGCGCCTCGGGCATGAACTTCGTGATGCTCGCGGCGGGGCCTTCGTACGAGAACGCGTCGTAGACCTCGTCGCTGATGACGGAGATGCCGCGCCGGCGGCAGACCTCGGCGATGCCCTTCAGATCCGCTTCGTTCGCCACCGCGCCCGTCGGGTTGGCGGGGCTGTTCAGGAAGAGCAGCTTCGTCTTCGGCGTCGCCGCGCGCTCCAGGCGCTCGGGGGAGAGGCGGAAGTCAGGATACGTATCGATATATACCGGCTTAGCTCCGACGAGTTTCAGGAGCTGCTTATAGCCCAGGTAGTACGGGTCGCCCACGAGCACTTCGTCGCCCGGGTCGACCATGGCGAGGACCGCGAGGGTGAGCGCGCCGGAGACGCCGGAGGTGATGATGACGTCCTCGGGCTCCCATCCGCGCGACTGCTTCAGTTTCGCCCGGATGCCGTCGCGAAGCTCGGGGATTCCCTGCGTGATGGTGTAGCGGTTGAACCCCGCGCGGATGGCCTCGACGGCCGCGTCCTTTGCCGGCGCGGGCACGTCGAAGTCCGGCTGCCCGATGCTCAGGTTGCACGGGTTCTTGATCTTCGCCGCCAGGTCGAACACGCGCCGGATCCCCGACGCCTCGACCTCGGCCATGCGTTTCGCCAGTTTCGCCATGAGACGCTCCTCCAGCGCTTCGCGGACACAGGAACATTCCGCCACACCTTCGGCGAAATGACGGGCTCTCAGACGCCGCGAGCCCCGGGAAGCGCCCGGGGCTCGCGAGGAATCGTGCAAAACGGCGCGACGTTACTTCGCGGGCTTCGCCGCCTTGGCGGCGGGAGCGGCCTTGGCCGGGGCGGCCTTCGCAGCGGGGGCCGCAGCGCCCTTGGCGGCAGCCTTGCCCGCGGGGGCCTTCGCGCCCTCGGCGGCGGGAGCGGCCGGAGCGCCTTCGCCGGCGACCGCGCCCTCGACGCCTTCCTCTTCCTTCTTCACCTTCTTGTGCTTCTTCGCGTGCTCCACCTTCACCTTCGGCAGGCCGAAGACGCTGCGCGCCTCGGGCCAGCGTTCCTCTTCCTTCAGCTTCGTGATCCGCTCCCAGCGGGTCAGCACGTTTCGCTGACGACGCAGCCGCTCGCCCGCCGCAAGACTCTTGTGAATGGACATGTTTCGCTCCTTGGACGGCCGGGCGATTCCGCTCCGCGGCCTTACTTCGTGAGGGACACGACGTTCGCGCCCTTGAAATCATACTTGCTGTTCGGCATCAGCATCTGGATGCGCTTCGCCATCGCGTCCGCTTCCGGCTTCTGCTCGCGCGTGAACGCCCCCACGAACACCGACACCATGTCGCCCCGCGCGCTCGTCCGCCGCACCACCGGGGTCAGATGCTTGTCCTTCTTCAGGAACGCCTCCACCGCGTCCAGGTCCTTCAGGTGCGACGCGTCATTCGTCACCCGGAGCACCTGCACCGTGTAATACGTCCCGGCCGGGAAGGGCGACGTCGCGGGCGGCAGCGTCGTGCCCGTCGTCTTGTTCCCCGACTCCGTCTTCGCGGGCTCGGTCTTCTTCGCCGAATCCCCCGGCGTCGCGTGCCGGCCGATCGCCACCGCGACGAGCACGATCACGATCACCGCGCCCACGATCCCCGCAAGGATCCACGCGAGGGCGTGATAGCTGAGCCCGAACACCACCTCCGACTTCTTCCCGAACTCGACGACGTGCAGGTCCTTCGAGTCCTTGAGCCCGTTGAGGTTCGACGCGCCCGGCGCAACGCTCTGCCTTGCAGGCTGAGCGGGCGTCGAAGGCGCCGCCGCCCTCGGGGCCTGGGCCGCGACGCTTGCCACCGGCCTCGGCGCAGCGGCCGCCGGGGCAACGATCGGCGCCACCGGCTTCGAGGCCACCGGCACAGGCGGCACAATCGGCGAAGGCGCCGCCGCAGGAACTGACGGCTTCGCGGCCGCGGGCGTCGCGTCGCGATGAATCACCTTGATATCGCTCACCGGTGCCGCGGGCGCCGGCGTCACCGGCGTAGCGGGCGCGGGCATCACCGGAGCGACCGGCGCAATCGGCGCAACCGGAGCCGCGGGCGCAGCGGCCCTGGGCTTCTCGGCCGGGCCTTGAGGCTTCGGCGGCGCATCCTTATCGTCAAAGAGCCCCGGCTCGGGGGCGCGTGCCTTCGCCTCCTCGAGCGTCGGGACAATCGGCTTCGGCGCCTGCTGACCCGAGGGCACGACCGGCGGCTTCACCTTGCCCGCCATCGGGATCGGCGGCTTCACGTCGAGCGGCCGTCCGGAGGGAGGCGGGGGATGCAGGCCCTGCAGCGGCTCGGCTTCCTTGTCGCCCTTCGACTGCCGGAAGGCTTCAAACATCTCCGGCTGCTTCTTGTCGCCAAAAGCCATGGGACGTCCCCCTCGCCGGCGCGGTCCCGAACATGCCTAAAAAGTGAAGATTATGCCTTTTCGGGCCGTTTTGTCAAGCGAATTCGACGCCTATCCGCTCGCCAAACCCGCTCCGCGCCCGCATCCGCCCAGGCTACGCAATCCTGCGCCTTTCAATACTTCTCGGTCTCCTGCAAACCCGCGACATGCGACGCCGTTTCTTCAATTTCGGCCGAAATATCAAAGATATCATGGATATCACCCTTCCCTGTGTATCAGCCTTTCACGATTCCCGCGTTCACTGCTTCCGCGCCGCCTGAACCGATCCGCAACCCATCCTCCTCACAAGCATAGGGGGCACCGAGCCGGTTGTTGCAAATCATCCCGTCCCGACCTCATTCCGACCGACCTGCCATTTTTGGCAGGCCACCGACCTTACTATCTTATAAAGCAAACGGCGTGCCAAACACGGATTAATTCATGTTTTTTCTATAACCTATTTGTTGACAACGCGTTGTGGCGTCTGGTTGGCAGACAACGTGTTATTACCCTACTGTCATTTTGGCAGGCCGATGGCGGCCGGAAAAGGTACACAGTACATTTTTCGTGGAAGGGCAACGGAAGGAGAATGAGCCGCCGATGAACGCAGATGGACGCAGATAACGGCAAAAGAGAGGGAAAGCCGCGGCTTGGGGAGGGGAGAAGCGGAAAGAGGGGAAACGGAAAGAGAATGTAACCGCAACAGTGAACGCAACATGCACGCAAAAGCAGAAAGACGAATAGGGCATGGGGTGAAGAAGAAGTGGAAGCCGTGGTGTTTGGAGGATAAAATGATTGTGATTTGACCATCCCCGACCGCGGAGGCGCGTTGTGCGGATTCGGAAATTCAACCTGCCGACGGCGATCATCCTCATAGTCCTTCTCGGGCTCGCGGGGGCGTACGGCTTGCGATGGGCATACAACGCCCGGTTGCGAATGCTCGAAAAGCAAATGGCCGAGGCAATGGACAAACGAGACCAGGCAGAGGTCACGCGCCTGGCGCATTCGTTTCCCTGTCCCGTGAATGCGCGGGGCGGGCTCGGGAGGATGCCGCTGCATTGGGCCGCGATGTGGGATGACATGGAACTCGCCAAACGCCTCCTTCGGAACGGCGCCGACGTGAACGCGAAAGCCGGTGCGAGTCATAGCACAAGCGGCAGATTCGCGAATTGTACCGCCGGGACGCCCCTTCATGAGGCGGCGGCTCGCGGCTTCAAGGACCTGGTCGAGCTTCTGATCGCGAACGGCGCAAACGTCAACGCCGAGGACGATTGCGGGCAGGCGCCTCTGGTCTGGCCCGTGCTCGAAGGGCGCATGGAGGTTGTCGAATGCCTCATCTCGCACGGGGCTAACGTGAACGCAAGGTCGAGATTCGGCGGGACCGCCCTCTTTGACGCGCGAACCACGGCGATGGTCGAGTTTCTCATCGCCAAAGGCGCGGATATCAACGCGAGGAATAATGAAGGGAAGACATCGCTCCAGGTCGCCATCGAGAACAAATTCGACGCCGTTGCCGAAGCATTGCGCAAGGCGGGGGCGAAGGAATAGCCGCCCCGATTCACGGGTGAGGAAACGCAAGCTTCGACGTGGCTCCGCGGCGGCACTCCGGCGCGCAGGGGCTCGCGAGGATGGGGCGGGCAATGGCGGCGAAGAGATCGACAAAGCCGGGAGGCGGAAGTCCGATTGCCGGATCGCCGGCGCGGGCCATGGCGCAACGGATCGTTGCGCGCACACCGCCCGGCTACGGCGAGTTCATCGAGGACTTGAAGTCAAGGATTCGGACGGCGCAGTTCCGGGCCGCCCTTTCCGTCAACCGGGAGTTGATCCAGTTGTACTGGGGCATCGGGCGGGATATCGCGCAACGGCAGCAACAGGAAGGATGGGGCAAGGCCGTGGTGGAACGACTGGCGGCCGATCTCCACCGCGAGTTTCCGCATGTCGCGGGCTTTTCCCCGCGGAACATCTGGCGCATGCGAGCGTTCTTTCTGGCATGGACCACCGACGACGCTCTTGCGCTGACGGCGCGTGACAAGGAACCCTCTGTTCTGACGCAGCCTGCGTCAGAATCGGCCGTCCGAGATCTGCCGCAGCCCTCGGCAGAGATCCCCTGGTTCCACAATGTCATCCTGGTCCAGAAGATCAAGGACTGCCGCCGGCGTCTCTGGTACGCGAAACAGGCCGTCCGCAACGGCTGGTCGCGCTCCATGCTCGCGCACTGAATCGAGTCGGACCTTTACGCTCGCCATGGGAAGGCCGTGACCCACTTCTCCGCGACGCTCCCGCCGCCGCAATCGGATCTTGCCGCGGAGGTGGTGAAGGACCCATACAGCTTCGATTTTCTTGCGCTTCGCACCCACGCGGCCGAGAGAGAACTGGAGCAAGGGCTGGTCGAGAGACTTCCCGAGGGCCTCCAGAAATCCCTGCCCAGCCCGACGGAATTGGCGAAGGAGCTGGGACAAGGCGGCAACGGATAATGCATGGCCGAGGCGGCCACTCGTTTCCGTCACCGGCGAGCCCCCTGTCATAGGCGAGCGGGAGGCCGCGAAGGCGGCGGTCCCGCCTTCGAGTTTGACGAGCACGCTACGGGGGAGTATTATCTTGGGGCCGAAGATGGCCGTCGAACCGCTCGAACGGCGGCCGGTTGCGGCCCGACCCACGAGGGGTCGGATGCCCACGGGCACAAGGCCCTAAGCGACAAGCTCGGTCGATGCGGCCGAGATCCGGATAAGGATTCCGAATGGTCTCTTTCAGAGTGCTGTTTCAGCCTGATGGGCGCATCGTGGATGCGGATGCGGGCCAGACGCTCTTGGACGCGGCGCGAAAGGCGGGGCTGGACCTCAACGCGCCGTGTGGCGGCGTCGGGGTGTGCGGGAACTGCAAGGTGCAGGTGATCGCGGGCGAGGCGCCGATGAGCGATTCGGAACTGGAGCGCCTGAGCCCCGAGGAACGCGAGCAGGGGATGCGACTCGCGTGCCGTTTCGTGATCGGCTCCGACGTCACGGTCTCCGTGCCCGAGAGCACGCGCCTCGCCGCGCAGAAGATCCTCGACACCGGCGTCGAGCGCCCCGTGACGCCTGAGCCGCTCGTCGCCAAACAACACGTCAAGGTCGCCGCGCCCGAACTGCCCGACCAGAGGTCCGACGCCGATCGCCTCGCCGCTGCGATGACGCCGCCATGGAAGGGATTGCGTTTCGCCCTCCACACGCTCCGCGGCCTGCCGACGCTCCTGCGCCATGCGAATTTCGACGTCACCGTCGTCACGCTCGACGGCGAGGTCGTCTGCGTCGAGCCGGGCGACACCACGGCGCGGAACTTCGGCGTCGCGGTGGACATCGGCACGACGACGGTCGTGGGCACGCTGATCGACCTCGGCACGGGGCGGGATTTGGCCGTGGCCGGACGCACCAACCCGCAGATCGCCTACGGCGACGACGTGGTGAGCCGCATCGGCTACGCGACGGACGAGAAGGACGGCCTCGCCGTGCTGCACGCGAAGATCATCGCCTGCCTCAACGACATCCTTCACGAGCTGACGAGCCGCGCGCACGTTCACGCGAACGACGTCTACGAGCTGGTCGCCGCGGGGAATACGACGATGATGCACCTGCTGCTCGGCGTCGACCCGCACGCGATTGCGCAGGCCCCGTACGTCGCCGGCTGGCGCGAGGGCGTCAGCGTGAGCGCGTCGGACGTCGGCCTCAAGATCAACCGCTGCGGCCGCCTGACGGCGCTGCCCAATATCGCCGGCTTCGTGGGCGCGGACACCGTCGCCGTGGTGCTCGCCACCGACATGCACAAGTCGTCCGAGATACAGCTCGCCGTCGACATCGGCACCAACGGCGAGATCGTCCTCGGCACGAAGGACAACCTGATCGCCAGTTCGACCGCGGCGGGCCCGGCGTTCGAGGGCGCGCGAATTAAGTTCGGCATGCGCGCGGCGCCCGGGGCCATCGAGCGCGTGGACATCGACGACGACGTGAGGCTCCGCCTCATCGGGGGGAAGATGGGGACAGTTCCCCCAACAGCGTCAGGGGGACTGTCCCCATCTTCACCGGCCGCGCCGAAGGTCGTCGGCCTTTGCGGCACGGGGCTCATCGACGCCGTGGCGGAGCTGCTGCGCGTCGGCATTATCGACGAGACCGGGCGGATGCTCGAACCGTCGGCGCTTCCGGGCCTGAGCGACGCGGTGAGGAAGCGGCTGCGTTTCATCGACGGGGTGTCGGACTTCGTCCTCGCGTGGGGTCACGAGACACAGAGCGGCGAGCCGGTGTACCTCACCCAGCGCGACGTGCGCGAGGTGCAGCTCGCCAAGGCGGCGATATATGCGGGGATGGAAATCATGAAGCGCCACCTCGGCGTCACGAACGATGACTTGAGCGCGGTCTACCTGGCCGGGGCGTTCGGGAATTACATCCGCCCCGAGCGCGCGCTGCGCATCGGCCTTTTGCCCGCGGTGCCGCTCGACCGCATCCGCTTCGTGGGCAACGCCGCATCCACGGGGGCCAAGATGGCGCTCGTCAGCCGCACCTGCCGCGCGGAGGCGGAGGATATCTCGCGCCGGGTGCATTACCTCGAACTGGCCGGGCGGGATGATTTCCAGGCCGAGTTCGCCAACGCTATGATGTTCTCGACCTGATCTTCCCGAGAAGGCGCTCGGGCGACGCCGTCGCGATTGCTCAATCCGTGGTGTTTCTCTGCTCGCTATCCCACTATTACCGGTGTACGCAATCCCCGCACGACAATGTGGAGAAATCGGTAGAAGTACCCGTGTCCGTTTGGCCGAACTATACTATGTGGACGGGGTGGGCAAGGGCATATATGAGAGGGAAGAATGAACCCGTCGGAGTGGCAGGGACAGGACGACAGGCTGGGCGTTCCGAGGCAAGATGCCGGGCCGGAGACGGGAATGACCTACCAGGAGTGGGAGGAGCGGAGGAAGTTCAAACGCTACCTCTCCGACATGACGGTGATGTTCGCCCGTCTGGACGACGAGTTGACGAACGGGACGGGCGTCGTCGTGAACATCAGTCGGGGAGGCGTCTTCGTCCGCACGAGCAAGCCCCTGCCGGTGGGAAGCGAGTTGCATCTGCGCGTCGGGGTCGTCACCCCGTTCGGCGAGCAGCAGGAAATCCCCTGCGAAGTCCGGGTCGTCTGGACCTCCACGCGTCCGGGCGAGGAGGGGATGGGGATGATATTCACCAAGATCGACCGGCACAGCCAGTACGCGATGCTGGCGTGCGCGTATCGAGGGCATGATTGATGCTTCTTCTTCTTCTTCTGTAGGGGGGGAC
>JBBIVY010000012.1:8840-20190 GCA_037439485.1 Planctomycetota bacterium | reverse complement strand
TGCGCGTATCGAGGGCATGATTGATGCTTCTTCTTCTTCTTCTGTAGGGGGGGACCTATGTGTCCCCCCGTTCTTTTGTACGCTTGTGGTGATCGAGAAGAAGAGCGGGGGGACACGTAGGTCCCCCCCTACAAAAGAGCCGAGAAGCCGACAACTGCCCCGAGCCGTCCGGTTTTTCCGCTGCCGGCGCGGTGAGAGAAGAAGCGCGACGGCTCGCAGATGGTACAGGCCCCCGCGGCTTCGATGCACTCCGTCCTCACTCCGCTCCGCAGCAGCATCTCCTTCACGACACCCGGAAGATCGAGCAGGAACTTGCCGCCGCGCGGCCGGAAGAACCGGTCGGCGTCCGGGAGGCGTGCGCGAAGCGACTCGCGCAGCTCTCCGCCCACCTCGTAGCAGCATCCCCCGGCCGAGGGCGAGATCGCCCCGACGATGCGCTCCGGCGTCGCGCCGAGCGCGGCCATCGCATCCACCGTGTTCGCGATGATTCCGCCGAAGGCCGACCGCCAGCCCGCGTGGGCGAGACCCGCGACGCGCGATCCCTCGTCGGCCAGAAGCACCACAGGGCAGTCCGCCGCAAAGCTCATGAGGACAACGCCTCGTTCGCGCGTGACGAGCGCATCGCAGGCCCACGATTCGCCGACGGGCTCGATCGCGCCGGTCCCGCGCTCCGCGTCGCCCACGGTGCGCACGAGCGTGCCATGCACCTGGCGCGTGGAGACGACGTCTTCCGGCGCAAACCCCGCCGCGGCGGCGAATCGCCGGCGATTTTCGACGACGTTCGCGGGCACATCGCCCACGTGAAAGCCGAGGTTCAGCGAGTCGAGCGGCGGCGCGCTGACGCCTCCTTGGCGCGTGCTGAACGCGTGGACGAGGCCGGCGATGCGGGAGAGATTGCCGAAGGTGACGAGTTCGACGGCGCTCATAGGTGTCTCACGAAGGGCTTGGACGCGCGCGCGATATCGGGTAGAATGCGTCGGGCGTGGGAATTCGGCAAGGAGAAAATCATGAAGGTGGCGCTGACGGGCGCAACGGGATTCATCGGGGCCTACATCGCGCGGGAGTTCATGAAGCGGGGCGACACGCTCCGCGTGCTGGTGCGGCCGGGAAGCGACGCTTCGTTCCTAGAAGCGGGCGGGGCCGAGATCGTGCGCGGGGACTTCGGCGATGACCGCTCGCTCCGGCGCCTCATCCGCGGCGTCGACGCGGTCGTCCATAACGGCTACTGGCACGACCGGAACGAGGTCGTCGAGCCGATGAGGTGGTTCGAGCTGAACGTCCTCGCCAGCCTCAAGATGCTGGAGTGGTGCCGGCGCGCGGGGATGAAGCGATACGTGTTCATCTCCACCGGCTCGGTCTACGGCCCGGGGCCGCGCATCTCCGGGCGCAAGGTCGTCGACGAACTCACCGGCGCCTTTCCCCGTGGCGGCTACGCGGCCTACAACCGCGCGGTGGAGGTCTACGTCGAGGCGTATCGGCTGGAGTTCGGCATGGCCGGGTCGACCTCCATCCGCCTGTGCGGGCGCAACGTCGGCGTCCACCGGAAGCTCGAGATGTGCCCCTACCTCGACATCCTCCGCGCGGCGCTCGCCGGGCGCGAGATCCGCGTGAGCGGCATGGATCAGTTCGATTGCTGCGTCGACATCGCCCGCAACCTCCGGCGCATCCTTTCGCTGCCGATGAAGAAGGTGGAGGCGGTGTATTGCTTCGCCGATGCGCCGCAGCCGATGGGGAAGATCGCCCGGACGATCGTCCGCGCGGTCGGCAGCCGCTCGCGCGTCGTCGAGGAGATTGCGGCCGGGGGCTTCATGCCCGTCTCCAGCGCCCGGCTTCGCGCGGCGGGCGGCACGTTCAGCGGCCTGGCGGGGATTGCGGATTACGCGGGCGAGATGAAGGCGCTTCTGAGCGAGAACGCGAGCGCCACCGCGGCAAGCGCCGAGAGGAGGATGAGGCCGAGGCGGAGCAGCCTCATGCGGCGGAGGAATCGCTCGCGGTAGGCGGGCTCGATCTCGCAGGCGCGCAGGAACTCGACGCGGCGGGCGATGCTGAAGTGCCGCCAGCCCCACGCGCTCCGGGGGCGGCCGGAGGAGCGGGCCACTTCATCGAGCGCCCGGACGAAGGTCTCGGTTCCCGTCAGCGACACGGCGTAAAGGTCGGCCTCCAGCTCGAACCGCCGCGATACCCAGCCGAAGCCGAGCCCCCAGTAGAGCCCCGACACCGCGAGCAACACGGCCCCGCCCAGCGAGAGCAGTTGCCCCATCGGGTCGGCCGCGTGAGCGCGGAAGGCCGGGACCTCGCCCAGCCCGGCGATCAGCCCCGCGAGCGCCATCGTCATCGCCAGGTACCACAGGATATGCCGGCGCTTCACGTGTCCCAGTTCGTGGGCGAAGACCGACTCGATCTCCTCGCTCGTTAGCGACTCCATCAGCGCGTCGGTCACCATCACGTAGCGCAGCCGCCGCGTCATGCCGATGACGCAGGCGTTCGCGATGTTGCCGCCCAGCGTCTCCCAGACGAGCAGGTCGCGCGAATGGATTCCGGCGCGCGATTCGAGCGATTCGAGGCGCTCGCGAAGCTCCCCCGGCTCCAGGCGCCGCGTCCTCCACACGAACCGCAGCGCCAGCGGCGCTATCGCGAATATCCCCGCCATGAGCGCCAGCAGGAGGAGGTCTCCGACGCCGGTTCTTTCGAGCCATGCCCCGCCCGGCAGGAAGCGGATCGAGTCGCCCGCGGCGACGATGGCCACCATGGGAAGCAGGACGAGAAGGAGGTTCTGCCGGACCTGGAACTCGAGGAACTCGCGGAGCGACCAGCCGCCCGGCCGGAGGATGCGGTCGATGCGCCAGGCCGGCATCCACGCCAGGAGCAGCATCGCCAGGAAGGGCAGGATGCGGGCCAGTTTCTCGACGAGCACCCAGCCTTCCAGCCGGAGCGAGCGGTCGACGAGGACCGGCCATCCGGCCAGCCAGGTGACGGCCGCGAAGGCGGCGAGGATCCAGACCCGCGCGGCGAAGGCGCCGATCGTCACGATGCGCCCGGCGCGCGCGCGGCCCTCGGAACTCTCGAACAGCTCCGGCTTCAGGAGCATCGACGTCACGACCCCCGGCGCCGGCGACGAGATGACGAGGACCAGCGTCCAGAAGAGGACCGCCAAGTCGTTGCACGCCGCGGCGTGGGCGGTCTCGGCCGTAAGCGCCATCAGGATGCCGGCGATGATGGTGAAAAGCATCCGGCGAACCCCCTGACCAGAGCGGCCCCGCGACGAATGGCTATAATTGTAGTTTAGGGCCTCGTGCCCGTGGGTATCCCGGCCCTTGTGGCCGGGCGGGAATCGCGAGCATTCGACGCCCCGCGAGGGGGCTCCTCCCCACGCCCGCGAGGGGCTAAGCTACATGAAACAGCGGTTTTGAAACAGTCTCTAAACTACATGCGGCCCGAAGAGGGACAGGCCCCGATATATCGGGGTCCTACAATTTGCGTCGGCGGTGCGCCTCGAGCGGGCGGAAGTCGACCGAGGCCGGCAGGTCGAGGAGCGTTCCGGCGATGAGTTCGGCGGCGGTTTCAAGGTCGGCGAGCGAGACGACCTCGACGCTGGTGTGCATGTAGCGCGTGGGGACGCCGATGAGTGCGGCGGCGACGCCCGCGCGGCTGATCTGGATGGCGTTGGCGTCGGTGCCGGTGGCGCGGCCTTCGCCGGTCATCTGGAACGGCAGCTTGCGCTTCTTCGCGGCGGCGACGATGCGCTCGCCCAGCACGCGGTTGATGTTGGCCCCGCGGCTGATCGTCGGGCCTGCGCCGACCTTCACCTCGCCGCCGAGCGCCTTGTTGGCCCCCGGGTAATCGGTCGCGTGGTCCACGTCAATAGCGATGCCCGCGTGCGGGTCCACGCTGAAGGAGCTGGTGCGGGCGCCCCTCATGCCGATCTCTTCCTGCACCGTGCTCACGCCGAAGACGCCCACCTTCGGCTTCTTCCCGGCCACCAGGCGCATCGCCTCGGCCACGATGAACGCGCCGACCTTGTCGTCGAACGCGGAACTGGCCACGACGTCCCCGGCAAGGCGGATCATCGGCGCGTCCATCGTCACGGGGTCGCCGATGGCGACGAGCTTCTCGGCCTTCTCCTTCGTGTCGACGCCGATGTCGATCCACAGCTTGTCCAGCGCCTCGATGATGTTCCGCTTCTCCGGCTCGATGACGTGGACCGCCTTCTTGCCAATGACGCCGCGGAGGGGGCCGTTCTCCGTGTGGATGAGCACCCGCTGCGACGGAGCCACCCCGGCGTCGATGCCGCCGATGGACTCGAACTGGAGGTAGCCCTCCTTGGTGATGTTCTTGACGATGAGGCCGATCTGGTCGACGTGCCCCGCGAGCATCACGCGCAGCGAGGCCTTCGGGTTGATCGCGCCGATGACGTTGCCGTGGACGTCGCTGTCGACGGCGTCGCAGAACTTCTCGATGTAATCGAACACGACGGCCTGCGCCGGCTCCTCGAACCCCGACGGGCTCGGCGCCGCCATCAGCGTTTCCAGAAACTTGTAGCTCTCCGCGCGCATGGGGTGTCTCCTCGCAATTGCAGGTTTCGCCGAACGTCGTCCTGTGCTGTTATTCTAGGAACCTATCCGAATAGGCTCCTAGCCCCGATTCATCGGGGCGTTTGGTTATAGCCTCGGGCGCGAGCCCGTGGGATACGGGCGGGATGCCGATTCATTCTTCTTCCTTCTTTGAGCCCCCGCAAGGGGCGATTGAACGTGGCGTTCGAGCGCCTCATTCGTCCCGATGAATCGGGACTCCCGCAGAAAAAGAAGAAGGCGGGTTTGCCGCCCGCCGCCAATCCACGGGCTTGCGCCCGAGGCTATAACCAGACGCCCTGCGGGCTAGGAGCCTGCCCTGAGCGAAGCCGAAGGGATGACAGCGAAAGAACGGAGCGTCGCGCTAAGGTTTTCCGGCGCTCTTGAGCAGCGATTTCGCGAACTCGCGGACCTCGGGGTGCGGCGCCGAGGAGGCGGCCTTGCGCAGGTTCTCCCAGCCGAAGTCGTCGCCGGCTTCGGCCAGCTTTCTCGCGGCGTCTTTCCAGACGTCGCCGATGGACCGGTTGATCGCGATCTTGCCCTCGGCGAGGGCGTTGGCCTGGGCATCGGCGCAGGTGACGGTGTCGTGCAGGCGGCGCTTGATGATTTCGGGCGACCGCTTCAACTCCTCGGCGCACCGGGCATAGAGGAGATGATAGTGCGCCCTCAGCCCCGTCCTCATCGCCAGTTCAAGCTGCTTTTCGCACTCGACGTAGTTCTTCTGCCTGAAGTAGATGCCCGCGAGATTGTTGTAGCTCTCCGGGCTGAGCGGGTCGGCCTCGGCGGCGCGCTTGAAGAGATCGACGGCCTTCTCATACCTGGGCAGCACCTTCGGCGGGTCCGTCGACTTGATCCCCAGCTTCTCGTTGGCCATGCGCGCCTCCGTCTCGGCCCGGGACGATTCCAGCAGGCCGAGGACGTTGATCGCCACGGCGTTCTTCGGGTCCTTCGAAACGATCCACTCGCAGACCGCCTTCGCTTCGTCGAACCGGCGCGCCTCGTAAAGCCTGATGGCGTCGGCGCGGACGTCGAGCAGGACCTTCGCGGCCTCGTCCTTCCGGTCGTCGGCGACCAGCGCGTCGTAACGCGCCTGGAGCTTCACGAGGTCGTTCGGCCGCGATTCGAGGACGCAGACGAGCACGACGGCCCCCACCGCGACGACGAGCGCCCCGACGACGCCCCAGACGAGGCCTCTGCGGTTCGGCGCGGGACGCTGGAAGCTCGGCGGGGCTACGATGTTTTTATCGCTCATGCGCGGGCTCCTCAATGGAACGTGGCGTGCCAGGCGGCCACCATCTGCGGCCAGAACGACACGAGGATATCGTAGACCGCGTGCGTGCCGACCGCAATGCCGAACCCGCGGGTGTAGTAGATGAACCCGAACGTCACGCCCGAGATCGCGCGGTAGCTGAAGACCGTCCAGGTGAAGTGATCGCCCGACGGCCCCATGTGATGATAGCCCGCGAAGAGAAGCGCCGCCGGGAAGATGGCGATGAGCCGGCTGCGGTCCCACTCGAACCCCGAGATGCCCATGATCACCAGGCCGATCGCCGCCATGAGGACCATGCGGAAGAGGAACTCCTCGTAGACCCCGGCGCCGATGTTGTAGGTGATCTCGCGGAACGCCGGGCCGTAGATCCACGGGAACGACGTGTCGGGCTCGATGGTCATCCGGGGCATCGGCGTGCGGATGAAATACTCAAGGCCCTTCCAGAGCGCCAGCCACGCGCCGGCGAAGAGCGCCGACTCGCCCAGCATCCCGAGGAGCGTGGTCCACCGGATCTCCCAGCCCTTGCGGGTGATGATCGTCCAGGCGACAAGAACGACGAGCACGACGATGCCGGAGAGGATGCCGAACTCCAACGGGTGCGCCGCGGCCCCCGTGAGGCCGAAGGCCTCGAGCATCCGGCCGACCGCGTCGCGCGTGAAGACGTCGGCGCTGACGCGCTGGGGGATATGCCCCGAGGCCATCCGCTGCTCGTTGATGAGGTAGACGGCCCACTCGTAGAAGATGATCAGCGGCAGGACGAAGATCAGCGAGTGAACCGGGAGCAGGGTGCTCCCGAGATAACCCTTGGGGGCGCCGCCGCCGGACTTGCCCGGGGACTTTCCGGACGACTTGCCGCCGGACTTCTTCGCGTTCTTTTCGGCCTTCTCCAGCGCCTTCAGATCGGCGCCGGGCTTCGGCTTCTTCGACGACTTCTTCGCGGACATCGGGATTTCACCTAGTGTGGGTCAGACATTCCTGTCCGACACGAATATCATCCCGACGCGTCGGGATGCTACAAACGAGGGACCGGAGTGTATCACAGGCATTCTTGCCTGTGATTGCTGAGGGGATTATACGGCCGCGCACGGATTTCTCAACCGCAAACTCGTCTCGCCCCGAAAAAGGTGACACCGTCCTCTAAGGACGGCGTCACCTATCCTGCGGCAGACAGGAATGTCTGCCCTACCAGGCATCCATGCTGGTGAGGGGGTGCCAGCCAGCGTCGGTGGGGGCGGCGATGGCGAACCAGACGCGGGGGGTGTTGGTGTCGTCGACGATGCCGAGGGCCACCTTGACCTCGCCGGGCTGGAAACCGCGGGGGAAGGCGAGTTCCTCGCGGAACCAGTTATGTCCGGGGAGCCACTTGCGGATGTCTTCCTTGAAGCGCACGACCTCGGACTTCCTGCCCTGCGTGAAGCGCAGCGCGAGCTTATACGGCCGGTAGATGGGCGCGCAGCCGACGTTCTCGATGAACGTGTCGATCTGGATCCTGTCGCCGCCCTTCGCCTGGATCGGCAGCAGCATCTGCCGCAGCTCGAAGCGATAGCCGATCTTCTTGTCGAACTCGATGAGCTGGTCCATGACGCGCTCGGGGAAGAACGCGCTCTTCGGCATGAACACCGACATGTGATAGTTGTAGCCCTCCGCGACGATGCGGTCGAAGTCATAACCGTCCATGACCCACGTCGCGACGTTGCCGCACGTCTCCATCGTCACGGGCGCCATCTTCCAGGCGTCCTTGACGCCCGAGAGCTGGATCGCCTTCGGGTAGGCGTCGAAGGTGTGGTTCCAGGAGAGGTCGGCCGGCACCTGGGGGTGATTGCCGAGGTGCAGGTCGCCGAAGCAGTCGGCGCGCCATCCGACGGGCCGGCCGGTGCGCGCGGAGACCTTCGCGGCGTAGGTGCAGCCGTGCGTGCCGAGCATCGTCATGAGGTGCGTCTTGCGGAATCCCGCGAGGTAGATGTCCGCGAGCTTCGCCGCGGTGCGAGCCGAGCAGTTGCCGCCGCCTTCGCCCCAGAAGCCGCCGTAGGCGACGTCGATGCTCTCGAGGTCGGGATGTCCGTCGTATCGTTCGGCGAAGGCGCGGACGAAATCGCCGAAGTGCTTCACCCACATCGGGTCGTTGCCGTCCGGCTCCAGCGCCCCGAGCGTCGAGGTGTCCTTGTTGCTGCCGATCCACTTCGCGCCGGTGTCCCAGTACCAATAGGGCACGTTGACCGACACCCGGGGCGGCAGGCGCTTCGGCTGCTTGCGGTTGGCGGGCACGGCGTACTCGTCGGCGTTGTACGAGATCTTGATCGCCCCGCGCTTCGGCGGATTCTTCTCGGTCTCCACGCGGAGGGTGAAGGGCTGGAATCGGATCTGCGCCGTCTGCCCGGCGGCGCGCGCCGCTTTGAGCGTGCCGTCGATGAGCTTCCAGTTGAACTTGCCCTTCTCGGGCTCCAGCCACGCCCACGGCCAGCGGCAGTAGGTGAGCGTCGTGCGCGGGATGTAGCGGGCGTTTTCGCGCGTCTTGCCCCCGAACGGGAACGTCACCGGCCCGTGGGTGTCCGAGGTGATGAAGGCCGGGTAGACGTCCTCGCCCTGGAATCGCTGGAAGGTGGTGGTGCCGCGGTGCGGGTTGGGCAGCCACGCGTCGGTCGCCTTCGGACGAACGCGCTGAACGACTTCATTGGGGCCGAAGGCGTCGCGCCAGTAAACGATGGGCGCGCGCCGGGCGGGCACGAACCCCGCGTGGCTGTTGACCTGCAGGAGGATCGCCGCGATCTGCTCGGCGCCCATGTGCTTCGAGAAGACCTTGCGCCAGGCCGCCTTCGTGCGCGATTGGGGCGCCATCGTCGTGAAGGCCGGCAATTCGCACAGCACCTCCATCACGTGCGCGACGTGGGGGTTCTTCCGGTTCAGGAGATCGCTCCAGTGCTCCCGCGTCCGCAGCTTTTCCGGCAGCCTCGCCACGACGTCCGGGAACGCGTCGACGAGATCCATGATGCGGTCGACGACCTGCGCGGCCGTCAGTTTCTTCACGACGTCTTTCTTCGCCTTGCGCGCCATGCGAGCGGCCTCCTGAGGGGGAATGATCCGTGACCTGCGTCATTATTCCTTGCGCGCCGCGCGCCTCAACCCGGAAAAAGAGGTTGCGGAGCCGGCAAGGGAATCGATATTATGGAAGGGGGTCGGGTTTCGCAAGCCCTATTCTACTCATCGGGGGCGCATGAACACGCGCGAGAAGATCAACGGCATCTACGAGCGGCTCTTCGCGGCCTGGGGCCCGCAGCACTGGTGGCCGGGGGAGACGGCGTTCGAGATGATGGTGGGCGCGATGCTCACGCAGAACACGAACTGGAAGAACGTCGAGAAGGCGATTGCGAACCTGAAGTCGCGCGGGGCGCTGTCGCCCGAGGCGATTCTCGGGCTTTCTCCCGCGGAACTGGCCGAGACCATCCGCCCGGCGGGATACTTCAATATCAAGGCGAAGCGCCTCGGGAACCTCGTGCGATTCCTCGTCGAGGAGTTCGACGGCGACGTCGAGCGCATGAAGAAGCTCAGCGCCTCGGACCTGCGCGAGCGGCTGCTCTCCGTCAGCGGCGTCGGCCTCGAAACGTGCGACTCGATACTTCTCTACGCGCTCCGGAAGCCCGTGTTCGTCGTCGACGCCTACACCGCGCGGGTGCTCCAGCGCCACGGCATCATCGACGAGTCGGCCGACTACGAGGAGATCCGGGAGACGTTCGAGTCGAGCCTGCCGGAGGATGCGCCGCTCTTCAACGAGTACCACGCGCTTCTTGTGAAAGTCGGGAAGCTCCATTGCCGGAAGATTGCGAAGTGCGACGGCTGCCCGCTCGACGCCATGTTCGAGAGCCCGGCCGAGCGCCCGCCGCAGGAGGCCGAGGAATGAAACGCCTGTCCGTGACGGCGCTCGTCGCCGCGTCCGCGTGTCTTGCCGCTGCCACCCTTCAGGCGCAGGTTGCGGACCTGCGCGGGTGGAACGAGACGCCGGGGCTGTACTTCTATCTGATCCAGCCGCCCTCGGCCTGGCAGGAAGGATTCATGACCGGAGAGCATCGGCCGGTGCCGGATCGCGTGAGCGGCAAGGCGGGGGTTCTGCTGACGTTCAAGGCCGAGCCGGAGCCGGCGAAGGTGGATGCCATGGAGGTGGTCTCGTCCGCCCCGGTGGCCGAGAAGCCTCCGGCTGTCTTCGTCTATCGTCCCCCGGCGGCGGTCTTCACGGCGCGCGACGGATGGGCGGGGTTCTGCCTGTGGGTGAAGGGCAACGGCACGGAGGGCGTCGGGGTTATCGGCATCGGCGAAGGCGCGCCGAACGATCCGCGCGTGATGTTCTCGTTGCGCGAGAAGACCTGGCAGCCGGTGCGCGTGCGCTGGGAGGAATTCAACCCGGCCTTCCGCTCGACGAGCGTCCCGTCGCTCTTCTTCACCGTGACCTTCGGCACGAAGCGCCCGGCGAGTTTCATCGTCGGCCGCCTCGAACTCATCCGCGCCGTCGGCCCCGCGGTGGAGGACGACGCCTTGCGCGCCATGGGGGCGAAGACCGCGAAGGAGCCGGAGGTCGAGCGCCCGAAGGACCTCTCGCCGTTTGCGGGCGGGGGCGACGTCCTCGCCGGGGTCCGCGCGAAGATCGAGGGGAAATCCCCCGTGCGCGTCCTCGTCCTCGGCGACGCCGTCGCGGCGGGGGCGTCGCTCTGGAGCATTCCTCCCGCGGCGCGGTCGAGGGCGCTCTTCCCGGGGCTGCTCGACGCGGCGCTCAAGGCCAGGGACCCCGCGGCCTCGGTGGTGACGGTCATCGTCGACGGCCCCGAGTCGGCGTCGGGCCCGCTGCTCGCCGCGCTCCGCCCGTCGGCCCCGAACGCGGCCAGGCCGGACGTCGTGGTGCTCGAATTCTCGTGCTCCGCTCCGGGCATTCCGCTTGGCGCCGGGGCGAACGCGAAGAAGGCGACCCAGGCGCTCCTCGAACTCTGCCACGCGTCGGGCGTCCCCGTCATCGCTCTTCCCGTGCCTGCGCTCAAGGATGATTTCAAGCGGGTCGATTACGGGACGGTCCTCTTCGACGCCGCGACCGCCGCGAAGGTCCCGACGATCTCCTTCGGCGCATTCGCCGCCGCGAGGGGAAAGGACTATGAAGGCGAATACTACGCCGCCGCCGATGCGCTCAACCCCCAGGGCCACGCCGCCGCGGCGCAACTCCTCCAATCGGTGCTCGTCAAGCCATGAACATGACCGACCCCGTCATCCTGACCGGCGCCCACCTCGTCGAGGCCGTGTTGCGGCATGGTCGCTCGAAGCCGGACGAACTGCTCGTCCTCAAGGGCGGCTCGTCGAAGGGCCTCTCCCGCCTCGCGTCGTTGGCCGAATCCAAGGGCGTTAAGGTGCGGCTTGTTGATGCTGTTGGGGGTGTTGTTGGTGCTGCTGGCGTGGCGCAGCCGCCCCCGGGTGCGGCTGTTTCTGATGTTGCTGTTTCTCTTGCCGAACGACGGAGCGACTCCGTCCCCGACGCTTC
>JBBIVY010000012.1:0-8740 GCA_037439485.1 Planctomycetota bacterium | reverse complement strand
CTGATGTTGCTGTTTCTCTTGCCGAACGACGGAGCGACTCCGTCCCCGACGCTTCTCTCATCCTCGTCTGCGAAGGCATCGAAGACCCGCGCAACCTCGGCGACGTGCTGCGCTCGGCCCTTGCCGCCGGGGCGGGCGCCGCGGTGCTCGACGCCCACGCGCGCGAGATGCCGCGCGACCTTGTCGCCCGGTCCTCGGCCGGGGCGAGCGAATGCCTGGCGATCACGTTCGCCGATGACCTGGCCGCGGAACTCAACCGCCTGCGCTCGCTCGGCATCGAGCCGGTCGCCGCGGCGGCGGAGGGAGGAGATGACGCGTTTCGGATGAAGTGGCCCGCGAAGGTGGCGCTGGTCATCGGCGGCGAGCGCCGTGGTCTCAGCCGCGCCGTGCTTGCCGCCTGCCCAAGGCGCGTCACCGTCCCCATGTCCGGCGGCCTCCAAAGCCTCAGCGCCTCAGCCGGGGCGGCGGTTCTGCTCTTCGGGGCGGCCCGGGGGTAAGTCGCAAGTCGTTGATATGAAAAGGGTTGCGGCGCGCGTTCCGGAAAGTTGCTGGTCCCGATTGACTTTCCGGGTTGCATGTGCTATAAGACTACAGTCGTTTTCGCGGGTGTAGCTCAGCGGTAGAGCGCCACCTTGCCAAGGTGGCTGTCGTGGGTTCGATCCCCATCACCCGCTCCATCACTTCCCGGCCTCCGGCCTTCCGGAGGCCGATTCTGTTTCCGGGCCGACCTCGCCGCAAGTGCGCCGGGCCTCGTCCGAGATCAGGTACCGTCCTGAATAACCTGATCCCGATATCCGCGCTGAAGTACCCCGTCGCGAGCAATATGAATCCGAACATGCCATAGGGAACGTACCAGGGCACGATGGGCGTCGGGAGGCTTGGCGAGGTGACGGCCGTCCTGGCAAACATGAACAGGAAAATGGGGGATATCAGGATCCATACGCATATGAAGGCGCCGGCCAGCGCAGCGATGTCCGAGGCGCACAGGAACGCGCCGGCCTTTCGCGCCCATGGACGCCTTCTCTTCAGCGCAACGCCGACCCAGATGCAGAAGCCCCAGAGCGGCGCCGGCAGGCCTGGAATCAGAAGGAGACTGCAATCGTAGGGATGCGTGCCGTGGAGAACGTGCCCGGCAATGTTGACGGTCTCCAGCAGGACAAACACGCCGAGCGGAATCACGCCGACCGCCAGAACCCCGCCCGCCACGTTCTCGATCCGCGTATCGGGCGTCTCGTCCGGCCTTGGCCCGGGCCGAAACAGCCGCCGCACGAACGAAGGTTTCGGCGAACCCGCCGGAATCTCGTTCATGGCGCGCCCTTCGCTTCGCCGCCGGTTTCGCCGCAGATCTGTTTCGCTTCCCGAGAGGAGAAGTACTCGGTGGCGAAGAAGAGCCTCCAGCCCGACCAGACCAGGAGGAACGCGGGGCTCAGGGTGAACACGACGGCCATGCCGTATTCCCAGTAACATCGAGAGAAGCGACCGAGCCCTCCGAGGCCGGAGCCGGAGACGACGGATCGGCATACCGCGATCCACAGCAAGAGAAAGAGACAAGCCACCGCGGCCATGCCCAGTGCCGACAGGACCGCCGCGGCCTTGCGGGCCCAGGGCCTTCTTTTCATGAGCGAGAGGCCGACCTTTATGGCTGTGACGGAGGGGGCTGCCACCAGCAAGAGGAAGACGAGCCCGTCCAGACTCGGAGAGCGGAGGGAGAGTCCCTCAAGGATCAGGATGATCGAGGCCAGCGCCGAGCCCAGATATCCCACGGCGCACATTTTCCGGGCGGCCTTGTCGAATTCCAGGTTGGGGTTGTAGAGCTTGCGCCTGCGGGTGACATACCCGCGAAGCCACGCGTCTCCGAGATCGGGATTCTCATCCGGCATGTTGCGCCCCGAATATCCCGTCCCCGGCCGCACCCTTCATGGCGTGCCGGTCTCGCCGCAGAACTTCTTTGCCTCATCCGGGGCGAAGTACTCGGACGCCCGGAAGAACCGCCAGCCCACCCAGATCATCAGGAAGGAGGAGAGTCCCACACACAGGAGGCCTATGGCGATGGCGAATCCCCCCAGTGCAAACGAACTGAGCGCCATGCCGTTTGCGATGCCGGAATTGAACGCCTGGAAGAGGCCGATCCATTCCAGGAGAAAGAGGCACGTCACTCCCGCCATGCCGAGCGCCGCGAGGACGGCGGCGGTCTTTCTGGCCAGAGGGCTTCCTCTCCTGAGCAGGAAGCTGACGCGGATGATGAAGAGAGACAGGGGCGTCAGGATCAACAGGCGGAGCGCCGGCTGCCCGTCGTAGTGTCCGGACCGGTCGCCGACGAGTGGAATGACGTCCATAAAGAGAAACAGAGCCGTCAGCCCTACGCCGGCGTAGCCGAAAACGCCCAGTCGCCGCGCCGCCCGGTCGAACTGCTGTTCCGGAGATATCCCCTTTCGGCGGCGGCGCCAGGATTGCAGGACCGATTCGTTTCCTCGACCGAGATCATACGGCATGTCGTCCCTCGCGTTCCAGAGGGCTGGACCCCGATTGAATTCTATCGGCTTTCAGGCGAAAGGCAACTGCTGCCGATGAGAAGACGCGATCTTACAACGCCGATTCCCTGTCCGTCTTCGGCTGGAAGAGCCCCTTCACCTCGTCCGAATTGAGGAACCCCGCCTCGGTCGTAAGCCAAGCCCTGCCTTTCAGGACATAGACGCCGGCGACGACAAGGAGGATGGCGAGATTCACGGCGAAGTCGGCGGGATGCGTTTTCCAGGGGGATTCTCCGAGATTCCCGTACCGTTGCGCCTCGCTGAGGGCGAAGGTGGCTATGATCGAGGGAATGCCGACCCACACGAGGCCAAGGGTGAGCTTCCGCGCCCATTCGCGCCGTCTCTTCACGCCGATGCCCGCCGCCAGGCACGTCGGGCCGAGCATCGCGCACAGGCCGACAGCCCAATAGGCCCAGAGCGGGGCAGGATCGCCGTTGCGGTAGTCGTACTCCCACCCCGCCATCATGAACACTTCCAGGGCCACGATCCCCGCGCCGAGCCGGGTGAAGAACCGGGAGATGCGCTGGAGCTTGAACTCGGCGTTGCCTGGAAACGGGAGGTTCGTCAGGGACAAATCGCTCTCCTCCTCCTCGACGATGCGGGGATTGTCGGGGGGATACGTGGCCCCCTACGGGAAGGAGACCTCGATCAGACAGCTTTTTCCGGCCGGCAGCTCCGACGCCGGGATGACGTCGCCGACGGGGCGGCCGTCGAGGAGGACTTTGGCCTCGCTCCCGCGCTTGAAGTCGATGAGGAGATCGCATCCGCGGAACTTGCGCTTGACCTGGTAGCGGTCCCACGATTTCGGCGGCCTCGGCGCCAGGCGGAGGCCGTCGAACTCGGGGATGACGCCGATGATCTTCTCGATGGTCTTGCGATACCAGCCGACGGAGCCGGTGAAGTTGCTGAAGAGGTTGGCGCCCCAGCTTGCGTGGTCGGGACCGACGGCGAAGTTCGGCTGCTGGTGCGGCGGGCAGGTCGAGATATCCGGCACGAAGTTCGAGGCGATGGTCTTCTGAATCTCCCGGTGCCACTGGTCGCTCCGTCCGGCGCACACGAGCGCGAAGAGGTAAAACGATTCGCCGTGGAGGTACATCGAGCCGTTCTCGAACATACCCGGCATGATGTCGGCGATGCGCCCGACGGAGGCGCGGCTCTTCGCCGTGTAGGGCGGCTTCAGCAAGAGGTGCCCCAGCGGCGAGCCGAGCGACTCGATGGACTTCCACACCTGCTCCTCTCGCCCCGCCGCGGCGGCGACGCCCGAGAAGATGGCCCAGGTGTTCACGTTGAGGTGGATGCATCCCTCGGGGCTGTTCTTCGAGCCGATGGGCTCGCCCTGGCCGTTGATGGCGTAGATGTACCATTCGCCGTCCCAGGCGTGCTCGTTGATCGCGAGGGTGAGCGAGTCGGCGATGCGCAGGAACTCCTTGTGGTCGCCCTCGCGCCCGAGCCAGAGGGCGAGTTCCGCCATGATCTTCGACGCGTAGACGCACGCCATGGAGAGCCACACGCTCACGCCCTTTTCGCCGCCGATGCCGGAGATCGCGTCGTTCCAGTCGCCGTAGCCGATGCGGCAGAGTCCGTGATAGCCGGTCTGGCTGGAGACGAACCGGATCGCCCGGCGGGCGTGCTCGTAGACGGTGTCGTTGTCGGTCTCGGAGGGCTGGAGCGTCTTCTCGTCGAGGAACGGGACGATCTCGTCGAGGAACGCGCGGTCGCCGGTCTCCTTGACGTAGCGGACGAGCGCGTCGGGAATCCACGTGGGCATGTCGTGATAAAGCCGCATGTCATGGCCCGAGCCGGGGAATTTCTCATATTGCCGGAACGCCAGGCCGCTGGGGAGCTGGTATTTCAACGAATGCCTCATCGCGACGCGGCAGAACGGCGCCTCGAAATCGGTGGAGCCCATGAGGTACTGCATGATGTCGCGGAAGCCGACCTTGTCGAGCGTGGCGATGTAACGCGACTGGTTGCGGAGCTGGTAGCGCGACCAGATGTTGTAGTAGCGGTCGAGGTGGCGGTCGGGCGTCCGGATGGCGTTGGAGAGGACCTTTCCCTTCCAGGTGAAGTCGAGCGCGGCGAGGCACTTGTCGGCGGAGGCGAGGACTTCGCCGCGGATGCGCTTGAGCCATGCGCGCCGCTCCGTCTTGTCGTTCGGGGCTGCGCCGAAGACGATCGTCCACGTCTTTTCCTCGCCCGGGGCGAGGTGCGCATTGAACTGCGCCGCGGCGACGAGCCCGGCGTAGGGCTGAAGCCCCAGCGTGTTGAAGCACGCCCCGCGCCGGACGGCCTCGGGGATGGGCGCGCGTCCGGGCCCGCCCTCGAACGTCTCGTTCATCATGTCGAAGCCGTCCATCGTCGCGTCGGACATGAGGAACGCGGTGCGCGGGTGCTTGTTGCCCTTGTCGTTATTGAGGAACACCATCGCCTGGTCTTCGAGCACGCCCTCGCAGACGACGCGCGGGACGAAGTAGCGCGAGGGATACGTGTCGACGTTCACGCGCAGGCGCAGGAACCAGGAGAGGTCGCGCGCGACTTTCTTCCGGTTCACGAGCGTCAGCTTCCAGATCTCGAGCGGCAGGTCGGTGTGGACGAACGCCAGCAGCTTTGCCGCGAGCGCCTCGCGCGTCGACTCGATCTCCACGCGGTCCATCCCCATGCGGCACGACCACTTGCTGTACTGCTCGTCCTCGAACCCGACGAGCGGGAACATCGTCCAGCTCTTGCCGCCCTCATGGACGTAGAAGTTGCGCACGTCCTGAAGTTCGGGCGAGGTCGGCACGTAGTTCGTGTCGAGGTGGCTCGTCATCTTGCCGGCCATCACGCTGTCCAGCGCGGAGAATCCGCCGCAGTTCTGGTCCCAGAACGAAGTCCACTGGCCGAAGATGCCGTAGTGGTTCGTCGAGAGGATGTGGACGAATGGCCTCGGCGTGCGCGGGGTCTTGAGCGCGACTTCGCTGGAGACGAGGAAGTCCTGCTTATCGAGCGTGTCGTTGAAGAAGGCGTAGCGCGTCTGGACGGCGTCGACTTCGGCGGGGGCGAGGCCTTCGAGCATCCCGCGGCCGCATTTCAGGTTCTCGCGGCAGCGCGCCACGATGGCGTTCAGCTCCTGCGCCGGAATCTCCTCCTCGCCGCCGAAGAGCGTGGTCATGCGTGCGCCATCCTTTCGAGCGTGTCCTTCGCGACGGTGAGGCGGCGCGTCTAGCGGCCGCGCGTGTTCTTCACGAACTCCATCAGCCCGCCCGCCTCGATGATCTCCTGCATCTCCTTCGGGAAGGGCGCCACGGCGTAGGTCTTGCCGCGGGTGAGGTTGGCCACAGCGCCTTTCGCGAGGTCGACGTCGAGTTCGTCGCCGGACTGGGCGTCGCCGACGGCCTCGGGGCAGACGATGATGGGCAGGCCGGTGTTGATGCAGTTGCGGAAGAAAATGCGCGCGAACGACTTCGCGACGACGCACGAGATGCCCGCGGCCTTGATGGCCACCGGGGCGTGCTCGCGGCTCGACCCGCAGCCGAAGTTCTTGCCGGCCACGATCACGTCGCCCTTCCGCATCTTGCTCATGAAGTCCGGGTCCGCATCCTCCATGCAGTGCGCCGCCAGCTCCGCGGCGTCGGACGTGTTGAGGTAGCGCGCCGGGATGATCTCATCCGTGTTGACGTCGTCGCCGAACTTATGCACTTTGCCCTTCATGATGCGCTCTCCTTGACGGAACGTGGAGCGTTTTATAGCAGAATTCCGCTGGAAAAGCAAGTGACAAGTGCCCAACTGACAACTGACAAGTAACGGCAGAGCACCCCCGTTGCCAGGGTTGTTGCCTGTCAGTTGTCAGGAGTCAGTTGTCACGCGCGCTATTTCGTCGCGGGCGTGGCTTCGGCAGGCTTCGCGGGCTTCGCTTGGGCAGGGAGCGACTGCGTGAGGTAGATCTGCAAGTAGACGAGCCGGCGGGCGGAGGCCTGCTGTTTGCTCGAATCACGCGTCGGCGTCGGCTGCGCGAGGGTTGTTTCATGATCGAGCCGCTTCTTCTCCGCCTCGGCGGGCGCGGGGGGCAGCTTGCGGGAGCCGATAGCGTCCTGGGCGACGTCTTCCTTCGTCTTGGTCGCCTGCGAGCCGCTCTTGTGGCCGGAACGCGCGGCCTCGAGGCCGTAAGGCTCTCGGGCCATTTTCTCGCGCTCGGCGTCCTCCTTCGCGGCCTCGTCGAGGGCATCGAGCAGTTCGTCGATCGGGTCGGGCGCCTTCTTCGCAAGCTTCGTGTCGCTCTTGCCTTCCGGCTGAGGGGACGTTGCCGCGGGCGCGGGCGGACGCGTCGCCGGCTTGACTTCGTTTGTCGGCGCCAACATGCCCAACTCGGACTTGCCCTTGTCCTTCTCCGCCGCGGCCTGGTCCGCGTGAAGCTTCGCCACCAACTCCGGCAACTGGTCCTCCGGCACCGCCAGCACGAGCACGCGTTCCGGCGATGGCTCGTCCTCCACGTCGGGCAGCAGATCGAGGAGCTTCCGCCACGTCGCTTCGTATTCGTCGCCCGTGCGGGCGGTCCGGGCGACCTTCGAGCCGACCTCGCGCAGGCGCTCGTCCTCTGCCGTGCGGCGGCTCTTCTGCTTGCCCTCGGCGTCTTCCAGGCGCTCGGGCAGGCCCTTGACCTTCTTGTCTTCCGCCAGCTTCCTGTCGAGGTCGGCCAGCTCGATCGTCCCCGGCCGCAGGGCGCGGATGTTGAGCGAACTGGCGATGGTCGTGATGCGCGCCCTCGTGGCGATCGCGTCGCCCGAGGCGATTTCAAGCTGGAAGACCTCGGGCCTCGCCGACAGATCCCAGTGGTAGCCCAGCCCGCCGCTCACCTCTTTGTCGTCGTCCGTGACGCCGTCTCTGGACAGATCGCGCGGCTTTGCCGGCATGGGCGTGGGCGCAGGGACGGGCGACGGGGTCTGCGTCGCGGCGTCCAGGCTGCTCGTCACCTTCGCGAGCGCGTCGCCGGAGAGGCCGCTCCCGCTGCTTGGCGGGGCTGCGGGCGCCGTCGCCGCGGTCGCGCCGCCCTTCCTGCCGCGGAAGGAGTATTCCTCCGGGCCGGCGGGTTTTGCCGGGGTGCCGTCCCCGTCTGTGTCGTCGATCGGCTGGTTGTCCTTCATGCGATCGAAGTAGCGGTCTCCTCCCGATCCGTGCGCCTCCGAGCGCGCAAGCTCGGTGTTGCCCGCGGGCTTGTGGCCGCCGAAGAAGTAGATTCCAACAGCCGCCAGGATCGCCGCTGCCGCGGCGGACGCCGCGAGGATCCTGCCCCATGGGCGCCTCGGGGCGGGGGCTTCAGGTTTCGCGAGGAGCTGGTCGCGTTCGAGCATCGACACGACCTCGCGCTCGATCTCCTCGGGCGCCGCGTGTTTCGGAAGGGCATGGAGCGTCCCCACCAGCGCGCGGAGCGAGTCCCGATCGGCGCGGCAGGCCTCGCATCCGGCGAGGTGCGCCTCCACCGCGGCGGCCGTCTCGCGATCGAGCTCGCCGTCGAGGAGTGCGCTCAGGTTGTCACGCGCTTCCGTGCAGTTCATGATATCAAATCCTTCAGCTTATCGCGCAGCTCCAGCCGCGCGCGGTGCAGCCTCGACTTCACGGTCCCGCGCGGGATGTCGAGGACGGAGGAGATCTCCTCGTAATCCATCCCCTCGACGTCGCGCAGGACGAGGATGCTGCGGTGCAGGTCATCGAGCGACTGGATGGCCCGCGCCACGGCTTCCTCGCGTTCGCGCTGGAGCGCCCGTTCGGCGGGATCGTCCGCGGGGCTCGACGCGGGCCCCGACGTGTCGGGGTCGTCGTCGCCGCCGGAGGGGCGTTCCTCGCGGACGACTTCGCCCGACTTCGAGCGTTTCTTCCGCGCGTCCAGCGTCACGTTCACCGCGATGCGATAGAGCCAGGTGTAGAAGCTCGAGTCGCCGCGGAACCCGTCGAGCGAGACGTAGGCCTTGAGGAACGTCTGCTGCGTCAGGTCCCGCGCCTCCTGCCAGTCGCCCATCAGTCTCAGGATCGCGTTGAACAGTCGGTCCTGGTAGCGCCGGACGATCTGGCCGAAGGCCTCCGACTCCCCGCGCCTCACCTCGGCCACGCAGCGCAGGTCGTCCATCTGTGCCGTTCGGGACGCACCGCGGGCCGCCACAGGATTAGACGGCCCCTGTGCCTCTCGGTTCCACGGAAAAGCCCCGGATTGGTCCATGGACATGCGGAAAGCCCTC
>JBBIVY010000011.1:0-49425 GCA_037439485.1 Planctomycetota bacterium | reverse complement strand
CAGCGGCAGGGCATAGCGGAAGGCGACGCGGCCCTGGCGGAAGACGACCTCCGGCTCCACGACCGCGTTGCGGGTGGAGTTCTCGATCTTGGGATAGGGCAGGAGCTTCTCGAAGAAGGAGAGCGACGCGGCGCGGTCCTCGGGACGCTGGGACAGCAGCCGGGCTTCGCCGAGGAAGCCGGTGCTGCGGTAGCAGAAGGCCTTTCCCTTGCCCAGCGCGACCTCTTCGAGTTCCTTATTCTGCTTGAGCCCGAAGCGCGCGGCGAGGTTGAGGACGGGATAGGCGCGCACGTTGTCCGTCGCGTTCCGGAGCATCCATCCCGCCGGCTCGCAGGCGAGGAGCAGGCGTCCGCCGTCCTTGACGTACTCGGCGAGGCAGGCGTATTCGAGGTCGTCCCAGGGGACGCTCGTCTCCCACTGGTAGATGACGATGAGCTCGTAGTCGGCCAGCTCGGCACGTCGGCTCGGAAGATAAGCGTAGCACTGTGTCACGCCATAGCCGATGGTGCCGAGGAAGCCGGCGATGTATGAGGCGCCTCCCCACTCGTGGGAGAAATCGACCAAGACTTCGATGGAACGGATGCGGTCGACGAGCGACGCGGCTTCCCGGCCTTCCGGGGAGTCCGGCGCAGCCTTGACGATCGGATCGAGGACGGCCTTCGATTCGGCGGCCTTGCCCTCGGCGATCAGCTTCTTCGCCGCTACGAGCGCGACCGGGGGCGCCGACTCCTCGGCGTACAGGTTGACGCAAGCCGTCAGCAGGGCGGACGCGCAGGCGGCCGCAGGCATGAGGAGGCGAAGATGGTTCACAATGGTACTCCTTGCGAGGGCCGGTTGGCGTCCTGTAGCCATATTACCCGGCGCCGGAGCCTTGTCAACCGTGCGTCCGAGACGCGTCGGGACGAAAACCGCTTGATTTCGGACGGCCCGCGTGGGATCATCTCTTCCGGCGGGTGTGCCGGGGTTCCGTGGAATCTCTGAAGAAGGAGCGACGCATGAGGATGATGCCCTCGTTCCTGTTGGTCGCAGCCGTGGTCCTTTCCGCCTGTCCGGCGGCGCCCGCCGCCGATCCCCCGATCACCGTAGTCTATCGCTTCGACGACTACAACGGCACCGTGATCGATAATGCCGACGCGGGGATCCTGGATGTCTTCCGGAGGCACGGTCTGCGCTGCACGTTCGCGGTGATCCCCAACGCCCGGTACGTGCCCGTGTCCCCGGAGAAACTCGACTTTCTGAAGGTGGCGGCCGACTCCGGTGTCGTGGACATCGCGCAGCACGGGTACACGCACAACGTCCTAGCCATCACGCACGGCTGGTCGGGCAGGTACGGCTCGGAGTTCAAGGGGATCTACTACCAGGAGCAGGAGGAGCGGATTCGCCGAGGGAAGGAGTTTCTTGATCGGGGTCTGGGACGTCCCGTGACGGTCTTCGTGCCCCCCTATAACAGCTACGACTCCGACACCGTCCGCGCGCTGGAGACCTTGGGCTTCACCTGCCTGTCCGCGAGCCTTGGGACGGACGTTCCGCCCTCGACACGCCTGAAGCTGGCGCCGGCGACCGTCGGCCCGGAGTCCGTTCGCGAGGCCGTGGCGCTGGCGAGGAAGACCGCCGGGGACTCGCCTGCCATGGTCGTCGTGATGGGGCACGACTACGAGTTCAAAGAAGGGCTGCCGACGGAACTGTCGGACGTCGCGCTGAAGACGGAACGCTGCTCAATGGCGTCCCTCTCTGCGGACCTCGACTGGCTCCAGGCGCAGAAGGGCGTCCGCGTCCTCTCTTTCGGGCAGCTCTGCGCCGAACCCGAGAACCTGGGGGCCGCACGTTTCATCGCAAACAGGGCCCTCTGGGAGCAGGCCGACCGCGTGCCGCCGTTCCTGAAGAAACAGTATCCGAACACCGTGTACTTCACGGCCGAACGGGCGGCGGAACTCCGAAAGACTTGGGCGGTTTATCTCTGGCTATTCTACGGCGTCGCGGCCGGAGCGGCCTGGGGCGTCGCGTTCATCTTTGCCGTGGCCGCCTTTCGTCGGATAGGCCGGCTGAAATGGGTCCTCATCATGGGCGCGATGGCGCTGCTCCTCGTGGCGCTCGCATGGGGTGCGCCGAACGGTTTCCACAGTTGGCGCGCGGTACTTGCCGCTACGGTCCTCGCCGGGGGCTCATCCGGGCTGTGGCTCGGGCTCCTGAAGAGCCGCCGGTCGGCGTAACGCTCTTGGAGAACACGCTATGGCTTTGCACCTGGTGACCGGGGGCGCGGGCTTCATCGGCTCGCATATCGCCGAAGAGTTGTTGAGGCGGGGCGACAAGGTCCGCATTATCGACAACCTGTCCACCGGAAAGCGCGAAAACGTTGAGGCGCTCCACGGGCCCGTCGAGTTCATCGAGGCCGATCTCTGCGACGAGCGTGCCGTGCGAAAGGCCGTCGCCGGCTGCGAGTTCGTCTTCCACGAAGCCGCCATCCCGTCCGTCCCGCGGTCCATCGAAGACCCGCTCGGCAGCAACCGAGCCTCCGTCGACGGCACGCTCAAGTTGCTCATCGCCGCCCGCGACGCCAAGGTCCGCCGGCTCGTCTACGCCTCCTCCAGCTCCGTCTACGGCGACACCCCCACGCTGCCCAAGCACGAGTCGATGCCCACCGTGCCCATCTCGCCCTATGGCGTCGCCAAGCTCACGGCGGAGCACTACTGCCGGGTCTTCACGATCTGCTACGGGTTCGAGACGGTATCGCTGAGATACTTCAACGTCTTTGGCCCCCGGCAGGATCCGAAGAGCATGTACGCGGGCGTCATTCCGGTTTTCGTGCGCGAACTCCTTGCGGGACGGGCGCCGACCATCTTCGGCGATGGCGCTCAGACCCGCGATTTCACTTATGTCGCCAACGTCGTGCAGGCGAATCTCAAGGCGGCCGCCGCCCCGAAGGCCGCGGGAGGCGTGTTCAACGCGGGCGCCGGGGGACAGGTGTCGGTCAATGAACTCTATCTTCTCATTGCCCGCATCCTGGGCGTGACGAGCCCCGCCGTCCTTGCGCCCGAGCGCTCGGGCGATATCCGCCATTCCTATGCCGATATCTCCGCCGCCCGTGATGTCCTCGGCTATCGTCCCGACCTCTCCGTGGAGGACGGCCTCAGGCGCACGATCGAATGGCTGAAGACGGTTCCCGGAATAGGCCCGCGAGCCTGAGCGTGGTCGAGAAGGAATCGATGCCCACATCCCCCAGAGTTTCCGTAATCATCGCCACCTACAATAGAGAGGGGGTTCTCTGCGACACAATCGGTCAAGTATTGTCGGAACAGTATGATAATAAAGAGGTTGTGATAATTGACCAGACTGTTGAACACGAGCTGGCCACCCGGAACTACCTTGAGTCAGTGTCCGCCCGCATCCGATATATTCGTATGGATCACCCGAGCGTCACCGAGGCCGAGAACATCGGTATCAAGGCGGCGACCGGGGAGATACTGCTATTTGTTGACGACGATGTCAACTTCGAGCCCGGGTTCATCGCCGCGCATGTGCGCAACTATGTCGACCCGGCGGTCTGGGGAGTGGCCGGGCAGGTGCTGGAGATAGGGCATCGGCCGAAGACGCGTCTGGCCGGTGTATGCTCGGCGGCGCGGTTCGGCTACTTCTTCTTTCGGCACGATTACGCTTACCGGGCGAGGGTGCCGAACATTCCCGAGGGGAACGCGTCGTTCCGGAGGCAGGCGCTGCTCGACGTGGGGCTTTTCGACGAGTCGTATCGCGAGAACGGCTATCTGTTCGGGATGGACCTGTCGCTGAGGGTGGCGAAGGCGGGCGGGCGGATCGTTCACGACCCGGCGGCGACGCTGCTTCACCTGCGGGCCCGCTCGGGCGGCGTGCGGATGAAGGCGGTGCGGCCGCTGAGCTATTTCGGAAACCTGTTCCGCTTTCTCCGGCGGCATCACGGCCGGCACGAGCGGTTTGCCATTGCGCTGCGGGTGTTCTTCTACCGCGTGCTGGCGGAAGGCTGGCGCCGGCCGTGGGTGATCCCCGCGAACACGCGGACGTTCGTCAGGGCGTGGTGGAAGGAGTCGCGTTGAGGATCGCCGTCGACATCGAGCCGTTCTTCCGCAACCGCGCCGGCGTGGGGCGGTACGTGGAAGGCGTGCTGGGATCGCTGACGCGGATCGAAGAGGCCGACGAGTATACGCTCTTCCGCAGCCGGACGTATTCGGGATCACCCGGCGTGCCGGGCCTGGCGCCGGGGCGCGCGAAGGACGTCGTGCTGCCTTACTCGCACAAGGGGCTCAGGCTGCGCTGGCTCCTGGCCAATCGTCCGCGGGTGGAGAAGTTCGCCGGGGCGCACGACCTGTGGTTTTCGCCGGGGCCGCCCGCGTTTCCGACGGCGGGGCGCATGGTCGTCGTGATGCACGACATGAACTGGCTGAAGTTCCCGCGCTTCTACCCGCGCTATTCCGTCCGGCTCCGGCGCGTGGATTTCCGGCGCTCCGTCCGCCGGGCGGCGGGAATCCTGACGGTGAGCGAATGGAGCCGCCGGGACATTCTCGAAGCCTCCGGCCTCGAAGAGAGCCGGGTCCGCGCCGTTTACAACGGCCTCGATCCGGCGTTCTTCTTGCGGCCGTCCGAAGCCGAGATCTCCGCGGCGCTCGATCGGCTCGGTGTGCGTCGGCCGTACGTGCTGGCGGTGGCGGGGGACAACAGTCCCAAGAAGAACCTGCCGAACCTGGTTCGCGCGGTGGCCCGGCTGCCGAAGGAGTTCGCCGGAACGATGCTCGTCAATGTCGGGCGTCCGCGCTACGACCAGGCGGGGTTCGAAGGGCTCGTGAGCGAGTTGGGCCTGTCGGAGCGGGTGAAGGCGGTCGGCCGCGTTGCGGACGACGACCTCCGCGCGCTCTACGCCGGGGCCGAGCTGACGGCCTACCCGTCGCTCTACGAGGGTTTCGGTTTTCCGATCGTCGAGTCGATGGCGGCCGGGACGCCGGTGGTGACGTCGAATACGTCGAGCATGCCCGAGGTCGCCGGCGACGCGGCGCTTCTCGTCGACCCCGCGGACCCGGGCGCGATCTCCGGGGCGATCCGCTCGCTCCTGGCCGATCCGGCGCTGAGGGCGGGCTTCGCGGCGAAGGGGCTGGAGCGGGCGAAGCGGTTCCGATGGGAGACGTGCGCGCGAGCGACGCGTGATTTCTTCGCGGAGATGATCCGTGACTGACGCCTCGAAGACGGACGTTGCGGCCTCCCCGACGACGCCTCCGTGCGCCGAAGGGGCCGCCGTCGAACGACGCAACGCCTGGCTCCTCTGGATCGCCGGGACTGTCTTCTTCCTCGCGATGATCGTGGCCTTCTTCCCCAAGACCACGGTCGTCACCGACGAGGTCTGCTACCTCACCGCAAGCAGGCACTTCATCACCGGCCGCGCGTTCGACAAGACGAGCGAGGCGTGGTTCTGGAAGGAAACCGGCCACGGCTGGCGGCGCACCTTCTTCTCGGCCTCGCCCGGGTTCTCGGCCCTGCTGGTCCCGTTCGTCCTGGTCGGGTGGCGCTCCGCCTTCCTCCTCGGCTCCCTGGCCCACGTGCTGGCCTTCGGCGGAATGATCTTCATCCTCCGTCGTCGCGGGCTCCACATCGCATGGGCTCTGCTCTACCTTCTGCACCCGACCGCCGTGCTCTATAGCCGCACGATCATGGCCGACGTCCTCTCGTCGGCGCTGCTGGTCCTGATCCTGGTCATCCTTCACGCCCGCCGGCCCAGCTTCTTTCTCATTGGCCTCACCGTCAGCGTCGGCGTGGTCATCAAGCTCAGCAACCTCCCCATCATGGGCACGTTCCTCCTCCTGATGCTGCTCAGGGATTTCCTGGGGAAGCACCCCGACGTCGGCTACGGGCCCAGCCGGGTCAACCGGCTCGCGCTCCTCGCCGGCGTGCTGCCCGGTGTGGTGGCGCTGGTGGCGCTCAACACCTGCTTCTTCGGGTCGCCCCTGGGCAACGGTTACGTGGGACGCAGCGAGGGCTGGTTCTCCGTCACCAGTTTCGTCCATCACCTGCCGTTCTACCTGGTCGGCCTGACGATCCTCTATCCGGGCATGCTGCTGGCGCCGCTGTTCCTGCGCGGGGCCTACCGCTGGGAGATCCGGGCCGCCTGTTTCGTGTCGCCCCTGTTCTTCAGCGCCTACTTCTTCCTCGACCACGGCAATACCTGGCATGAGACGCTCATCCGCGGGCTGCGGTTCCAGTTGTGCGTGTCGTCCTGCTATATTCTGGCCTATGCCTGCATGGTGGAGAGGGGGGCGAGCGCGCTCAAATGGAAGCCCCTGCTGACGCCCGTGCTGGCCGCGACGGCGCTAGTGCTGGCCGCAGGGGCGGCCGCCATCAGCGTGCAGCACCAGCGCCATTCCGTCCGCGAGCTGGAGGTGCACCTGAGCGTCGCACGCGCGCTGCCGCCTCGAGGCACCGTCATCGCGATGACCCAGGCGTCCAAGTACCTCAGCGCGGCCCGGTATCCGCTTCTGCGGATCCAGCGATTCCTGGACCTGCGCGACATCCCGGATCTGGACCGGGCCCCCAAGCCCCTCATGCTGCTCCTGCTCGACCCCAAGACGATCCGCACCGAAGACTATCGCAAGGGGGTCACAGAAGAGGGGACGAGGGCGCGCCAAATCCTCGAAGGGCGCTACGACCTGGTCCTCGACGAGAACCAGCCCGAGGGCTTCCATCTCTTCCGGCTTGCGCCGCGCGCGCCGGCTGCTCCCGCGGGAGGGGCCTGACATGAGCGCGACCGTCGCGAACGGCATTGGGAAGTCGGCGCCCAGGCTCGACGCGAAGAGCGTCGGATGGCTCCTCCTTCTGGCCGCGCTTCTGGCGTTTCCTTCGGGCGCGAAGGTTCAGAGATACTTCGGCACGGCGGCGGTGGGCGCCTACGCGGCAAGCGTTGTCGTTGTGCTGATCCTGGGGTACCGGTTCGTCTTCCCGGTCCTGATGCGGCGAATGACGGAGCGTGCGAGCCTGTGGCTCTTCTTCGCGACGCTTATCCTGCTGGTGGCGGCATTCTTCGCGGTCTTCCCGGTCGTGAGCCTCGGCCTCGTCGGCGGGGGAAGCGATCGCGACGAGGCGCTCAATGTCGGCGTGGCGGAACTGCTCCACGGGAAGTACCCGTACTATGCCCGCACGCACGTGGCCAACACGATCAGCCCGATGCCCGGAGGGCTCTTCTTCGCGACGCCCTTCGTGCTCATGGGGGACGCGGCCTATGAGAACTTCTTCTGGATCGCGGCGCTCTTCTTCGCGGTGCGCCGGCTGCTCCGCGACGGACGCCTGGCGCTTCTCTTCGTGTGGCTCGTCATCTTTCTGGCGCCCGTCGGGCTGCACGAAGTGCTCAGCGGAGGCGACCTGCTGTCCAACACGATCTGGGTACTCCTCTTCACGCTCTTCCTGGTGGAGACGGTGTGCGACCCGTCGTCGGCGCTCTGGAAGAAAGCCCTGGCCTCCGTGCTCTTCGGCGTGGGCCTCTCGTCGCGGATCCACTTCATTCTCGTGGGGCCGATCGTGCTGTCGATGCTCGTCCAGCACGCCGGGTGGAAGAAGGCCCTCGGCTGGATGACCGTTTCATCGTTCGCGTGGATCGTTGTTACGATGCCCTTCTACCTCCACGACCCGGCGCAGTTCGCGCCCTTCGCGCTCGTGGAAGGACGCTTCGGGGTGTTCGAGGAGCTTCTGCCGCACGCGCAGGTCATCATCCCCGGGATCGGTGGGCTGCTGGCGCTGGGGCTGGCGCTGCGAAGGATGGACCGCGGCGGCGCGCGGATGCTGGATTCGTGTGCGGTGCCGATCGCGTGGCTGATCGTCATGGCGACGGCGCTCTGGTCGGTCCACATAGGGCGGTTTGACCTCGACAAACGCGCGTGGTACGGCATCAGCTTCATGCTCTTCGGGGCGCTGGCGTGCCTGATGCGCCTTGCGCCAGGCACGCCGTCCGCCGGAACACCGGAGAAATTCTGACAAGGAGGTCCCAGATGCCTGTTTTGACCGTGGTCATGCCGGTGTATAATGAGGAGCGGTGGATCGAGGAGATCGTCCGCCGGGTGATGGCGGTCCCGCTTCCCATCGAGCGCGAGCTGGTTGTGGTGGACGACTGTTCACGCGACCACACGTCGGAGCGCCTGAAAGCCGCGGCGGCGCGCTACCCGGCCGGACAGGTGCGCGTCTTCCGCCATGAGATCAACCAGGGCAAAGGCGCGGCGCTCCGCACGGCCTTTGCCGAGGCGAAGGGCGATATTCTTCTCGTTCAGGACGCCGACCTCGAGTATAGTCCCGTGGACTATCCGCGGCTTCTGGGGCCGATCCTCGACGGGCGGGCCGACGTGGTCTACGGCTCGCGCTTCATCGGCGGGGAGCACCGGGTGCTCTTCTACTGGCATTCGCTGGGCAACGAGTACCTGACGATGCTTTCGAACATGATGACGAACCTCAACCTGACGGACATGGAGGTCTGCTACAAGGTGTTCCGACGGGAGGCGCTGGCCGGCATACGGTTCCGGTCGAACCGGTTCGGCTTCGAGCCGGAGGTCACGGCGAAGATCGCGCGGCAGCGGATTCCGGACGAGTCGGACCCCGGTCGCGTGCGCGGGTTGCGGGTCTACGAAGTCCCCGTCCGTTACGACGGGCGCACCTACAGCGAGGGCAAGAAGATCGGCTGGAAAGACGGGGTGAAGGCGCTGTGGTGCATCCTGTACTTCCGGCTCTTCGATTGATCGCGGGGACGGTCCCGGAAGGGCCTTCGCGCAGACGCTGAAGGAGACAAGGCGTGGAATTCGGCCAGATGTTGGATCAGATCATGTCACCCGTGACGCTGGCGCTCCTTATCGCCGCGGCGGTCGTCTTTCTCATCGTTGTGGCCAAGGCCCCCGAGTTTCTGGTCGCGATCCTGCTGATCGGCCCGTCCTACATCCAGTGGGCCTTCGCCCTCATGAACCTCCAGATCGAGCGCCGGACGTTCGCCGTTGCGGGGGCGTTCGTCTTCGTGCCCGCTGTGCTCCTTGTGGCTATCATGCGGCTAACGCAGGCCTCCGAGCGCGAGCCCGTCATAGGACGTCCGAATTTCCCCTACATCATTGCGACCGTCTTCATGGGCCTCGTCCTCCTTCTGGGACTGATCTGGACCCAGGCGCCGGTTTACGGTGACCAGAAGACCCGCGAGTACTTCGTCTTCGGCATGGCGCCGATGCTTCTGGCGTTCGTGCTCATCCGCGACGTTGCATCGGTGCGTCGTCTCCTCTGGTGGGTGCTCGGCATGACGACGCTCACCGTGGTTCTCACCTCCGCCTACGTATTGGCGACGCGCGGCACGCTGTTCACGATGATCATGGTGCATGGCGAAGGCGAGGTGGGTTCGATGGCCGGCACGTTGCGCGGCCACGGGGCGCTCTCCACCCCGCTGCTCCTCACGATGGGAGCCCTCTTTGCCATGGCCGGCGGGCGACGCTCTGTCTGGTGGAAGGTGGCCCCCGTGCTCCTGTTCCCGCTGATCGGCTTCTTCACGGTTATGGCCGGCACACGGAGCAACCTGACGGGCTTCGCCGGTGTCTCCTTGGCGGGCTCCTTCCTGGCCTACCGGAAGCATGTCGGCGTTCTGCTCATCGTGGTCCTCGTGCTGGTGTCGGCCGGCCTCGTTGTCTACGCATCCGCCCCCCAGTCCGTCTCCGAGCGCATGTTCAGCAACTGGTTTGACGAGGGCGAGGGGGGTACGATCCGCATCACCATGTTCAAGACGTGCCTCGCCGGGTTCTTTGATTCCCCGATCATCGGACAGGGCACGGGAGGTTGGCCGACCTACGCCTTCGGCATAGATGCTTACGACTATCCGCACAACATGTTCGGCGAGATGTTGCTCGAAGGCGGCCTGCTTGGCTTCATCCCTTTCCTGTTGATCTGGGGGTTCATCGTCGGTCGAATCATCAGAATTCTCAGAACGTACCCGGTGGGCACGGAGATCTATGGCCTTGCGATCTTCGGGGCGGGGCTCGTGATGATGGAGCTGGCCAACGGTCTCGGCCATTTCGGCCTGGCTCACCACTCCTGCACCTTGCTCATGAGCGGTGCCGTCGTTCTGCGGTCCACGTTCGTTGTCGAGCATGCGCAGGCACAGGAAGAGCCCGTCGCCGACGCGGAGACGCCGCTCCGCGCCGTCCTGACCGACACGTGATGCCGGCAGGACGGATCGTCCCCTGCCGCCGCGCTGCCGGCGGGCCCTCGCGAACCTCGGAGCCGGAGCTTATGGGAAAGAAAGTGTCGGTCGTCATCCCGGTCTACAACGAGGCCGCGACGGTCCATGAGATCATCGACCGCGTGCTGGCGGTGCCCGTCGACAAGGAGCTCGTCGTCGTCGACGACGGGTCGAAGGACGGCACGGGAAAGGTCCTGACCGAGCTGGCGCGGGAGCGTCCCGACATGGTGGTGCTGCTGCAGCCGAAGAATCAGGGCAAGGGCGCCGCGCTCCGGGCCGGGTTCGCGAAGGCCTCCGGCGAGATCATCATCGTTCAGGACGCCGACCTCGAATATGACCCCGGCGATTACCCGGCGCTCCTGGCCGAGCTGGAAAAGCCCGGCGTGGACCTGGCCTACGGCTCGCGCATCCTCGGTCGAAACACCTTCGCCCACAAGTCGTTCTTTCTGGGAGGCCAACTCGTCTCCTTCGTGACGAGCATTCTCTTCGGCACTCACATCAGCGACGAGCCCACGTGCTACAAGGTCTTTCGCCGGTCGCTTCTCGAACGGATCGAACTCGAATGCACCGGCTTCGAGTTCTGTCCCGAAATCACCGCCAAGGCGCTGCTCCGCGGGTGTACCATCCGCGAGGTCCCCATCCGCTATTACCCGCGCAGCGTCGCCGAGGGCAAGAAGATCCGCTGGACCGACGGCATCAAGGCCATCTATTACCTGGTCAAGTATCGTCTGGTGACGTGACCGGGAACGTCAGGAGGGCGGGAAGTGACGGAGGCTTCAGCGGCAAGACCCCGGACGACGGCTCTCGTCATGGCGACGACATTCCTCGTCGCGTGCGCGCTGGCCCTTCCCGCGCTCGACTGCTGGTTCACCGGCCCCGATACTTTTATGCTCATCCGTTCCTCGCGCATCGAGGGGTGGCAGGATGTCGGGCGCATCCTCTCGACGCCGCTTGCCTCTGACGGTGTGGACGGGCTTCCCTTCTACCGCCCGGTGTCCACCTTCTCCTATGCCCTGGATTACCATCTCTGGGGCCTCGACCCGAGAGGGTTCCACACCACCAATGCCCTGCTGCACGCGGCGGCGGTGACGGCGTTGTGCTGGTTTGCGTACCGCCTGACGGGCCGCCTGAGCGTCGCCTGTCTTGCAGCGGCGCTGTTCCTGCTCCACCCCATCGCGGCGGAGCGCGTCTACACCATCGACGAGCGCCAGGACGTCCTGGTCAGCCTGTTGATGCTGGCGTCGATGATCCTGTTCCTGGAGTTCCTCCGCGCCGAACGGGCCCGCGCGGGCTGGTACCTCAGTGCCCTTGCCTGCTCGGCCCTTGCCTGCTTTGCGAAGGAGACCGCCGTCCTCCTTCCCTGCCTGATCGGTCTGATGGCTTGGCTGTTGGAGTCCCCCGCGCGTCCGGGGGGGCGGGAACGCCTGAAACTCGCGGCGCTATCCGCGGCCCCGTTTGCGGCGGTGCTGGCCGTCTACGTTGTCGTCCGAACCGTCGTGCTGCGCGGGGCGGGAGGCTACGGAAACTCGGCGGCGGAGTGGGGCCATTCGCTGACCGTCAGCTCAGGGGACATCCTCCTGCCGGTGTTCGCCAACCGCCTGCTGGTGCCGAACAGCCGCATGCTCATGAGCCCGATGGACGTGGCGCTCGGGCATTACCGCCGCTACGAGCGCGAAGAGCTTCGGGCGCTCGTCACGCAGGCCGGGTTCGACGTCGTCGACCTCTTCGGGTTCAACCGGCTCGGCGGCCTCGCCTGGTTCATCGTCAACCGCATTCTCCGCCGCAAGAACCACACGCCCGGACAGATGCGCTGGTTCGACCGGCTGATGCCGCTGGTGAGGGTGTGCGAGCACGTGCTGCCGTTCAAGCACGTCTCGCTCATCTGCATCGCCCGCAAGCCGGGGCCGCTGAAGGAAGTCGTCGCGCGGCACGAGGCCCCGGCGGAGATTGACCTCGATTCCTGACGTTTCGACTGAGGAGGGTTCGCCTTGAACGTGCTCATCACCGGCGGCGCCGGGTTCATCGGCTCCAACTTTCTGAGGTACTTCCTGCGCGCCCACGCGGACGCGGAGGTCGTCAACCTCGACAAGCTCACTTATGCCGGCAACCTCGACTCCGTGGCCGACCTCGCCTCCGAGCCGCGCTACGCCTTCGTCCTTGGCGACATCGCCGACCGGCCGCTCGTCGACCGCCTGATGCGCGACCGTCGCATCACGCACGTCGTCAACTTCGCCGCCGAAAGCCACGTCGATCGCTCCATCCTCGAGCCCGAGGTCTTCGTCGCCACCAACGTCGGCGGCACGCAGAACCTGCTCTTCTGCGCGCGCGCGAACAAGGTCGAGCGATTTCTGCAGGTCTCCACGGACGAGGTCTACGGCTCGCTCGGGCCCGAAGGCCGGTTCCACGAGGATACGCCGCTCGCTCCGAACAGCCCGTATTCCGCCGCCAAAGCCTCGGCCGACCTTCTCTGCCGCGCGTGGTTCCAGACGTTCGGGTTTCCCGTCATCATCACGCGTTGCTCCAACAACTACGGGCCGTACCAGTTCCCCGAAAAGCTCATCCCGCTCATGCTCATCAACGCCTTCGCCGGCAAGGAGCTTCCGGTCTACGGCGACGGCCGGAACGTCCGCGACTGGATCTACGTTGAGGACCACTGCCGCGCCATCGACGCCGTGCTGATGAAGGGCCGGCCGGGAGAGGTCTACAACATCGGCGGCGACTGCGAGCTTCAGAACATCGAGATCGTGCGGCAGATCCTGGGGCTCATGAACAAGCCCGACTCGCTCATCCGCTTCGTCAAGGACCGCCCCGGCCACGACCGGCGCTATGCGATGGACAACTCCAAGATCCGCGCCGAACTCGGCTGGAAGCCCGCCGTCGCCTTCGCCAACGGTCTGCGCCTCACCGTCGACTGGTACCTCTCTCACCGTGCCTGGTGGGAAAAGGTGACAACGGGCGAGTATCTGACGATGTACGAGCGGATCTACGGCAAGAAACGGTAGGGGGCGCGCGTGAGCGGGGTGTGCTTCTACAACATCGCGGCGGGCCTCGGCGGGGCGGAGCGCAGCCTGCTGGAGATGATCCGCGGGCTCGCGGGCTCGCGCTATGCGCCGATGCTGGTGACGCCCGTGGAAGGCCCGCTTACCGAGCGCGTCCGCGCGCTGAACGTGCCCGTCGTCGTCGAGCCGCTTCCGGGCCTCCTTCGCCTCGGACGAAACGCGAACGCCGCCGATTACCTTCGCGCCACGAGCGGCATCTTCCTCGCCGGGTATTTCCGCCGCTTCTCGGCGCTCCTGCGCGAGCACGGGGCCGAGATCGTCCACGCCAACTCGGTCAAGACGATGTTTCTGACCGCGCCCATGCGGCTCTTCCGTCCGCGGCCGAGGATCGTCTGGCACATCCGCGACGTGATGACCCGTCGGCGGTTCTTCGGGCTTATCGACTCGCTCGGCGCGCGCGTGCCGGACGCCATCGTCACCAACTCCGATTTCACCGCGGCGCAGTTCCGCCGATGCCGTTCGCGGGTCGTGCGCATCTATAACGGCCTCGTCCTCGACGAATACCGCCCCGCGACCGACGGCGAACGCGCGGAGTTCAAGCGGCAGTGGGGCATTCCGGAGCGCCGCAAGCTGGTCGGCATCCTCGGAGTGCTGACGCCCTGGAAGGGGCACCGGGTCTTTCTGGAGGCGGCGAAGCAGGTCCTCGCGACGCGCGCCGAGGCGCATTTTCTCGTGATCGGCGACGAGATCTACGACACCGCGGGCCACCGCGGCTATCGCGCGGAGCTGGAGGCCTATGCCCGCGAGCTGGGCATCGCGGATCGCGTGACCTTCACCGGATTCCTCAACCCTGTGGAGCGCGCTCTGGGTTGCCTCGACGTCCTCGTCCACGCCTCGATCGAGCCGGAGCCTTTCGGCCGCGTCGTCGTCGAGGGCCAGGCCTCGGGCGTGCCCGTCGTCGCCAGCCGCTCGGGGGGAGTGCCCGAGATCGTCCCCGACGGCTCCGTCGGCACCCTCGTCCGCCCCGGCGATCCTGCCGACATGGCCCGCGCGGTCGGGCGCTATCTCGACTCCGACGACCTCCGCCGTCTCACCGCCTCCGCCGCGCGAAAGTGGGCGCTGGAGCGATTCTCCCTTCCGCGCCTCGTCGACGAGCTGTCGTCGCTTTACGACCGCCTGCTTAAGGAGCCCGCCCACCGTGACTGAGTCCGCCGGGCGAAAACTCCGCGTCGTGCAGGTCGGGAAATACTACTGGCCCGTGCGGGGCGGCATCGAAACCTATACCTACCACCTCTGCAACCGCATCAAGGACAAGGTGGACCTGACCGTCCTCGTCAGCAACGATTGCCGGCGGTTCTCGGAGGAGGACATCGAGGGGGTGCATGTCCTCCGCGTGCCGCGGTGGGCCGAGTTGGCCTCGACGCCAATTTCGCCGGGCCTCGGCAAGCGCCTCAAGCAACTCGATCCGGACATCGTCCACGTTCATTTGCCGAACCCGATGGCCGAGGTGGCCTGCCTCCTGGCGAAGCCGCGCGGCAAGATCGTCGTGATGTATCACTCGGATATCATCAAGCAGAAGATGCTCTTCAAGCTCTATCGCCCGATCGATTGGAAGTTCCTGAAGCGCGCCGATGCGATCATCGCCACCGCGCCCCAGAACGTGGAGTTCAGCCCGGTCCTCAGCCGGCTCAAGGAGAAGACGCGCGTCATCGCGATGGGGGTGGAGCCGAACGACTTCGCCCTGACTCCCGAGCGCGAGCGCAAGGTCGCCGAACTCCGCGCGCGCTTCGGCGGGCGCATCATCTTCTTCGTCGGCCGCCATGTCTATTACAAGGGTCTCGAATTTCTCGTCCGCGCTATGGCCGAGGTGGATGGCCACGCCGTCATCGGCTCCGACGGTCCGCTCACCGCGTCGCTTCAATCGCTCGCCCGGGAGCTGGGCGTCGAGAAGAAGATCACCTTTGTTGGGCGCGTCTCCGACGAGGACCTGCCGAGCTATTACCACGCCTCGGACGTTTTCTGCCTGCCCTCCATCGCCCGATCCGAGGCGTTCGGCCTCGTGCAGATTGAGGCGATGGCCTGCGGCAAGCCGGTCGTCAGCACGCGGCTCACCACCGGCGTCGTCTACGCGAACCTCGACGGCGTCACCGGCCTCACGGTCGAGCCCAAGGACGCGCACGCCCTTGCGGGGGTGCTGGGCAAGATGCTCGGCGACCCGGCGCTGCGCGAGCGCCTCGGCACGCAGGCCCTTGCGCGCGTCAGGCGGGAGTTCACCCACGACCTCAACGCCCGCAAAGTGCTTGAGCTCTACGAAGAACTCACCCGCCGGACGACCTGAGCCGCCTCAATTTTCACCTTCAGCGGCGCAACGTGTTGGGAAATTCCACCACGACGCAAGTGATGCGCGGGCAATGTGTTAGTGCGGAACTTGTCCTTCGGCACCGGCAGCGGGTTCGGATTTTTGAACGTTGGCGCGTCCTCGAAGATTCGGCCAAGCGGCCCCGAAGTACAAAGTACCAAACCTCATCCGCGCAGGTCATGCGGTCTCAGGCACTTACGGCTGTAGAAGCCTTTGAACGGATTTTACGTTTCGAACGGTACGCGGTTTGCTGACAGGACGGGTATCCAGTGTATCCCGCAATCATCCGGTGTCTGCCCGAGACGCCGGATTGATGGCAGCCATTGACAGAATCCTCCCAATGGCTTGCCGGCTCAGGAAGCTCCCGTCGACGAGACGGGAGCTTCCTTAATGTACGGACCTTTCGTATCTCTCGCACGGACCCGTTGCCGAGGTTTGCGTCCCATCAGGCTCCGTCATTGCTCGTGTCGGGGGCGACCTCGTCGATGGAGTCGGCGAAGGGGCCACGAGCGCAGGGAGCCGGTCTTTCTCCACGCTCTCCGAGTCCCGGCGTCCTGGCGGCAAGCAATCGAAATGCGCGCCCGCAAAACGCTTGAACTCGATTTTCTGTCGGCGCCGTGTTCGTAACTCATGGTCTATCAACGGGTTGCGCCGCGCGCGCTGGTTGTGGAAGGCCTCCGGAAGCCGCATGAGAATTCTGCGAATTTTCCCTTTGCATCGCGACGCTCATGGGTATAATGAATCGACCTCTTGGCTGGATATCGACCGACACGAAAGGAGGAGGATGTGAGGACTCTGCTGATTCTGGTGGCACTGGCCATATTGCTCATCGGCGTCGCGGGTTGTTCCACGGCGGGTTACTCTGTCGGCCGCAACATGAATTACCTGGGCGACGACACGCAGCGGATGCTCGGGCTCGACCAGCCGAGTCCGCTCCACGCCCGGGACAACATCGCCCCGGACGCGGCTGAGCCTTATCATCCTTTCGACTAGTACGGCCTTCACGGCGTGACGATGCTTTCATGCGCTCCCCGTGTGTCTGCGGGGAGCGTTTCTTTTTATATACAGGTTTGAATTGACGCTCCCCTCCGAGAAGTTCAGCTGGCGGCGGCTCCTCCTGAGCGACGCGGTGCCTTATACCGCGCGCGCGACGTTCTTCTATGAGCTCGCCTCCGCGCCGCTCTCGGGCGCTTACCTCGGCGTCCTCATGCTTCTCACCTGGGTGGCCAAGGAGACGCTGCACGCCTCGAACATCGAAGTCGCCATCCTCATCGCCATCCCGGCCGGAGCGCAGATCTTCACCGTTTACTGGTCGCACCTCGTGGAAGGCCGGCCCAAGATGCCCTGGGTGGTCTGGCCCGGCTACGCCTGCCGCTTCCTCATCCTCTGCGTCGGTTTCTCGGTCAACTCCTGGATGCTCGTCGCGCTCGGCGTTGCCGCCTTCTTCATCGGCGCCATGACCACCCCCGCCGCCAACGCGATCTGGCGCTACAACTATCCCTCCTCGCACCGCTACCGCGCGGTGGGCGCCATCCTCACGACGCTCTTCGCCACGTCGACGGTCGTGTCGCTCGCCGTCGGCTGGCTGCTCAAGACCCAGGGGGAATGGCTCTTCCGCGTGGTCTTCCCCGTGGCGGGCGCGATCGGCATGTTGGGCATCTGGGTCTACTCGCACATCAAGGTGCGCGGGGAGGGGGACCTCAAGGACCTGCCGCCCGAGTCGAAGCCGTTCAGCTTCACGGCCAACATGGGGCTCCTGCGGCGCGACCCGCGGTTCGGCAAGTTCATGCTGCTCCAGTTCATTCTGGGGTTCTCCAACCTCATGAGCGGCCCGGCGCTCCTCGAACTCATCAAGGGCCAGCAGGCCGACTACCTCGAGGCCGCCATCGTCCTCGGCGTGGCCTCGAGCGCCTTCCAGGTCATCTCCATGCCCGTCTGGGGGCGCATCCTCCAGCGCATCAACCCCTGGCAGGCCCGCGGATACCAGTCGCTCCTCTGGATCGCCGGTTTCGCCCTCATCGCCTTCTCCGGAAAGCACATCCTCCTCGTCATCGCCGGACAGGCCGTCGTCGGCGCCGCGCTCGGCGGAGGCAACCTCCTCTGGAGCCTCCAGCAGATGTACTTCGCCCGCAAGGAGGACGTGCCCAAATATATGGGCGTCCACTGTACCCTCACCGGCATCCGCGGCCTCATCGCCCCCTTCGTCGGCGTCGGACTCATGGGACTCATCGGCGTCCACGGCGTCTTTTTCGCCGCCGTCGGAGGATTCATCCTCGCCGAGTGCATCGCCCTCTGGGCCATGCGCGACGAGCAGAACTCCGCCTCCCGCGGCGGCGGCGATCCGGACGAAGACTGAGGTTTTTCCTTGCGGTTTGCTGCTGCTTTTCTAATGTAGGGGCACGATCCCGACGCGTCGGGACCGTGCCCCTACAATGAACAGGGAGAACATCCATGCCGCAGACCCTCCGCGTCACCGTCTGGAACGAAGGCCGCCATGAGAAGAAGAACCCCGACATCGCCAGGCTCTACCCCCGCGGGATGCACGGGGCCATCGCCGAGCATCTCTCGAAGCAGCCGGGCATCAAGGCTGCGGGCGCGCTGCTCGACGACCCCGACCAGGGCTTGCCGGACAAGGTCCTCGCCGAGACCGACGTCCTCATCTGGTGGGGCCACATGGCGCACGGCGACGTGAAGGACGAGCTGGTGGCGAAGGTTCAGAGGCGCGTGTGGGAGGGGATGGGGCTGATCGTCCTGCACTCGGGCCATTTCAGCAAGATCTTCCAGCGCCTGTTGGGCACGAACTGCTTCCTCAAGTGGCGCGAGATCGGCGAGAAGGAGCGCCTCTGGGTGGTCGACCACGCGCACCCCATCGCCGAAGGCCTCGGCGACTATTTCGAGCTGGAGCACGAGGAGATGTATGGCGAGCCGTTCGACGTCCCCCAGCCCGACGAACTGGTGTTCATCTCCTGGTTCGCCGGCGGCGAGGTCTTCCGCTCGGGGTGTTGCTGGCACCGCGGCCGCGGCAAGGTGTTCTATTTCCGCCCCGGCCACGAGACCTACCCCACCTATCACGACGCGAACGTATTGAAGGTCATCGTAAACGCCTGCCGCTGGGCCGCCGGTCCCCGTGGCGAGCCCCTCGTCCAAGGCCACATGAAGACGCCGATCGAGAAGCTGTGATGGCCCTGTCTCTCCCGGCGCCGACGCAGGGGGCGGACTTCCCGGCCGCCGCGGGCACGGTCTACTTTCCCGGCTCCCCGATGCAGTAGAGGTTGACCTCGGCCCGGTAGAAGAGCTTGCTCCCGGAGAAGACGGGATTGCTGACCGTGCACTCGTTGCGCTCGCAGTAGTAGCTCGTCCACGGATACTCGATCCGGTTCCGGGCGATCTGTTTGAACTGCCGCCCCGGCTCGATCACGACCGCGCTGTTCTGGTTGTCCCAGATGTAGATGTGCTTGCCGCCGAGCGTCGGGCTGGAACTGCAGCCGGACCGGACGACGCCGTTGGAGCGCATCCACGGGCTGAGGTCGAGCAGCTTCTGATAGACGACCTCTCCCTTGGCCGCGTCGATCACCGTCAGGACGCCGTCCACGCTCACGATGTAAGCCAGGCCCTGGTACAGGAGCGGCGAGGAGCAATGGTCGTAGTTGAACCAGCAGGGGAAAGCCTTGAGGCCGTACTCGCATTCCTTCGTGTCTTTCATCACCAGCGGGTCGCTCATCGCGTCGGGCAGCGTCTGGAAGACGAACCGCTCGCGGTTGCCCTCGGCCTTGGGCCCGGCGTTGCTGCAGAAAACCCGGCCCTCGATCGTGGGCGAGATGAAATCGGCGTAGGCGTAGTACTGCGACGGGATCGTCCGTGACAGCACCTTGCCGTCCCTGGGGGTCGTGATGACGCCGAACGACTGCACGACGAGCTTCTCTTTCCCCACGGTCACCGCGAGAGGCGAGGCGTAGACCCGAAACTCCTTGTTCTTCCACAGGGGAGCCGCCGTGACCACGGCGCCGGTCCTGGCATCGAGGGATACGGCTCCGAGGGGGGAGGATGACTTGACGACGAGCAGGCCGTCCACGAGGCAGGGAGACGCGCAGGACCCGTGCTCGACGTGCCTGACGCCGACGACCGTCGTCCACCGGCGGTTGCCTGCGAGGTCGAAGCAGGCGACGACGCCCGAGCCGTAGACGACGTACACGTTCTGACCGTCGCTCACCGGCGTCGCGGCCGACTCGCCCGCCTCGCTCTCGCTCTGGGCCACGTACTTCTTGGCGTCCACCTTCCGCATAAGTCCGCTGATCTTCCGTTCGTTCGCGATCCGCTCCCCGCGGGCCTTGGCGTCCGCGACGAACTTGTCGGGGGCCTTGCAGTACGCCTCGAGCAAGTCCTTGATCCTGGCCGCCAGCGGGTCGATCTCGGCGAAGACCACCGGGTTCTTCTCGCGTTCTTCCGGCGTGGCGGCGTCGGCGAAGGTGCTGGAGCGGGCCCACAGCACTTTGCCGTCCTTGGCGGAGACGCAGACCAGCGCGCCAAGGTCGGCCTCCATGAAGAGCTTGTCGCCCACGAGGCACGGCGAGCCCACCCCGGGGCCGCCGTCTGGCATGGGCGTTGCCCAGAGGATGTTCTTGCTCTCGCAATCGTCCTTCCCCGTGCCGAAGAAGCCCACGACGACGTGCCACTCCACGACGCCCCGGCTCCACCCGGTATCGATCAGCGGGGCCGCTCGAAGCATGAGGCGGTTCCAGCCCTTCTCCAGCGGAAGCTGTATGTGCGCACCCTCCTGCAAGCCGGCGTCGGCCCTGCTGAAAATGTCTTTGCCGTTCAGCCAGACCTTGATCGCGCCGCTCGGCAGGACGTCCATGAAGACGGGCTTGCCCTCGGCGGAGTGGATCCAGGTACAGGCGTAGGCCACGAACCCCTTGTGGTCTCCGACCTTCACGTTGTACATCGACTGGAACTGCATCCAGGCCGTGTCGAAGGTCGTTGCCTTCCACGCGAGATCGCCGAGCTTGTCGCCCGCCTCGGGCGCGAGTTGGGCTTCGCCGGTCCCGAAGTCATCCTTGGCGGCCTTCCCCTCCGGGATGGGAACGGGACCGAGCGTGAGCCATTCGCGGACGATGCCGTCGGGAATGGGCTTGCCCTTGTTGCCGGCCTCGGGCTTTTTCGCCTGGGCGCTCAGTTCCTTGATTGCAATGGACAGTCGCCCCCAGGTGATGGGCGGATCGGCGGCGACGAATCGCCCGTTGCCGTCGCCGCGCCAGCCCGTCGGATGGTCCGGCGTGGGGAGGAGGCTTGAAGAGCCGAGGGCCGCTTTCTCCGGCGGATCCGCGTGGCCGTTGGTAGCACAGACGATCGCCAGCACCACAGCCGCCACACAGGCAAGTTTCATCTTCGACTCCTATGGGATTTTCCAGGTGCTCCTGGCCCGCGATCCTCGCGAGCCTCCATTCTATCAGTATCCCCGGGTTCCCATTATACTACAAGCCTGTATCCCGATGCGTCGAGACAGATTTCGAGAGGTTCCACTACCGGAACCTCTCGTTTCGCAAAAAGGGGTCAAAAACGGCCGAAATACTGGAGGTTCCGGGGTTCCAGTAATTGCACCTCCACTGGTGCCCTGTGGACTGGAAGCCGTTTTTTGTGCTCGCCCGCTGCACCGACCACAACCGGTAGGGGGGGGCCATCGACGGGATCGAGGTCGCGATCCGGCGATACGATGATTCAACTATTGGCACGGCGTTGTTTCCCCAAGACGGCAATGCTGCCGGCGCCGCCGCCACGCTTGCGAAGTGGGGCGGGGCGACTATAATGGGTCATCCATGAGCACGGCACCCACTGATCCTGAATTGATGGCCCGGCTGGCTGCGGGAGACCGCGAGGCGCTGGGGGAGATTGTCCGCCGGCATCAGGGGGCGCTGGTGAACTTTTTCCGCCGGATGGGCGCTCGTACCCATGAAGTGGATGATCTGGCGCAGGAGACGTTCCTTCGCCTCTACGAGTATCGCGCGCGCTACCAGCCGACGGGGAGGTTCACGAACCTCCTCTACGTCCTGGCGCGGCACGCGTGGGCGGACTTGGGGCGGAAATCGCTCCGGACACCCGTCGCCGACGAAGAGGCGATCGCCGCGCACTCGGTCGAGTCGCGCATCGCCGGCGCCGACGCAAAGCTCGACGTCGAGCAGGCGCTGACGACGCTCTCGGACAAGCTGCGCGTCGTCGTCGTGCTGAACATTTACCAGCACCTCACCTACGCCGAGATCGCGGAGGTCCTGGACCTGCCGCTCGGGACGGTGAAGTCGCGCATGTTCCTGGCGCTGAGGGAACTCAGGGAGCACTTCGATGTCCGAGAATGACGAAATCCGAAAAAGCTGCATCGAGGGCGAGACGCTCGTCGCGTATCTTCGCGGCGAACTGGACGCCTCCGAGTCCCGACACGTCGGGACGCACCTCGACGCCTGCGAGGCCTGCCGCGCCGAGGCCCGCGCATTCGAGGCGGTCGTCGCGCGGCTCGAATCCGCCTCGGAGGATGCGTCCGCTCGCGACCTCTCGGCCGACGTGCTCGCGCGTCTCGACGCGAAGGAGGACCACGCCCGAGCCGTGGCGCGGGTGTCGTGGCGTATGCGCGCTTCGCTTGCCGCGGCGGCGGCGCTGCTCGTCGCGGCGGGGGCGTGGGTGGCTCTCCAGTCGCTCTCGCGTGAGTCCCGACCCGTCGGGACGGTTCCCGTGGCCGTGGCGCCGAGGGACGAACAGGTGACTCAGGCGCTGAAGTGGCTTGCGGCCTCGCAGGAGGCCGACGGCTCGTGGGACCCGGCGAAGTGGGGCGGGGAGCCGAACTATCGCACGGGCGTGACGGCGCTGGCGCTCATGGCGCTGACGGCTGGCGACGGCCCGGCGTCCGCCGAGGAAAGTGCCGCGGCGGCTCGGGCGAGGAATTACCTCCTCGCCGGGCAGGGCAAGTCGGGATGCTTCGGGCCGTTCTTCAGCCAGATGCTCTACAATCACGGCATCGCGACGGTCGCGCTGCTGGCCGAGTTCCGCCGGAGCCGCGACGCGTCGCTGAAAGAGCCGATCCGCCGGGCGGTCGCGTTCATCCGGTCCGAGCAGCAGCCGGGCGGCGGATGGGGTTACGTGAAGGCCTCGGCGAACACGTCGATCACCGCGTGGCAGGTCGAGGCGCTGATCCTGGCGTCGGGCGCGGACTGGCCGGAGGCGAAGCCGGCCGCGGACAAGGGCCTGGCGTGGGTTGAGTCGATGCTCGACGGATCGGGCCGCGCGGGCTACAGTCGCGCCGGCGATTATCCTTACGGCTCCGGCGGGCTCACCGCCATGGCCGCGATGTGCCTGCGCATGGGCGGCCGCGACGTCTGCCTCGTGAGCGGCGGGCTCGAGGACGCCGCGGCGTCGGGCCTCAGCGACAGCGATTACGTGCAGGTGTATTTCCTCGACCAGGCGCTTCGCGTTGCGGGGACGTGCCCCGGCGAAGAGCGCCTCGCGCGCGCGGCGGCGCAACTGCGGCACGTGGTCGCCGAGCGGCAGGTCAAGGCCGGGCCGAACTCGGGGAGCTGGGAGCCGTGCGACCGCTGGGGCAAGGCGGGCGGACGCGTCTACGCCACGGCGATGGGCGCGCTTTCGCTCGAATCCGGACGCCGTCCTCCGGGCCGCGCCGACTGAGGCTCCCGGATGCGGAAGGTGACATGAAAAGGGCCGTTCCGAGCGAATCGGGACGGCCCTTCGCATTGATCGCGGGGCGGCTCCAAGATAGTTAGTGCAAACACCGCGGAAATGGCGATACTAATAGGGTAGCGTGGGGTCTGTTAATATGGTTCGCGGAGCGGGACATGAGCACGGTCGGGGCATGGCGCGATTTCGGGGCGGTTCGCTCGCAGATTGCCTGCGTCCGTTCGCGCTGGCGCTCCGTCCTGGCCGCACGCGGCATCCTCGTGCTGGGCGTCATCCTCCTCGCGGCGGTGCTCCTTGTCGCGCTCATCGAAGGCCTCATCCATCTGAACGTCTTCGGCCGCATCGCGCTGGCGTCCCTCATCCTCGTGTCGCTCGCCGCGGCGCTTGTGGCGTGGGTGGCGATCCCGCTCACGAGACGCATCACCGACGAAGAGGTCGCGCGCCGGGTCGAATGCTCGCTCGAAGGCGTCCATAACGGGCTCATCAACGCCGTGCAGCTTTCGCGCGACGAGCGGGCGCCGTCGAAGGAGCTGGTGGACGCGGCGATCAGCGAGACCGCGGGCGTCTCCGACCGGCTCGACCTGCGCTCGGCGATCGGCACGCGCGCGCTCAAGCGGCTGGGCATCGTGGCAATCGCGCTGGCGGCGGCGATCGGCCTTTTCGCATTGCTCTTCCCGGGGCGGCTCGGCAACGCGCTCCTTCGCGTCATCCATCCCGCCGACCTGTCGCTGGCCGTTGCGGGGCGCGTGGAGATCGTGTCGCTCTCGCCCGGCACTTCGCCGGTGGTGGTGCCGTTCGGCGAGTCGCTCGACGTCCGCGTGAGTTACCGGTGCGCGAGGCCCGAGACGGTGAAGGCGACGTTCGTCTGGGAATACGCGACGGGCGAAAAGCGCGAGATGGAGATGGCGAGGATGGCCTCCGATTCGCCGCTGCCCGGTCTCTCGGCGTTTGAGTACCGCATTCCCTCGGTGGAGGTGCCGTTCTCCTATCACGTGAAGCTCGACGACACGGCCTCGGCGCGGTTCGACGTGGAGATCCTGCAGCGGCCCGAGGTCGAGTCGGCGGACATCGAGTATCACTATCCGAAGTACACGGGCCTCGAGACGAAGACGGAGTCCGGCTCGAAATCCGGCGCGGTCGAGGCCCCTATGGGCACCGAGGCGAGCATTCGCGCGCATGTCACCCGCGAGGTGATGGGCGGCCAGCTTCGCTTCGACGGAAACGCCTCCGACGTGCCGCTCGTCGTGGTCGACGGGCGCAGGGAAAAGGGCAACGTCCTCGGCCGCACGGTCCAGGGGGCGATCTTCGTCGCTCGCGACGCGACCTACGCGTTCAACCTCATCGACCCGTCGGAGCGCGCGTCGATGGAGACCGGCCGGCGCACCATCCACGCGATCCCCGACCGGAAGCCCGTGGCCGAGGTCCTTTCGCCCGCGCGCGATTCCTCCGCGGCGCCCGGCGAGACCGTCAAGCTGGCCGTGCGCGTCTCGGACGACTACGGCGTCACGCAGGCGACGCTCTTCATGAAGCGCGGCGACGAATTGCCGACGACGCTCGGGACTTGGTCGAAATTCGACAACCCGCGCGCCGACACCGTGAGCTTCGCCCTCGAACTCAAGCCCGAGAGCTACAAGAGCGGCGAGATACTCTCCGTCTGGTGCGAGGTGAAGGACAACTGCGAACTGGGTGACCGCTCGACGTGGCATCAGTCGGCGCTCTCCGCCGTGCGGCTCATCAGCGTGCGCGACAAGGGGGTCGAGGCGAAGCAGGCCGCCGAGGACGTCCGCGGCTGGAAGGACCGGCTGGAGGAAATCCTCCGCACCCAGCAGCGATCGCGCGCCGCGACGAGCACCCTTGAGCCCGCGATGGAACGCGGCGAGTTCCTCCTGCGCGCCGGGAGCGTTTCGAAGGACCAGCTCGACGTTTACCAGAAGACCTTCGCCCTTGCCGACGACATGCAGAAGGTGGACGGCGAGGCCGCGCGCATCGCCCGCACGACGCTGGCCATGCTGGCGCGAAACGAGATGGTGCGGGCGTCGGGAATCGCGGGCACCGTGGCGAAGATCGAGAAGCTCGCGGACCTACCCTCGCAGCGCGACGACCTCCTGGCGCTCCAGGACAAGATCATCGCCACGCTCAAGAAGGTGCTCGACATTCTGCCCATGATCGAGAAGGAGGCCCTCGGCGAGAAGCCCGGCGACGCCTCGACCGAGATGCCGCAGGATTCGAAGAAGGCGTGGAAGGACCTCGCCGACAAGCTCAAGGACTTCATCGACGAGCAGAAGAAGGTCATCGCCGACTCGCAGGACCTGGCCAAGAAGCCCGTCGACGATTTCACCGAGGCCGACAAGGACAAGCTCAAGGAACTGGCCGCCGTCGAGGACGAGTGGTCGAAGTACATGAAGGAGGCCTACAAGGACCTCTCGAAGCTGCCGAACCAGGACTTCTCGAACCCGTCGCTCCTGAAAGAGCTGCTCGCCGTGCAGGAGGACGTGCAGAAGGCGGCGGACGCCCTGACGCGGAAGGCGGTGGAACTGTCCGTGCCGCTGGAGCAGTCGGGGGTGGAGAACGCGAAGGAGATGACGACGCACATCGAGAAGTGGCTGCCGGACTCGGCGGACCGCCAGCAGTGGAAGATGGAGGAGCCGGTCGAGGATCTCGAGACGCCGATGGCGGAGCTGCCGAAGGAGCTGGAGGACATCGTCGGCGACCTGATGGAGAACGAGGAGGACCTGTTCCAGGAGGTGGAGGACGCGTCGAGCGCATGGAGCGATTCCATCGACAAGGGCGCCGGGTGGGACGCGGCGGACGGGCCGATCTCGAACATGTCCGCGCAGGGCGTGACGGGCAACCAGCTTCCGAATTCGTCGGAGATCGGCGGGCGCTCCGGCGAGGGCCGCTCGGGCAAGTCCTCCGGCGAGATGGTCGGCGACGAGGCCTCCGGCAAGGGCGGCCGGCGCACGCCGACGCGGCTGACGCCGGACGCTTACGAGAAGGGCGAGGTGAAGGATTCCTCGCCGGAGTCGGCCGGCGGCTCCACCGGCGGCGGCAAGGTCTCGGGCGCCTCGAAGGAGGGGCTCGAAGGCCCGGTGCCTCCCCAGACGCAGCGGAAGATGGAGCGCCTGGCCGGCAAGCAGGCCGACATCCGCAACACGGCCGAGCGCGTCAACATCGCCTTCAAGGTGCTCAAGTATCCGACGACGGAGCTGGAGAAGGCCATCGCCGACATGAAGCAGACGGAAGACGACCTGAAGAACTATCGATACGACAACGCGCTCCGCAGGAAGCGCATCATGATCAAGGGCCTCGAGACCGCGAAGATGATGACTGAAAGCCGCGTCAAGGTCGGCCGCGACTTCTCCGCCGGGCTTCCTCCCGAGGTCCGCCGGGAGATCCTCGACGCCTCCGAGCAGCAGCTTCCCCCCGAGTACCGCGACCTCGTCGAGAAGTATTACGAAAGCCTGTCGGAGAAGTGACTGAAAAATGTATGCACTGCATCTTCTTACGCATGCACTTCTCGATCGTACTTCGCGATGCTGGAACCCGTATCAGACGCGATCTTCTTCTTTCTCACGTGCCATGATCAATTCACGATATGTACGGTCTTGAGATAATGCCATCCGTCGACACCTGCGCATTTAACACATATCTTGTGGTTCCCGACAATCGTATAGGAGTGAACACCCTCGGTCGTCGTTACGAGATTCGTAAGTGTCTTATTGTTGTCTATCTGATCGACGCCAGCCAACGTCTCGCCCCACTTGATGTCGAACTTGTTGTTGGCACACGGACCGCTTTCACCGCAGGCTGTATTGGACTCATTCAACAATATGGCGTAAGGTACTCCTGCGCCGTGGTCTCCCGGCAGAACGGCTTGGCAATGACCGGGTGTGAGAAACATCGAAAAGAAAGCTGAAGACAGCGCGGCAAGCAGCCACTTGATCGCGATCTGGCCAGAACGGTCGTGACAACGCATGGTCCTCCCCCTCAGAAAAAAGGTTTCTTGACATCTCATTTTCGGGGTGCGTCTTCCGAGAACGATTTGACGTAGGGACTATCGGGGTACTTCTCAAGCAGTCTCCTAATCTCCACTTTCACAAGCGCGTCGTCGTGAAGAAGATGGGCCATCTCTATGACTATCGTCTGGGCATAGTCAGCCGACTTGTATGATGGTTCTGCTGTCAGTGCCCGGTACGCGAATAAGGTCTGTTGCGCTGCGGCATCAAAGCAATAACTGGTTTCGGCGATTGGCTCGTAACAAGGAACCAAGATATCGCCATGCCACTTTTCCTCAAAGACCTTGCCAAAATGGCTTATGGCGCCCTTCTTGTCCCCAACCTCGATCATGCAAAGCACCGTTCCCAGACGGGCCGCATACCCGGGAAGCGTGTCCGGTGCGGCCTCGCTTGCCCGAACGAACAGCCGATCTGCGGCATCCAACTCCAAAATGCCTAGATAGTACTGGCCCACTGTGTAAAGCAGCATGGCCGCCTGCTCGTGGGCGCATTTCGCGACGGCCACATCGGCAATTCGATCAAGCAAGCGGGTGAATCGATCCTTGTGCCCTGTAAGGCGTTCCAACTCGGCCTGTTCGCAAGTGATCCTCAAGAAGAGGCCGGTTTGAGGGGTGTTCTTGTAATGCTCTGCCGCAATCCCCACGTGAACAAGAATGGCCTGTGCGACCTCGTTCTTGGGTTCACTGAGCTCTGTGGGGCTGCTTACATCCCGCAGAATCCTCTGGCATTCCACAAAGAAAGGATCCCCGCGGTCCGTTTCCGTATCCGGTTTTGGCGGTTGGCCGATTACGTAGGGCCCCAAGGCGAAGAGCATATCCTCGTCTTGGTCACGCACGACAAAAGGTTGGCCGGGGGTGGTTCGGACATCCATGTGGCGATGCCTTGCTTCATATGTCAACCAAAGATTTCCTTGATGATTCTTCCGGAGGGTGTGCTTGACGTTCATCTCCAGACGGTCCATCGATTTGTCCCACAAGGAATCCACGTAAACGGGAATCGCTGATACCCCATCGTATTTAGTAGGGCCAGAGGCCAGCTTCTTGGTGATATACTCGCACAAGCTTGACAATGCCGCATCTTCTTTAAGTTCGCGCAAGTCCCCAATGAGCCTGCAATAACTCGTTGCCGTCTCATACGCACGTCCAGCGTCCAAGACAACTTCGGCATAGGATTGCCATTCCTCATCGGGGCCTAGACCCGCGCCGCTGGGCGGCATCGCTTTTCGAAGAGCGTTGTGGACGGCTAGCAAGGAGAGATCCTTGAACTCGGAACCGGAGATGCGCGGATTTTTCACTGCGCCTGATCGTGGGGCGAGGACGCCATCAACCACTAGGTCAACGTGGTCCTGAATAAGGTTCTTTGGAAAATAAGGAGCCGGATCAAAAGCTGGCTTGGTTCCGGCCAACGTGGGAGAGGAAAACGAGAGAACAAGAAACAGAAACACAAGCGCCTTCTGGTTCATGTGATGAGCTACCCTATAGAGACATGGGAAGGCGCACGACCGGATCTATTGTACTTTCCCCGAAGTCGCCGAGCCTTCTTTGGCTTGCTCGCGCGGTAGGCTCATTTGAGCGGCTTCATTGCTCGATTTTCTCTGTGCATTGAAGATGGCCCGCGCCCGCAGAAGGGACATGACGTCCCTGTGATCCTCCTGCACGAAGACAGGATCGCCGGCACATAGGCTGCAAAATTGATCACAGGTTGCGAAAAGCCTTCCGGCGGAAGTGGTAGCGCATATTCCTGCGACCATCACCGTAATGAGCACCATTCTCATGAGCTTCCCCTCCTTCTTTAGTCTTACCAAATCCTCAGAATTGGCCGGCAGCCTTACTTTAGGTGGATATCATAAAACAACCGCATTATATATCGTATATCGACCTGCGTCAAGCATATTATTCAAGAAAAGTGCGTGACGATAATAGCCTGAGTGGTGATGTCTTTGTGCCATCTTATGGTGGAAAAACCTGTCAGGACACACGCCTTGGTTCTTCTGTGCGGAAAAGCCGCGTCGGTTGTGACTCGTAGACCGAGCCTTTTTCTAGCCATGAACTCCTGGAAAGCTCCTTTCATGCAGCATCAGACGAGCAAATTCCAGTCGCTTCAGCATGACCTTGACCGCCTCGCGGCTGGAATCGATAAGGACGGCACTGCGTCCGCTTCTGATGGCGGCCTCGCCGAGGGTGCCGGAGCCGGCGAAGAAGTCGAGCACGCGGTCGCCGGGGTTCGAATGAACGCGGACGATGCGGCTCAATATCGCCATCGGCTTCTGCGTCGGGTAGCCGGTCTTCTCCTTGCCGGTGGGGGAGACGATGGTGTTCCACCACACGTCCGTCGGCGTCTTGCCCCGCGCGGCCTTCTCGGGCGTCACCAGCTTCGGCGCCAGATACGGGATGCGGTCGATGTCGGCGTAGCGGAACGTGTAGTGCGCCGGGTCCTTCGCATACCACAGGATCGTGTCATGCTTCGCCGGCCAGCGCCGCCGGCTACGGGCGCCGTAATCGTAGGCCCAGATGATCTCGTTCATGAACGACGCGCGGCCGAAGAGTTGGTCGCACAGCACCTTCGCGTAATGCACCTCGCGCCAGTTGAGGTGCAGGAAGAAGCTCCCTCGCGTGCTCAGCAGCCGTCGCGCCTCGATGAGCCTCGGCTCCAGGAACGCGAGGTAATCGTCGAAGACGTCCGCGAACGATTTCTCGCCGATGCGGAGCGTGCGGTACCGCCGGCCCTTGAACCCCACCCGGTCGCCCGCGTCGTCGCGCACGGTCACGAGGCGCGTCCGCGACTGGGCATGGCCCGTATTGAAAGGCGGGTCCACGTAGATGAGCTCGAACGACTCCGCCGGGAACGAGCGCATCACGTCAAGGTTTTCGCCCAGCCAGATGTCGAGCGTCGCAGGGAGTCGTTTCGTCATGCCGAGCAGTGTAGCTTGCGCAGCCGGGGAAATCAAGCTTCCCGGAACCCACGAGATTCCGCGAAAAGCCCCTCTCTCCGGCCAGGCTGATACCGAAGCTCGCGGCTTGATTGTCGGCAGGACCTCTGCTAACATCAGGTGAAGCGATTTCGTGACTTGCCATAGCTTGCAGGGGAGGGTACGATGACACGCCTATCCGCTGGGATTGCTCTGCTGTGTCTGCTCGCCGTCTCACAGGCGTTCGCGCAGGACCCGAAGCCTCTTCTCCTTGCCGGTTTCGAGCCGGGAGCGCCGAACCCGTTCGTCGGCGGCAAGGTCGTGGCCGATCACGCCACGGACGGGAAGTTCTCCGCGATGCTCGAAAGCACGACGGACGGTTATCCGACGCTTACGGTGACGGCCCCGGCGGTCTTGGCGAAGTTCAAGGACTACATCCTCCTCAAGGCCGACGTCTATAATCCGCAGGACCACGTCGTGCAGTTCGGCGTGCGCATCGACGACGCGAAGTCCACGAGCTACGGCACGCGCTACAACGACGACGGCGTCGCGGTGGCGCCGGGCAAGTCGACCTTCGAGATCAACATCACCAACCTCACGCGCTCCAACGCCCGGAGCGTCACCGACCGGCAGCCGCTCGACGTGGGCTCGCTGAAGCTTTTCTCGTTCTTCATGCACCCGAGCAAGACGCCCTACGTGCTCTATTTTGACAACGTCCGCCTTGAAGGCTCCGGCCTGCCCAAGGTCGAGGGCCTCCGCGCGTTCGACTTCGGCCCGTCGAAGTCCGCGGTCTATCCCGGCTTCGAGGGCGTCAGCGAGCAGACGGCGTGGTCGCCGCAGCGAGGGTTCGGGTGGATCGCACCGGCGGGCGGAAAGCGGCTCAACTCGCCCGACGACCTCGGCTGCGACTTCTCGCGCGGGCAGGAGTTCCGCGTGGCGCTCGCGGACGGCGCGTATGAGATCAACGTGCAGATGGACGTGAACGGCGAGTGGCATTCGCCTTACTTCTGGCGTTGGCGCGCGCTCACGCTGGGCGGCAAGGAGGTCCTTCGCGAGACGCAGGACGCGAAGACGTTCTTCGACAAGGTCTACCTCCGCAACGAGGCGAGTGAGGATCTGCCGCGCGAGGACGTCTGGGCGAAGCACGTCGCGCCGGTGAATACGATCCGCCGCTTCCCGGTTGAGGTTACGGACGGCGTGCTCCGCATGTCCATCACCGCCGACAACCCGATGGGCGTGACGCCGACGTTTCTCGTCGTCTACCCGGCTGCGAAGGAGAAGGAAGGCCGCGCCTGGATGGACGCGCTCGACAAGATCCGCCGGGAGCGGTTCGCCGCGAAGATGGCCGTCGGCGTGCCTCCCGCGCCGACCGACGTGCCGAAGCCGACGGGGCTGCGGTTCGTCCCGTTCGTCCGCTACACGGATGAGGACATTGCCGTGAGCGCGATTCCGACGCCCGCCGAGATTGCGAAGGACGCGCTCGTGCAGGCGGCCCAGGGCGAGCGGGTCCACGCGCAGTTCGGGCTCTATCCGACCTCCGACCGGCCGATGAAGATCCGCGTGATCGTCTCCGACCTGAAGAGCGCGGAGGGGGCCGTCATCCCGGCCTCGGCGGCGAAGGTCCGCTGGGTGCGCAACTATCTCAAGCGCATCGGCGCCTCGACGGAAGGGCAGATCCTGCCTTATATCCTCGAAGACGCCGGCGAGGTGTCGCTCCTGCCGGGCGTCACCCGCGGCATCTGGGTCACGCTCGACGTCCCGGCGACGGCCGCGGCGGGGATCTACGACGGGGGGGTCTCCTTCTCAAGCGAGCCCTATTCCGCGGTGCTCACGAAGAAGATCAAACTGACGGTCTTCCCATTCAAGCTGGAGCCCGCGAAATCGATCACGCTCTCCGTGACCGGCACGACGGCCGGGCACTGGCGCGGGACGATCCCGGAGCTGGAGGACGAATGGTGGCGGCGGGCCGATATCGTGATGAAGGACCTTGCCGATCACGGGATGAACGCCGTCACCGGCGGCCCGGGCGCGAAGCTCAGGGGCATCAAGGACGGCAAGGCCGATATCGACTACGCCGACATGGACCGGTGGCTGGCGCTTGCGGTGAAGCACGGCCTGACGATGCCGGGCGACAGCTACCAGGGGCTCGCCATCGAGGGCATTCCGCACGACCAGGGGCCGGACTGCATGAAGAAGGTCGAAGACGAATCGCAGCGGCGGTTCGGCCTGTCCTACAAGGACGTCATCCGCATCGTCTACGGCGACGTCGAGCGCCACGCGAAGGAGAAGGGTTGGCCGAAGCGGGCGTATTACCTTCTCGACGAGCCGCGGAGCTATTACGGAAACGTGCAGTCCTGCCTTGAGCTGATCAAGGTTGTCACCGCCGCGGCGCCGGAGACGTGGTTCTCGGGATACTACTCCTCCGGCGACGGGCGCGACCCGTACTTTCAGATCATGCCGGTCTCCATCGCCCACGTCGACGAGACGACGCTGAAGCTGACGAAGGACTCAGGAAAGCAGCTCTGGTGCTACGACGGCGACCGCGCGCGACACAACATCGGCCGCTGGGCCTTCGCGATGTCGCAGAAGGGGCTCAAGGGCTATCTGCGCAACGGCTACGCCTATTCCAACTGCGAGCCGTACTTCGATTTCACCGAGGACGAGGGCTCGTGGTGCTGCGTCTACCCGTCGTCGAAGGGCGTCAACGCCACGGTTGGCTGGGAACGCACGGGGGTGGGGGCCAACGACTTCCGCTACCTGGAGATGGTGGACGCGCTGAGCCAGGAGGCCCGCAAGTCGGAGAAGGCGATCGTCGTGTCGGAGGGCTGTCGCGCGTGCCGGTTCATCGAGGCCCAGACCGACTCGGTGAAGATCGAGCCGACGAGTTCCGCGAAACTCACCGGCGCCGAATACGACAAGTTCCGCCGCGATGCCGCGGAGCTGATCGTGTCGCTGAGGAAGATGCTCGGGAAGTGAACTCCGGAGCCGCTCGATGAGATACCCGTGGGCCATCGTGGTTCTCGCGTTCGTGCTGTCGACCGCCGCCGTGCGGGCCGAGAACAAGCCTGTGCTCGTCGTCTACGACTTCACCTCGACGTTCGACAAGGGCGCGATGGGGCAGTGGGTAGCGGAGAACGTCCGCGCTCACGCGCAGCGTTCGGGCGGATACGTCGGCAATCCGAAGATCACGGTGGACGAGGTGCTCGCCGCGAAGGATTGCCACCCGACCGTCGACTCGACGCCCGAGGAGCTGGCGAAGCTCACGCGCGACGCGTTCGGGGCGGACCTCTTCATCTGGGGCTCGGTGGAGAAGGACGGCCTCGGCTACAAGGTGCGATTCCGCGTCTGGCGCTCGCCGAAGGACGCGGCGCCGGAGAAGGTCCTCGACGAGACGAAGGCGTGCCCCGACAAGCAGTTCATCCCGCCGGCCGTGGATGACGTGCTGAACGCCGCGGGGGACGTGCGCGACTGGCGCGCGGAATGGACGCGCATGGCCGCCGCGCTCAAGGAATGGTCCGCGGCGTTCGACCCCGGCGACCCGGACGAGAGGATCGCCACCGAGGCATGGCGGGCGAGCCTTGCCGTCTGGCAGGACAAGCTCAACGCGCGCTGGCGCGCCGTCAATGCGCGGTCGAACGTCGACTTCGCCTCGAAGGCGCTGCTCGCCTATGTGAAGGAACTTCTCGACCGCGAGTCGGACCTCATGGGCTCACTCGCCGCGAACCAGCGCGACGAGAAGTCCGCGAAGGATCTCAAGGCCCTGGCCGATTGCTGCTCGCGCTCCATCACCGCCTGGCTCGACGACGCCGCGTCGGAAAAGCAATGGAAGGAAGGCAAGAACCTCGTCCTGAACGGGGACTTCGAGGTCGGGCAGAACACGCCCGCGAACTGGGAGCCGATGAAGGAGCACATGTCCTGGGTGGACGACCCCGACGGCAAGGGCGGCAAATGCCTGAAATGGGACGTGCCTAAGGACATCGCCGAGAACGCGGGGATGATGTTCTATTCGCAGACCTACGGCGTGGAGGAGGGCGCGACGTATCGCATCCGCTGGCGCTTCCGCACGACGGGCACGGCGGTGAAGCTGTGGATCAAGGGGTATGACTCGTTTCCGAAGGCGTTCGGCTTCGAGGCGCAGGACCGCGAGGTCTGGCGCTCGCGCAAGGACCCGCAGTTCCGCCCCGAACTGAAGGAGTACAAGCTCAACGAGTGGGCCGAGTACGGCCACGACTTCGTCCCCTGGGTCGACCCCGGCCCATTGGGCAAGCACGTGCGATACATCAAGGTCATGCTCTACGCCTACACCTCCCCCGGCACCGTCTGGTGGGACGACATCGTCATCAAGAAAATCAAGGACGCGCCCATCCGGCCGAAGTGAACCTCCCTCCAGGATCTCCTTACTTCTCGGCGACGTGGACCTCGACGGCGATGTTCCTGCCGTCGGGCGAGATCGAGGCGGAGGGGGTGTCGAAGAATTCGGAGCGGGAGAAGAGGGTGACGGTGCGGCTTGTGCCGGAAGGCGAGATGACGTCGAGGCGGACGCCGGAGGCGTCGCGGATGAGAGCGGCGAGGTCCGTTCCGCCGGGGAGCCAGCCGAGCCAGGCGACCTCGCCGCGGGGGTCGCGCTCCGCGAGGGCGCCGGTCGCGAGGTCGAGCAGGGCGATGCGCACTGTGCCCATGCCGCGGAGCGCCGCGAAGAATCGGCCGTCCGCCGAAAGGTGCGTCGGGCGCACGAGCCCGGCGGGGAAGAAGAGGTCCTCGGCAATTGTCCGGCGTTTTCGCGATTCGGGGTCGATGAGCACCGTGCGGGCGACGGCGCCCGTGGCAATGACCGCGAGGACCGCCGGGGTCTCGCTGAATCCCGCCGCGCGCGGAAGCCACGTTGCGGTGAGGCAGCGTCCAATGACGAGCGGGTCCGCTTCGCCCTCCGCCCGGGCCGCGCGGATCGTGTAGGTTGCCGCCGAGGGGGACTCGCCTTCTTCTCCCTCCGGCGACGCGGCGCCGACGAACCGGGCGTCGGCCGACCAGCCTACGCCGACGAACGGCGTCGCGGACGTCATGACGCGCCGGCGCTCGTCGGTGCCGGGACTCGCGATGTCCACCGCGCACTCGGTCGGCGGCGCGCCCGGCTCGCTCACCGTGACCGAGACGAACGCCAGGCGGTCGTCCTTCGGCGACCAGGCGGGCAGGAAATCCTGCGACTGGGCCTCCTCGTCGATGCGCAGCACGTCGCCGGCGTCGAGGTCGGCCGCGACGACGTGCAGCCCGGCGTCCTCGTGGCTGAAGGCGATACGGTGCGAATCGCGCGACCACGACGGGGGCTCGGAGAAAGTCGTGTCGAGGAAATGCCAGGACTGTCTCGAATCGGTCTCGACGACCGCGAGCGACGGCAGGTTCTCGGTGCCGTGGCACATGGCGATCCGCCGCGAGTCGGGCGACCAGACCGGCCGCCACGAGTCCGCGACGCGCGGGCCGGCCGCGTGGCGCTCGCCCGTGGCGAGGTCCACGAGAAACACCCGCTGGCTCACGCCCGTCATGCCCATTTCGCCGCGGGTCGGGTCGCCCTCGGACGTCGGGTGCTCCGCGCCCTTCGGCGGCAGCATGTCGAGGAATTCCGAGTCGTCGCTCTCCTCCAGCGGCAGCAGCGCCTCGGCGCACTTCTCGCACAGGTGCCGGTCGGTGGAGAGCCCGCGCCGGATCTCCGTGATGTGGATGACCGCTTCGTTGTCGCATCGGTCGCACTTCATCGTCGTTCCTCCGCGCGTCGGACGAGGGCCTCGAACATCGCGAACGTGCCTCCCTGAAGTTCCCCGAGCCGGATGTCGGGCTTGATCGAAGGTCCGTGGAAATCCGATCCGGCCGTGACGAGGAGGCCGTGTCCGCGGACATATCGCTCGAACCGCTCGGCGTCCGCGGGCGTATGCGTCGAGCAGAAGGCCTCGAGGCCGTCGAGCCCGGCGGCGCGCAAGTCGTCGACCAGTGCGGTCGGCGTGCGTCCCGGGTGGGCCATGACGGCGACGCCGCGGCACTCGCGGACGAGCGCGATTGCCTCGGGGGCCTCGGGCACGTCGAGCTCCACAAACGCCGGGGCGCCCGCGAAGAACCAGTCGCGGTAGAAATTATACACGGGAGAGTCGGACCTGTCACCCCCGACGTATCGCGCGAAACGCGCGTCGGCGAGGTTCGCGGGCTTTTTCATGAGCGCGGTCACAACGGCGGCGGTCGTGGGATGGCGGCCGACGGAGGCCGCGAGGACGTCGTCGAGGTCGACGTCGAAACCGAGGGCCCGGAGCTTCTCCACGCGCGCGCGGGACTGGTCGATGAGCGCCCGGCCCACGCGTCGGAGCGCCTCGACCAGCGCCGGGGCGCCCGGGTCGACGAAGTACCCGAGCACGTGAACGTCATACCCGCCGAGCTTCGACGTCAGCTCGACGCACGGGGCGAACGCGATGCCGAACTCGCGCGACAGCCTCTCGCCTTCCTCGACCGACGCGACGGAGTCGTGGTCCGCAAAAGCGATCGCGCGGATGCCGAGGCGATGAGCCGCCTCGAACACCTCCCTGGGCGACAGCTCTCCGTCCTGGCTCGCCGCCGTGTGGATGTGGAGGTCGATGTCGGTCATGGTCGCTGTTCCAGAAGTCCCGGAAGTTCGGAGATTGTTTCGAGTAGCGCGACAGGTTTCGTTGCGAGCAGTTCCTCGCGCGTGCCGGTGCCGCCGAGGATGAGGACGAAGGGCACGCCGCACGAGGATGCGAACTTCGCGTCGATATCGGTGTCGCCGACGTAGAGCGTGTCGCGGGCGGTCGCGCCGAGCCGGCGGAGGCATTCGACGAGCATCTCCGGGTGCGGCTTGATGCGCGGGACGTCGCGGTCGCCGAGGATGACGGCGAAATGCCGGTCGATGTCGAGGGCCTTGCAGATGCCGCGCAGGATTTCCCCGTGCTTGTTGGACGTAAGGGCCATGGCGAACCGGCCGTGGAGCGATTCGAGCGCCTCGCGGGCGCCGGGCATGAGCGTGGTCTTCTCGTTGCAGACGGTCACGTAGTGCTCGCGGAAGAGCCTCACGGCGGTCTCGACCCGCCCGCGCCCGACGAAATGCTCGACGACGTTTTCGAGGCCTGTGCCCACCCACGGGCGCACTTCCTCTTCGCCCAGCTCACGCGCGCCGAGCGAGCGGAAGGCATGGTTGATCGACTCGGTCACCGCCGCGTAGGAATCGCCGAGGGTGCCGTCGAAGTCGAAGACGAGGTGGCGGACGTCTTCTGGTTTCATCGTCATTTCGCAATCGTCTCCTGTTTCCGTCCCGGCGGCGCCGTGGTGTCTCGGTCGTCGAGTTGGACGGGCACGAGCACGTGGCGCGGATCCCGGCCGGGCTCGCCTTCGAGGAGAAGATCGAGCGCCCCCGCGCCCAGCGCGGCTTCGTCGAAGTGGATGCTCGTGAACGACTCCGATCTCCGCGTGGCATTGATGTTGCCCATGCTCAGGATACTGATGTCCCCAGGCACACTCAGTCCGAGGGACCTGGCTGCCGTCGCCATGTCGATGGCCGTCGACTGGCCTCCGCAGATGAACCCCGTCGAAGGCTCCGGCGTCCGAAGGAGCGCAACGCACGCCGGCACGCCCCAGGTGAAGTCGGGTTCGGTAAAACGCCGGAACGCGCCGCCGGTCTGCCGCACCAGTTCGGCTGCCGCGTCGATCCGCACCGCCCGTTCGGGGGACGGCACCATCGGATCGGCCAGCGTGATGCTGCGGTGTCCCAGCCTGAGAAGATGCGCGGCGGCAAGACGTCCGGCCTCCCGGTTGTCGTAGTTGATCGTGGGCAGGACCAGGTCGGGCGCCTCGCAATCGGCGATGACGGCGGAGCCTGGGACACAACTCAGGCGCAGCGCGCGGGCGGCGTCCATCGGATAGGCGAGGACGCAGGCCCCCATGCAAGACAGGTTCTTCAGATAGCTGACGGCCTCGTCGACGGCCTTGTCGGCCTCTGTTTCCGGATGCGTTGTCAGGATGAGGTGAAGTCCCTTCGCCTGGGCCGCCCGCTGAAAGCCATAGGTGATCTCGGACTCGATGCTGTCCGATACCGCCTCGCTCAGCAGGACGGACATCGTCGCGAGGTCCTTGGGGCGATCCTCGCGGGGAATGATGAACGTTCCGCTTCGCCACCTCCTCTCGATCAAGCCCAGGGTCTCCAACTGCACCAGGGCCTGCTCCATGGTCATGGTGCTGACGCGCAGGTCCCTGGCGAGCTGCAACTCCGACGGCAGCCGCTCTTTGTAGATCCCCCGCAGGATGCGCAGCTTCAGCAGTCTTGCGACGGAGCGATATTTGCCTTCATTCATGCTTCGTCCTCATGACAATGCGATTCCGATGTTCTCGGTACGCCACGCCTAGCATCTTCTTTCGACAGCACGTGATGAACTTCCACATCATTCTATCTACCATGGGACAGGCGAGCATGACGGCTTTTTACTTATTTTTTCGCAAGGAATCGCCCTCTGTTTCTTCTCAGGGCTGTTGAACATGTCCAACGCTACCATGGGATCGGCGTTTTGGCACGCCATTTGCTTCTCAACGTCATGCAGAACGGCGTTTTCTTTCCATGTCGAATGTCACTTAAGGACGCATTTCAATCAGGCCTCGGCGGCCAAAGCTATCATGGAGGACGCACGATGAAAAGGGCATTGGGTTGCGCGATCGTTGTGGCGTTGCTGGCGGGCACAGCGTCGGCGTTGTCGGTGGGGCCGGGCGGGTACATCTACACCAGCGTCGGAACCAAGCCGGGGTCGTATTGGACGGGGGCGAGCCTCTTCCGCACCACGGTTGACGGAAGCTGGGCCTCCACGGAGACGGGGAAGAACTTCGACAACCTGACGATGGTGGCGTATCCCTCGACGACGTGGGACGGCACCGCGCTGAACAAGGCGGAGGTGTGGGACCCCCGCGTCCTCCACGGCAACGGCGATCTGGCCATCGTGGCGGCGGCAACGGTCCGGTCCACGTCGGTCAGCGCCGAGGGCTATCCGTGGGACATCGTGCGGGTCGACGCCGATTGCTCTGCGAACAACAAGTCCTTCAGCACGAGCGCCGGGAACATCCTGATGGTCGGCGGAGCTAACCGGTACGCCCCCGGCACCGGCAAGCCCACGCAGTTCGTGCGGACGGCGACTGATTGGGGCTTGGCCAACCACGGCGTGGGTGTTGTCTACCGCGGGAGCGACTCCGGATGCTGCTACCATTTTGACAAGAACGGCAACGGATACATCGACAACAGCTCCATCTCCCCGGCGGAGTACGGCACGGCCGTCACGGCGGGCGACACGGACATGGAGTTCGGACCGGACGGCCACACGTACTGGTCCACGGGCAAGTCTTTCGGGACCGCCAAGGTCAGCCGGCTCACGGTGTCTTCGACGGGTGCGCTGACCAACTCGACCTTCTTCACCTCGGGCGGCGCGGGCAACGTTGTCGCGCAGGCGGAGAGCGAAGGGACGTGGCTCGCCGTCGGCGGGACGGTCTCCCGGCAGATCACTTATATCACGGGGCAGGACTGCACCTCCACCACCGGGATCTTCGCGCTGATCGACGGGGACGGGGACGGCGTCGTCACCCCCGGCAACGCGGCCGACTGCATCACGGAGGTCTGGAAGAGCGGCGGTTACGGCCTGACGATGTCCTACGGCTGGGTCGACGATATCGAATACTACAAGGACGGCAACGGCGCCCAGTGGCTGGTCTTCACCGGCGGGCAGGCGACCGCGGCCACCAACGGCCTGTGCAACCTCTACGTCTTGCAACTGGCCGACAACGGCCTGATCTCAATGGGCGGCAAGCTGATTGCCTCCAATGGGGCGGGCACTTACTTCGAACTGGACATGAACCCTGCGGCTGCGGTTCCCGAGCCGGGCTCTCTGGTGCTCCTCGGCACCGCCGCGCTGGGAGTGACGGGGTATATCCGACGTCGCAAGATGAGCTGACCTTCAACGAGCACGCACACGGGCAAGGAGAAGACCGTTTCTGAGCCCGACGCCCCTCCGACCGCAACCGGAGGGGCGGGCTTTTTAACGATGCCATGACCGACGGGGCGCCTCGCTTCATTTCGGCGCCGCGGGCGGCGCGGTGGTGCCGTGGTCGATGAGGCGCACCGGGACGAGCACGGTACGCGGGGTCATGCCGGGCTCGGTCTCGAGGAGGAGGTCGAGCGCTATCTTGCCCAGCGAGGCGTGGTCGAAGGGGACGAAGGTGTGCAGATCGTGCGAGGTGTCGTTTTTGAGGACGCCCATGCGGACCAGGCTGAGGTCCCGGGGAATGCTCAGGCCTAACTCGGCGGCAGCGGCGGCCATGTTGGTCGCCGTCTCGGTCGAACCGCAAATGACCGCGGAAGGTCGGTCGGGGCGTCGAAGGATCTCCAGGCAGGCCGGTATTCCCCACGCCATCTCCGGACCGTGGACGTCCCGGAATTCACCGCCGAGCCGTCGGACCATGTCGGCCGCCCCGGCCACGCGCGCCGCGCGGGCGGGAATCGGCGGCAGCGGGTCCGCGAAGACAATGCGGCGGTGTCCCAGCGTCAGCAGGTGTCCGGCGGCAAGCCGTCCGGCCTCCGCGTTATCGAAGTTCACCGTGGGCAGGATCGTCTCAGACATCTCCCAATCGGCAACCACCACGGGCCCTGCGGCATCGGCCAGGCGCAGCGCCTGTGCCACGGTGAGCGGATGGCAGTAGACGCAGGCGCCGACGCAGGAGGGCCCTTTCAAGTGCGTGAGCAGTTCTTCGACCATGGCATCGGTATCTTCGACGGCTTGCCGCGTCAGCACCATATCGAGCCCGCGCGCCTTGGCCTCCTGCTCGAAGGCATACCCCATGCGATTGCCCCAGGCCCCCGGATCGTCGTGGACCCAAACCCCCTGGCTCAGCATCACCGTCATCGCCGTGGCTGAGGCGGGGCGCTTCTCCTTCGGCAGCGCATACGTCCCGCTCCGTGCCCGGCGCTCGACCAGCCCCATCGCCTCCAGGTGCGACATCGCCATTGCCAGCGTCAGCGTGCTCGTGCCAAGCTCCGCCGCAAGATCCCTGTCGCCGGGCATCCGGCCGGAGTAGACGCCACGAAGAAGACGCAACTTCAGCAGGTTCAAGATCAGCTTCTGCTTGGATCCCTTCATGACGGTTCTCCAGATACCACATTACCTGTTGAGTTTCCCAAACAGCCTATCTGACTAAGGCAGCGTGTTCAAGCATATTCTCCGGAATTCTGAGCGAATCTCCGGCATTCTAAAGCCAATTTATCCCTGTTTTGTCAGCATTAACTGACTAAGGCAGTGTGTTTTGGCACGGCATTTGCTTTCTGCAAAGGCGAGCGTTAGCCGTGGCGGCGAGTGTTTACGCTCACCCAACTTCTTTCCGTAGCAAGAAGGCACTTATTCGGAGGAGCCGGGATGAAAAGGGCACTGGCGTGCATGATGTGCGTGGCGGTCCTTGCGGGCACCGCGTCGGCATTGTCGGTAGGGCCGGGAATGTACGTCTACACCAGCGTGGGCTACAAGTCCGGCTCGAACTGGCAGGGGGCGTACCTCTACCGCGCGACGATCAACAGCCACTGGGATAACACAACGACCGCGGTGAACTTCGACACCATCAACCCCAGCGGGATCCTGTCGGACGCGACGGCCTACGGGAAGACGTTGGACCGGATCGAGGTATGGGATCCTCGCGCCAAGGGCGGCCAGGGCAACCTCGCACTCGGGATTCCGACGGTCACCATGACCAGCATCACCGGCGAGTACGCGCCCTATGACGTGGTGAAGATCGACGCCTCCAATTCCGCGAACAACAAGACCTTCAGCGTGGCGAACGGGAACCTTCTCGTCATGCCCAAGAAGGGCGCCTATACCGCGGGCTCCACCGCGAAGATGACCCAGTTCGTGCGGACGAAGGCGAACTGGGGAGGCGTTGCCAACAATAACGTCGGCATTGCAGCGGCCTCCGTCGGCTCCGGCGGGGACAGCTTCTTCAACTACCGCTACGACACGAACATCAACGGGCGCTGCGACAACGTCTCCACAGAGTACACGCAGTCGAGCTTCGCCATGAGCAGCACGCAGACGGACATGGAGTACGGGCCCGATGACGCCGTCTACTGGTCGCGGTCCTACGGCGGCGGAATCCCCGACGCCAACGGGCTCTACGCGAGCATCTATCGCTACACGAATACCGGCGGCACCATCGCGGCGACGACGTTTGCGACGGTGGGCAAGGCCGGCAACCCGATGGGCAAGAACAACACGGGCAACGGCGGCCTCGGCACTGCCGTGGGCGGCACGGCGAACCGGCCGATCGTCTACGTGGCGGCGCTGGACAACGTTCTCGTCGGCGGCGTGCCCAGCTACACCATGTCGATTTTCGCGCTCGTCGACGGCGACGCCGACGGGCAGGCCCTCTGGACCGACCCGAACGACAAGATCGTGCAGTTGTGGAGAAGCGGCGACGCCGTCCTCGGGAAGGGGATCACCCAGTCGTACGTCTACGACATCGAGTACTACAAGGACGACAACAACGTGCAGTGGCTGCTCTTCAGCGGCGGGAGCGCGAACAGCCAGTCGCTGCTTTCGCTCTATGCCCTGCAGCTCGTCGACAACGGCCTGGTGGCCACCGGGGGCAAGCTCATCGGCGCCGGCCTGGCGGGTGCCTGGTTCGAGATCGATGCGAACCCGGTCGCCGGGACCTCCGTTCCCGAGCCGGCGGCGCTGGCCCTTCTGGGCACCGGCGCTCTGGGCCTCCTGGGCCACATCCGTCGGCGCAGGATGACCTGATTCGCACGCATGCTGAGAGGTGCTGTTCTCGGCCCCGCCCCTCCGACCGCAACCGGAGGGGCGTGCCTTTTCAAGGGGACGCGACTACGGCGCGATGCGTGACGGCGGCGCGGTGGTGCCGCAGTCCACGAGTCGAACAGGCACCCACACACGCTGAGGCTCTCCGTCCGGGGCGCTGTCGAGGAGAAGGTTGAGGGCCTGTGCGCCCATGGCCTGTGGGTCGAATTCGATGTATGTGAATAGCTTCAACGGGTCGATCTTGTCGAGGCTCAGGATACTGAGGTCGCCGGGGACGCTCAGGCCGAGCGAGGCCGCCGCAGCTTTCATGTCCCCCGCGGTCGCCCGGCCGCCGCAGATGACCGCCGTGGGGCGATTCGGATCCTGCAGGATGGGCATGCAGGACGCCTTGTTCCACCCGAAGTCCGGGCCGTGGAATTCCCGGAACATGCCTCCGACCTGGCGCACCGTCTCGGCGACGCCCCCGGCGCGCGCGGTTCGAACCGAGTCGAGCGGCATGGGATCGGCCAGAACGATGTTGCGGTGTCCCAACTTGAGGAGATGAGCGGCCGCGATGCGCCCCGCCTCGCGGTTATCGTGGTTGACGGTGGGCAGGATCAGATCGGGCATCTCCCAGTCCACCAGCACGACCGGGCTGTGTGCCGAGGCGAGGCGCAGCGCCCGGGCCGCGTCCATGGGGTAATCCATGATGGCGGCCCCGAGGCAGGTCACGTTGGTGAGTCGGAGGAGAATCCCGTCGATGGCCTTGTCCATCTCTTCGCTCGGGTGCAGCGCCAGCGACATCTCCAGCCCGCGCGCCTGCGCCGCCTGGGCGAACGCGCTCGATACGGTGGCCGAAGTCTCCGCGGTGGATTGAGAGAACAGCACGGACATCGGCGTGAAGGTCTTCTCGCGTTCCTCCCGCGGCACCACGAAGGTCCCGCTGCGCGACCGCCGCTGAATCAGGCCCACCGTCTCCAACTGCATCAGGGCGAGTTTGATCGTGCCCTCGCTCACGCCCAGGTCCCTGGCGAGTTCCCGCTCCCCGGGCATGCGCCCTTTGTAGACTCCGGCCACGATTCGCGACCTCAGAAGCCTCACGACGGTGCGTAGCTTGCCCTCGGCCATGATGCGGTGCCCTCCGGATGCGATCCCCCCAAGCCCATGGCGCATCACGCGCGGCAAGGACATACCGCCCGTGATCGCTTTTTAGACATCGTGTGTTGCGCTTTGTCCACACTCATCCTGCGTACCGCAGATGCCACCCTCAGATTATACGGCATTTTCTGTCGAGAACAGCAGTCCAAAACGGGCAATACGCATGAGAGGCGAGTTGATATCTGCGTCACGCAGATCGGTTTGGCACGTGTTTTGCTACAGTGTAAGGCGTCGTTGTGGTCATGATGAATAACCAATAGCGTTGCAGAGGTTAATTCTCTAAAGGAGGCGCGGACATGAAGAACCGGATGATTGTGGGCCTGGCGGTTGTGCTGGCGGTGCTGGTCTCTCAGGCGGCGTTTGCCGACTACATTGCGTTGCGCACGGGCGGCGGCACCACCAACGGCGTCACCTATCAGGATGCCGTGACGGACGACACCTATACCGACTACAATGGCTCAACCAACCATGGAACTGAAGTCTTTATGTGGATACAGCACTACACCAACGCAACTCTCCCTGCGCATGCGGGATTGGTGGGCTGGGCCGACCTGTTTAGCCTTGTCCCGACGACCCACAACGGAAACGCGATCGTCATCGACTGCGCGACCCTGCATCTGACGTATTACATCCCCGGCTCCATAAGGACGTCGGGGGCCCTCTCGGATACGGTCACGGTCTACCGCATGACGACCAACTGGCTGACCGGCCCGGCCGGGACGAACGAAGCCAATGTCAATGGCCTGACGAACCACGGCGCGGCCTGGGCCGGTGGCGGGGCCATCACCACGGCCGACTGGACCACAGGGAACGCTGTGAGTTTCCCCGCTTACGACTCGTTCATCTCGGTCTCCGTCAATATCACGGCGCTGATGATGGATCTCTACGACAACGGGGGTGTAGGCACCCCAGTGAATGCCGGGTTTGCGCTCGACGTCCCGCTGCACACCGGCGGGTGGAGCACCGGAATCGCGACGTCCGAAAATGACCTTGCCTATCGCCCGGCGCTGGAGATGACCTACCACTACGCAGGCACGGCGACCCCCGAGCCGGCGACGCTGTTGCTGATGGGTACCGGCGCGCTGGGGGTGATGGGCTATATCCGCCGCCGCAAGATGAGCTGACCTTCATCGGGTATGCGCACGCGTTGAGAGACAATCGCATCCTCTTCCTCGCGCCCCTCCGCTCGAACCCGGAGGGGCGCGCTCTTATTGGCGGCACGAGGGCCGATGCGGCGGGTGCCCTGCGGATGTGGGGAGATCACTTCGATGCCGTCGGGGGCGGCGCGGTGGTTTGGCGATCGTCAAGACGAACGGGGACGAGTACGCTGCGCGGCTCCTCGCCGGGCGTGCTGTCGAGGAGGAGTTCGAGCGCCCCGGCGCCGAGCGCGGTCTGGTCGAAGACGGTGTGCGTGTACATCTCCGACTCTCGGACGACGAAGATGTTATCCAAACACAGGACGCTGAGATCGCCGGGCACGCTCAGACCGAGTGAAGCGGCGGCCGTCGCCATGGCGGCATCCACTCCGTGGGCGCCGCAGATGACCGCCGTGGGGCGATCCGGCGCCCGAAGGACCTCGACACACGGCGGGCTGCCCCATGTGAAATCGGGGGCGCGACGTTCGCGGAACGTCCCTCCGGCCTGGCGCACGAGTTCGGCGACGCCCTCCCTGCGCGCGGTCCTGGGCGGGTCGGCCGGAATGGGATCGGCGAGAAGGATGTTGCGGTGTCCCAGCCGGAGGAGATGGGCGGCCGCCATGCGCCCGGCCTCGCGGTTGTCGTAATTGATGGTGGGCAGAATCAGGTCGGGGGTCTCCCAGTCGACCAGCACCACGGGGCCGTTCGCCGCGGCCAGACGCAACGCGTGAGCGGCGTCCGTCGGGTAGTCCATGATGCAGGCCCCGACGCACATCGTGCTCTTGAGGCGGGCAAGGATTTCTTCGGTGGCCTTGTCAAGCTCCGTGTTCTCGTGAAGGACTAGAGACATCTCCAGCCCGCGCTTCTGCGCCGCCTGGCCGAAGGCATACGTCACCTTCGAGCTGGACTCGGGGGTGACGCAGAACACGACCGACATCGGCGCCGCCGTCTTCTCGCGCTGTTCCTGCGGCACGACGAAGGTCCCGCTCCGCAATCGCCGCTCGATCAGCCCGACCGCCTCCAACTGGATCAGGGCCATCGAGATCGTAGAGGCATCGACGTGGAACTCGGCCGCCAGTTGCCGCTCTCCGGGCATCCGCCCCTCATACGTCCCCCGAAGGATGCGCGACCTCAGCAGCCTCATGACGACGCGGTGCGTGTTCTCGCCCATGGCGCCTGACCGCTCCGAATCCGACATGTGACGTTGACTATTCTCACCCGGCCATCTGCTCCAAGCAGATGATACCGCAATATTGTATCGGTTTTTTTCGACTCAGACTCAGCCTAAATCGCGAAAAACGCATATGGGAGCTGAAAAGCTGCTTGGAGCAGACCCTTTTGGTACGCTTTTTGCTAGTTAGAGGGGCGGTGTCGCTCAGTGCAGAGTGTCATCCTTTGGCCTCATCGAGAGGCCTGGAAACTTTGGGAGGAGCTCAAGATGAAAATGGCATGGGTGTGCGTGGTAGTCGTGGCTCTGTTCGCGTTTTCCGGATCGGCGCAGGCGGTGCCGTCGGTGGCACTGAACGGCAACATGTACCTCTACATGCCCGGATATACCGATGGCTCTTCCGGAACGGCCCAGATGGCGGAACTGCCCTTCACGGCGGGCGCCGCGGGCACGCTGACGGCCAATTTCTTCAGCACCAGCAACCCGAAGATTGCGTCAGACCGTGGCAACGACCTCTCCAACTTCGCCCTCTACAATCACAACCTGTATCTCGTTGTGCATCCGACGTCCCTCGATAATCCGGCAGTGTATAAGGTGAACGGTACGACGGGTGCGGGCACGCTGGTGTTCGCGCCGGCGTATGTCGATAGCGCCAGGAACGACACGATTGGCGTGGATCCGTCCACGGGCGACATCTATCTTACGGCGGCTGGTTCAAAGGCGATGGTTTACCTGCTTAATGGCGGGTCGTCGTTTACGGCGGCGACGGGGCTTTCCGCGAGCCTGTGGTCCAACAATGACCCGGGCTACCGCAAGGACGGCGAGTTCTATAATGGCTATATGTATTTCACCACAGGCACGTTCGGAGACCCAGCCTGTGGCGTCTCCCGAGCCCAGGCGTTGCCCAGCGTCAACGGGAACACTGTGACCAATATTGCTTCTTGGAACAGCGTCGCGACGAAAGACCGTGGGTCTGACTTCCTGACCCTGGGCGATCCCGATGGGGACACCAAGACCGACCTCTACGTTGTGATGGATGCCAACACAGCAGTCGGCAACTCCTACATGCTCGGGCACTGGGAAGATACAAACGGCGACGGCGCCTTCACGGCCAATGAGCTGATCGAAACCCTCAACCTGGGTACTGAGGCCGCCGCCAACGTCCGCGACATACAGCTCGTTACCAGCGGCACGCATAAGATGATCGTCTACCTCGACAAGAACATGGTGGTGAAATACGTCGACCTGACGGACGCCGGCTTGCTTACCGGCGAGACGGGCACGTTGGCCACGACTGGCCTGACGCCGGCCAACTCGGATTACGTCTTCCTGAAGATGGACCAGACGGTAGGGGCGGTCCCCGAGCCGGCGACGCTGCTGCTCCTCGGCTCCGGCGCGTTGGGGGTGATGGGCTACATTCGCCGCCGCAAGATAAGCTGATCTTCGACGAGCACGCACACAGGTTGAGAGAAACCCACTCCTTAGCCTCAGCGCCCTTCCGGTCGAACCCGGAAGGGCGCGCTTCTTTATGAGAACAGCAGAGAAGTGACGCCGCGCGCCGTGGGCATGCGTTCTTCATGCATTCCCCGCAGAACGCGCGACCTCAGCATGACGACGCGGTGCGTGTTCTCGCCACATGGCGCCTGACGGCCCTCATATCCAACGTTTGATGTTGAATTTCTTCAACAGGCTGTCTGCGCCAAGCAGATGACGCCTCAATATTCCGTTGGTTTGATTCTCATTCAGCTGCATCATAAATCACGAAAAACGCATTTGAGTGCTCAAAAAGCTGCTTGGAGCAGACGGTTTTGGCACGCCTTTTGCTAGTTAGAGAGGCGTTCGGCGGCCAGTTTGGCCTGTATTTGTATCGCCCGCAACGGTCGCGAGGGTCGGAGAGCGCATTCGTAATGGTCCATCCTATTTTAGGAGGGCAGCACAATGAAGAAATCGGTGAGTGTGAGTTTGGCGGTTGTGCTGGCTGTGTTGGTCTCTCAGGTCGCTTTCGCAGACAGCATCTATCTGCGCCCGGGCGGGAACAGCGGCGGGGGCGCATACGGCCTCAGCGGCGGGAGCGGCATCATCTACACGGATGTCACGATAGACGATACCCGCACCGTAAACGGCGACCCGACCCTCTACGGAATCGCTACTGAGATGCGTTGCAACGCTTCTACGGAGGTGGCATTGATTGGTTGGGCTGACCTCTTCACCCTCCTTCCGACGACCAACGCCGGCAACTCGATCGTGATCGACTGTGCGACCCTGCATCTGATCAGTAAGATCAACCTCGCCTCCACCGTGTACAAGTCCCCGGATACGATGACGATCTCCCGCATGACGACCCAGTGGCTTACGCTCGCGGCCGGGTCGAACCAAAACAACGTCAATTACGCCATGAGCAACATAGCCAGCAACGTAACCTGGTCCGCCGGAAGCATCGGCGCGGGCGACTGGACCACGACTGACGCGGTGACCTTCCCCGTAGGCAGTCTTGTGGCCTATGATTATTCGTTCGCCCCCATCAACATCACAGCGCTGATGCAGGATGTCTACAACAGCGGCGTGAATGCAGGGTTCTCGATCGTCGCCTCAGCCACCCCAGCGACAGAGGACGGCCGCATTTGGGCGTCCGAGGCCGCCGGTAATGAAATGAGCGCCAACCAGACCTCCGAGGCGCTTGACATTACATACCACTACGCGAGCACGGCGACCCCTGAGCCGGCGACGCTGCTGCTTCTCGGCTCCGGCGCCTTGGGGGTGATGGGCTTCATCCGCCGCCGCAAGATGAACTGAGAAGACTGAGCATCACGTCAAATGGGCTGGGCCTCCCAGCCTTCCGCCCCTCCGGCCGAACCCGGAGGGGCGGATCTCTACATTCTTCCTGGAGACGCGCAATTCTCGGAAACGGAGGTGTTATGGTTTCGTCGCGGTAAGCAGAACTCCGATGTATTGTGCTCCACTCATTCCTATTCATTCCTGTTCTTATTGTGGAGCGGCAAACGAAGG
>JBBIVY010000010.1:0-49746 GCA_037439485.1 Planctomycetota bacterium | reverse complement strand
AACCACGGCCACGAGCCTACGGCTGTTCCAGCGGGCGGCGAGCGGCGTTGAGCGCATCGCGGTGTCTGGCGGACTCGCGGTCGGCGGCGTCGGCGAGATCCGGCTTGCCGCTCGCGCGCAGGATGGAGGCGAGGATGCGGTTGGAGTCGGCCAGGAAGGCATGCACGTACCAGATATCCGGGTGCGCGGCGAGAAGATGATTGCCCTCGGCGATGTTGGCCTCGGTCAGGGCCATCGCTTCCGCGATGCTCCCGCGGCGAAGCAGCATCTCGGCCAGCGAGCCGTGATAGGCGGTGAGGAGCACACGGTAGGTAACGACGTCGGGAAACTCGCCGACGAGCCCGGCTTGGATGTCCGCCGCCTTTTGCGCGGCCTGTTCGGCCTCGCCGAAGCGTCTCGCGCGGCGGAGTACCTCACCCAGCCCGAAATAGATGCGCGCCTGCCCCGAGGCATACTCGGGCACGCCGGGATACTGGGCCACGAGCTGCTGCGAAAGCTCCAGCGCGCGCTTCGTCCTCGCCTCCGCGGACGCCGGGTCTTCCAGATCCGGCCCCGGGCCCCTCGACGCCGGCAGGGCGCACGTCTCGCTCAGGTCGAAGCGGTACTGCGGCTCGTCGGGACACTTCTTCACCAGCGCCTCCAGGATGCGTATCGCCCGGTCGACGCCGTCGCGAACGGCCGAGTCCCCCGGGCCGAACGCCTGCTCGCGATAGCAGAGGGCGAGAAGATGCTGGTAGTTCGGGTTGGCGGCGTCCTCCTTAATGAGAACGTCGAGGAGCCCCACGGCCCGGTCGAGATATCGGCGGCGGAATTCCTGCCGCGGACTGGGCGGGGGGCCGCCGACCGGCGGGGCATCCGCGGGCACAGCGAACCCGGCGTCCGGAGATGGCGGAGGGCCGGGACGAGGACCGGGGCCGTCGCCCTTGAGGTCATCGCGTCCGGGGCCCGGCGGCGGCCTCAGGGCGGGGTCCAGATTCATGCGGCTGCCGAGATAGTAACAGGCCTTGGCGATTTCGAATCGCGCCGCCGCGGAGGCCCCGGAGGCGCCGTCCGCCGCGCCAAGCACGTTCAGTACCTGCTGATGCGCGTCGGCGGCCTGGGCCGACTTGCGTTCAAGGCGGTAGGTTCGCCCCAGCTCGTTCAAGGTCGAGGCCGCAAGGACCAGAAACTCGTCGCCCTTCGTCTTGTCCAGGGCGAGCGACTTGTAGGACTCGACGGCCTTGAGATAGGTCGCCGCGGCCTGGTCATATTGCCCCAGCCGCTGGCGAATGTCGCCGAGGCGCCTCGTCGCGTCGGCCGCGCGTGCGCGCAGGACGGGGTTGCTTCCCGCCTGCTGCGCGAGGCGATCGTAGAACGGAAGCATCTCCTCGAGGAGCGCCGCGGCTTCCTTGGACACGACAGCGGGGTGAGGGATCTCGACGCTCGTGTTGCAGTCGTCGGTGAGGGTGAGGCTCGTCGCCGAGAACGGCCGCGACGGGCCGAGACGGTCGAAAACGCGGTCGATCGCCTCGCGAGCCAGTTCCGCGACGGACTCCGCGCGCTCGCGCTCGCGGGCCTCGCTCGCCAGGGCGCTGCGCGTGCGGACGTAACCCACGGTCGCGGTGACGGCAACCGCGACGAGCAGGAGGAGCGACGCCGCGGAGAGCGCCGCGACGGCCCTGTTCCGGCGACACCATCGCCAGAGGCGCTCCACCGGGCCGATCCGCCGGGCGAGCACCGGCTGATCGTCGACGAAGCGTCCGAGGTCCGCGGCAAGCTCGCCCGCGGAAGCGTATCGCTGTCGCGGCTCGTGGGCGACGGCCTTGAGCACGACGGTCTCGAGGTCGCGCGGAATCCGCGGGTTGACGAGAGCCGGCCGCCCGAGCGGCTCGTGCGTGATCCGGCGGATGAGCGCGCTCTTGTCCGTGTCCTCGTAGGCGGGGCGCAGCGTCAGAAGCTCATACAGGGTCAGGCCGAGGCCGTAGACGTCTCCCTGCACGTCGACCTTGCCGTCGAACCGCTCGGGAGGCATGTAACGCAGCGTCCCGGCGACGTCCCCCGGCTCGCTGACGCCGTCCGCGCCCGACGTCCGCGCCAGACCGAAGTCGGTGACCCAGACGACGCCGTCCTCGTCGAGGATGAGGTTCGCGGGCTTGATGTCGCGGTGGAGCGTTCCCTGCGTGTGACCGTATTCGAGAGCGTTCGCGGCCTGCATCCCGAGCCGCGCGACGTTGCGGAAGTACTCCGGGCCCACCCGACGGCCCGGGCCGAGAAGCCGCTCGCAGAGTTGATCCGCGAGGTCGTCGCCGGGGGCGGCGGCCTGAGTGATCGCCTTCAGCCGGTCGATGACCCGGTCGAGCGGCGCGCCCCGGACGAGCTGCATCACGTAATAGTGGAAGCCTTCCTGCTCGCCGACGCCATAGACCTGAACGATGTTCGTGTGGTGGAGGTTGGCCGCGATGCGGGCCTCGCGCTCGAAGCGGGCGAGGTCGTTGGGCTCGAGGAGCATCTGCCGCGGCAGCACCTTGATGGCGACGCGCCGCCCGAGCGATTCCTGCTCGGCCTCGTAGACGATACCCATGCCGCCGCGGCCGATTTCGCGGATGATGCGGAAGTCGCCGAGCCGCTCCAGCCGCACCGGCCCGAGCGAGGCTCGGCCGTCCGTGGACCGCTCCCCGCGGGCCTTCATCCGCTCCACGGCGGAGACGGTGGGAAAGAGCTCGCGGATCGCTTCGGCGAGGTCGGGGTGGGCCGAGGCATACTCCTCAACCGTGGGCGACTCGCCCCGCCGGAGACGATCGAGGAACTCGTCCGCCAGGATTTCCAGCGGGTCTCTTTCAGCCTCAGGACCCGGCGTCGGTTCGGTCATCGAGCATTCCCGGAACGGAACTCAGGATCGACTTCAACCGCCGGAGGGCGCGGATGTACCGTATGCTGGCTGCCTGCGCGCGGATGCCGAGCGCCTCGGCCGCCTCGCCGTTGGTCAGCTCCTCGAAATGCCTCATCGCGAGGATCTCGCGGTCGATGGGGTCCATGGACTCCACGGCCTGCCGCACAATCTCCGCCGCTTCGCTGCGCACGGCGGCCTGGCTGGGCGACGTCATACTGGCGGCGAGAAACACCGCCATCGACTCGGAAGTCGTCTGCGAGAAGGCCGGTGCGGCCAGGCTGACGTCGCGGCCGGCATCCCGCATCTGCGCGCCGAGGTGGCGGCGGTACACGTCGATGAGCGTCTGCTGGACGACCACCCGCAGCCAGACGAAGGGCGAGGCGAAGCCGTCCCTGGCGTAGTGCTCGATCCGCTGGGCCGAGGCGAGGTAGGCCTCCTGCAGCACGTCCTCGGGCTCCACGCGGCCCAGAAGCCGGGAATCCATGCGGAACTTGACGATGCGCCAGAGCCGGTCCCGGTGGATGGCAAAGACCGCAGCCAAGGCGGCCTTGTCGCCGAGCCGCAGCCGCTGTTCGAGCACGTCTTCTCCCGACGAACCCTGTGCCATGCGCTGTCGCCCCATGCAGAAGAACGTGGTCCCGCACCAGCATTCTACCTTGATTCCACCCCGGATTCCAGTCCTCGCCCCAGAAGCCGCCTCCCTGGAGCCTTCAAAGCGCAGGAAACACATGAAGTAGGGCGGGCCGGACAGCCGATAAATATCCCGGCGGGAGCCGTGGGCGGCGATAGTGTGTACGGGCTCAACTTTGACGAAGGGATTGACATCATGGAGGCAAAGGTCCGGGACTGGCACAAGGTCGTGGAGGAAACCCGGGGGCTCCCGGCGCTGGACGCCGTTGTGATTCACGTGATGAACGCGGTGGTCGAGGAAACCTCCGCAAAGGACCTCGCCGAAATCATCGAGAAGGACAGCTCGGTGACGGCGCGTATACTGAAGGTGATCAACTCCGCCTACTACGGGCTCAGCGGGCATGTCTCCACCGTGTCGCACGCGGTGCCGCTCCTGGGGGTCCAGGTCGTCAAGAACATCGTGCTCACGTTCTCCGTGCTCGACGTCTTCTCGCAGAACCGCAAGGAGGGCGTCAATTTCCAGAAGCTCTGGGAGCATTCCTTCTCGACCGCCGTGGCGTCGAGGCTGCTGGCCGGGGCAACGAATTACCCCGACACCGAGGAGGCGCTCGTAGCGGGCCTGCTGCACGATATCGGCACGCTGGTGCTGGCGAAGAGCGAGCCCGTGGAATGGCGCGAGGCGCTGGAGGAGTCGCAGAAGACGGGCGAGCCGCTCGCCGACGTCGAAGCGAGGCGCTTCGGCATCACCCACGCGGAACTCGGCGCGCTGCTGGCCGAGAAGTGGCAACTCCCGGAAATCCTCGTTGCGCCAATCCGCTATCACCATCACCCGAAGCTTCCCGATACGGTGAGCCGCCACGCGAAACACCTCACCGACATCGTCTATGTCGCGGACCTCATGTGCCGCGTGTTCAGCATCCCCGTATCGCACGAGCAGATCCTGGAGTTCCGCACGGAGGCGCGCAACCGGTTCCACCTCGACGACGACACGCTCATTAACATTCTGAAAGCCGTAACCGCGGAGCTGGAGTCTACGGCAGAGAGCTTCATGGTAAGCGCGCCACGGTCCTACATCGAGATCCTGGAGCAGGCGCACATCGAGCTTGGACGGCTGAACCTCACCTATCTCATTGCCAACGACCTGACGAAGAAGTAGAGGACATGAACCGGCACCCGGTTTTCGGTGTATGGTTTGGTAGGGAAGGGGCGTGCGTGAAGAATATGGCAATAGCGGAATACAGTGCGCTGCGAGGCGCATGCGTGTTGATTTTGCCGAACGTGTCGTAAGTGGCTGTCTGCCAGTAGGTTATGGCCATATTGCGACGAATTCCTTTAGCGCGTGTTCAATTTCTTAGACACGGCTTGGCACCACCTGGAACGCCGAAACGAAGAAATGAGAGATAGTCGATGACGCAACCCATTGCCCACATACACGTTACGTCGACAGGCTATTATTCAACGATTTTTGTACCGCGAGTGGCACGGTTTTTGCTTCAAAACAGGGCAAAGGCTCTGGTGTGGGCTTCGGCCCACGTGTCCAAAAGTGTCCGACGTAGCAGACCCTCCGTTGTATTGCTCGCAGCGCATGGTGTAAGGCGGCGCAGGGAAGCAAACGTCGCCACATGCCCATCCGTACCGCAGGCTCGTTCAACGAGACGGCTGATATGCGTTTCGTATAGCCAGTGCGGTCGGGCAACCCGCGCTGTGGGATCGGGGGAAGTTCCAACCCATCCTGAGAACAACGGCAAGGCATTTTTTCGTGGAGGATCGGTGGGATGAAGGACATTGACCAAGTTTGCAAGCTGCTGAAGAAGACCCGGCTCGAAAAGGGCATGACGCTTCGCGAGGTGGAGAAGCGTTGCGGGATCTCCTTCTCGACGGTATCTCTGATTGAGAACCGGCGGCACGCATTCAGCCTGGAGAACCTGATGAAGCTGGCCGAGGCCTATGAGGTCCCGGTGAGCTACTTCTTCCAGGAGAGCGAGCGCGTGGCCGCGGCCAAGCCGGCCGAGGGCTGGATGAGCGCGAGCAAGTGGGAAGAGAGCTTCAAGGGCGCCGCCGGCGAGGGCGTCCAGGAAGAACTGCTCAATCCTCCGAGCCAGCACAAGAAGGTGAAGGTCACGCTGGTGAAGATGGAGGAGAACTCCGAGGTGTCGTGGCAGCAGCCGACCTCGGGCACGCTCTACCTGTATCTGGTGTCGGGCAAGGTGCGCGTCCTGCGCGAAGGCGCGGAGCCCACGATGCTCGACGAGAGCGGCTTCTGCAACTACGAACTCAACAGCCGCGCCCGCGTCCAGGCCGTCAAGCCGTCGTGCCTCTACCTGACGCGAGTCCGCGACTAAGGCCGCCGGTTCAGACTCGATGATAAGCCCGAAAAAGGACCTCCATTCGCATGGAGGTCCTTTTTTTCCTCCTCGGCGCATCCGTCGCGCCTCCCTGGACGCGTTCGGTGAAAACAACACGATGTTCGGAAATGCGAACACAACAGAGCCAGTCTATCGACAGATACCGCCACCTCCATGTGTATCACTGGACACAACTCCTTGAGCCACGGCATCTTGCGTCCGAAGCCCTCGAATCCTCCGGATTTTGAAGCGATTGGCACGCCGTTTGCTATAGATTAAGGCAGAAGCACTCAAGGGAGTAACACCCAGGATGGTTGTCATGAACGCGAAAAAGCCTCCGCAATCCGCGAGCCCCGATCCCGGGGCCTGCCTCGACGAGCGCCGCCGCAACAGGCGGATCTCCGTCCGGCTCGGTGTTGCGGTTCGCCTCCCGGCATCGGCAGCCGACCCGGCAACGGTCGAGCGGACGACGACCCGGAACATCAGCCCCGGAGACATGTGCTTCGAAAGCGGCTTGGGATCTCGGCTCCGGACGGGAGACACGGTGGAACTGGACATCCAGTTGCCGGCGTCCAAGGCCAAAGCCATTCGCGGCCTGACGGACGGGCCGCTGGCGACATCCGAACGACGACTCCTGGTGAAGGGCCGGATCGTCCGGGTTGAAGCCCCGGATTCCGGCGACGGTCCAAGCGCGGTGGCGGTGGTATTCGAGCGTCCGCCCGCGTTCCACAACGCAAACGGTTGAGCAGAAGCGGCCAAGCGGGATAATGAGCGATCACGCCGTGCCAGGACCCGGCAAGTCCAGGCATCGGCGAGCAGGAGACGGACCTCCGAGTCTGAGTACGAAGCGCGTTGGGAGAGGAGAAAGACTCAGAGGTTCGCCAGGGGCAGTCGGCAGCGCAAGCGTAACAAAACGCATCAGAAGTAACAGAATTACAGCCTGAGCTTCACATAAGGGACATTATCGGACGTTGTGGGGGCAGACCTAGAAAGGGGTCTACCCCATGGCCGGTTTGCAGACCATCGGCGAAATCATCTACAAGCGCGCTGCCCGTCCCTCTCCACCTCAGCAAGACCTTGACGACCCTCTCAGCACGTTCGCCGGTGGCGACGTGCCGATACCCGTCAGGGTGTTGGCAGACCCTGAAATAAGCTGGATGGCGAAGGCCGTCTACGGCTGCCTGAACCGTTTCCGCGTCATGTCTTATGGCGGCCGACCTTACCCCTCGCAGCTCTACTTGTCACTGATTCTCGGTCAAACTGAACGATACGTTCGCAAGGCGCTCGCCGAGCTGCGTCACCGCGGATGGGTGAAAGTGCATCGCCGCGGACGGGCCCACACATCGAGCTATACCCTTGCCTCCGAAGTGCCCGACGTCGCCCTGCCCGACGTCATCAAGACTGAAAACTCCCTAGCCAATCTCCGACTTGACAGGAACAACCGTTCCGGTCAAGCCGCACATGATAGGAACAACCGTTCCGGTATAACAACAAGAGCTGTTGTACCCGAGGGTACAACAGGCGCCGCGGCGGGCGCTGTGTCGTATTCGCTGTCCATCAAAGAAGAAGTGCGGCGCACACTTTTCATGAAGCGGACGCGCTGCGCGCGAAAGGATCACGCGCTTGGCCAGTGGCGCGATCTGGTGCAGAAGTCGCCGGGCGGCGCCGACCTGGTCGAGCTGCTCAAGATCGTCCAGGTGAACGGCCGCACGGCCGAAGCCCTCGTGAAAAATCACGCCCCTCAGCAAATCAAGGCCGTGTGCGCAAACGTCTTCGGGGACGTCAAGACGATCCCCGGCTTTATCGTCACCGGCCTCAAGGAAGGCTGGCGCTTCAAGCCGACTGTGTCAGTCGGAAAACCCTAACGTGGAAAGGGACAGGCCATGAACAACGTCGTGTACAACCCGCGCAGAGGCTGCGGGCACCTGGTGAAGGGAGGGCTCTATCTCGTGGGCGAAATGTCGATGATGGGCGGCCTGCAGCCGTGGGTCTCATACGTCTGGCCTCTCAAATGGGGCCGATCCTTCGCCAGCGGCGTGACGTTCGGCTCTTTCGAGCTGCATGAAGCGGCCTGCCACGTCGATACGGACCCGCCGAACGACCGCATCGCCCGCCTGAACCGCTACGACTCGCCCAAATTCTACAAGCCGAGCTGCGACCGGCTCTTATCTGTTGCTCTTGATATGTTGATGTGGTGCGGGATTGACAACTACCCAGACGCTAAGAGCTTCATCGACGAAGCCCGAGAGCGCGGCATCAGCAAGCGAATTCCGTTCGCCGTGCCGCCGCGGATCGTGCGGGGTCTCACTCGGCTGTTCATCGTTCACCCCGATGTGGACGGAAACGGCCCCTACGTCATCGGCTACGGCTACATCACCGGCGTGAACTACGTCGTCGGCGGAGACGCCGAGCGTGACGAAGCCGCGAAGGAGTGGGCTGCGCAGGGGCTCTGCCGCGAGGTCGTCGCCGGGCCGCCCGACCTTGCCGGCCCAGGCGTCCTCTTGAGCGATGGAGGTGAAACGCCATGAGGACAGGATACGTCGGACGGTCGTATAGCCAGCTCGATACGACGACAATTTCAGTCAGGTTCACGGCGGACGAAATCGAGGAAATCGACAGCCTGAAAGAAGGCTGGGGCACTCGGGGGCAGGTGATACGCGACGCCCTCGCGCTGGCGCTCAAGACGAAGGCCGACGCCGACGCCGCGGCAAAGGCCGACAAGAAGAAGCCCGCGCGATCGCCTAAGTAAGACGTGCAGATCTCGATGTAAGACTTGGCGACGAAGGGAGGCTGGCCATGCTCGATGCGATCTGCAACCGCTGCGGCGCGATGGGCGCGGTGAAGCCGGACGTTCACGACGGGCTGCGATACAAGAGGTGTTTCAGTTGCGGGGGCAGCTTGAAGCCCTACACGCGCGGTGCCGACCGCATCCGCGAAGGCGCGCGCCTTCGGGCCGTCGACACGCGTCAAGGGACGCTCTTTGCGGGGAGGTAGTCATGGGACCGGTCGTCGTCACCGAATGGGAAGACGCTGTGAAGGTGCTGGATGTGCTGCTCGACGACGAACTGCTCGACGTCGTGCGCGTCGTGAGCGACAAAACATTCGACGCGCTAGTCGCTGCGGCGTCTGCGCGCGTGCTCACGGGCGGCGGGCTCTCTCCGGCGAGCACGGGGCTGCTCATGACGGCCGCGGTAGCTCTGGCCGAAGACCGCATGGTAGACGGGCGTATGTTTGCTCCCGAAGCCAAGGAGAAGCCGGCGCCATGAGCGACCAGCCCGTCAAGCAAATGCGGCAGCAGCGCGAGCGCCGGCTGGTGGCCGAGTATCTCGCGATCCACTTCCCCGGCGCCCGCATCATGATCGACGTGCGTCTTGGCGTCCTGCCCGACGCCGGAACGAACGGCCCCTACCCCAACATGCCGCCAGGCCTGTTCAGCGCCTGGCGGCGCTGGGCGGACGCGCTCGTCTTCACCGGGGACGAGGTGATCATCGTCGAAGGGAAGATACGCCCCGACGTCGGGGTCATCGGCCAGCTTGAACTCTACATGAAGCTGGTGCCGAAAACCGCCGAGCTGCGCGACCTCCTCACCCGCCCGCTTGTTGCTCTGCTCGTGACCGCCGTTGACGATCCTGCGCTTGCCGAGCTGTGCCGCGATAAGAACTTTCGCTACGCCACCTTTCGGCCGGACTGGGTCGACGACTATCTCAGCTCCATTTACCCCCGCGCGGCCCGAGCAAAGGGCCTTGGGTGATTCTCGATATGTCCATAGCGTTTCGGGTGTATGTTTTGACCCATGAGGCATAGGGCCAACGCCCGTTTTGAAGGAATCGCATTTCGCGCGATTGAAAAGATACGGTGCTGTCGTTGACTGACCCGCCTAACTTCGGAGGTAGACCCATGGACCAGACGCAGAGTAGTGCGATAGGACACCTGCCGGGCGCGGATGAAGTGCCGGCTTTGCCGGGACCGTTTGAGATATGGGAACACCCGAGCGGCGCGGTGCTCGACGTGACGATTGTGCGCTATCAGATGGGCACGATCCAAATCAATCCGGGCGGAAGAGCGCCCAAGACGGTGGTCGCGCTCCGCGGCTTCGTGACACTCGGCGTAGGGAAGAAGGCGTATCCTGACTACTGGGACTTCACCGCGGCGACGCTCGTGCCTCAGCTCCGGGCGTTCCTCGACACCGCAAAGGGTCGTCCCGTGACGTTCCGAATCGGCCGCATCGGCGAAGGCGCGCGCAGTCGCTTTCCGGTGGAGGTCCTTCCATGAAGACCAAGCACAGTGACCCCCTATTCGAGCAGTTCGCGACGCGGTGCGCCCAGTTCTACAACGAGCTGGCCGTCTCGCCCAATATCCCCGACCGGCTGAATCGCGCAGCGTGGCGCCTGTCGACCTGGACGCGCTTCCAGAGAGACGTTGGCGCAATGATGCGCCAGATGAAGCGCGGCAGGCAAGGCTAGCCATTATCCACAACGGGTGGTATCTGAATTTCTATATTTCCTCTTGACTACCACAGGTTGTGGTGTATTCTTTGGGCCAGAAAGTGGAAGTCGCGCCTGAAACACCGCCCGCCCAATGACCTGCCCGCCCGACAGGAGTAACTCACATGGCCGGAATGCCCGACCCCAACGAAACCGCAGCGTCCATGATCAACGGCGTAACTGGCGCCGGTGAAAAGTGGGCGAAGAAGACCGCCGACAGTGTCGGCAAGGCCATCGACTCGGCCATCGCCGCGAAGGCGAAATACGCGAGCGGCGTCCAGGCGGCGATTGCCGACGACCGCTACGCGAAGGGCCTCGGCAAGGTCGACCGCTCAGCCATGGTGGCCACGATTCAAGGCGGAGCGTCCACGCGCTTCGTCTCCGGCGTCACCGGCCGGCAGGCGAAGATCGTGGCGGCGCTCACCAAGCTCAAGAGCGTGGCGGACCCCGTGCTGTCGGCGATTCAGGCCATGCCAACGACCACCGCCGACCAGGCCAAGGCGAAGATGCTCGCCATGTTCGACGGCTGGGCCAAGATCAAGAAGGCGTATCGGGCGTAATCCCGGCGCTTCCCCGTGCCGGTTCCCGCGTCAGAACACCTGACGCGTTTCGAGACAGGAGCCTCTCATGGCGCTCACCAACAAGGGACAGGTCAAGCGCATCGTGGCGTCAGGCGGCGGGTCGCTCACGCCGCGCGCCGGCCATTCGCTGATCGTCCGCGACATCTTCTGCCTGCCGTCGTCGAGCGATACGTTTCTGACGATCAAGGTCAACCAGACCACCTTGCAGTGGTTCAGGGTCAAGGGCTACTCCGGCAACCAGGTGCCCTACCCCGCGCAGGCTACGACCACGGCGACGGCTCAGGGCCGCAAGTCGCTCTTCCAGACGCTGCGCGACGCCGGGCATCCGCTCGATATCCCCGTAGGCGAAGGGTCCACCTTCGTCGTCTCGCGCGCCGCCGAAGCGGGCGACGTCACGCTCGTCTACGACGAGTACGACGCGGCAGACGTCAAGGACACGGACCCCAACGGCTCCGAGTCCAAGAAGCGCGTCCAACTCGTCCACGGCACGAACGCCGCGGCAATCTCGGCCGTGGGCGACGCGAAGGTCGACGGGCTGCAAATCGCCGGGTGCGTGGCGGACTTCCCGATCAACGGAGACCGCGTTCCGCAGGGCGCCAAGGGCCGCATCATCGGGGTGCTTGGCTGCCCGTGCGCCAAGGGCCAATAATCTTTTCCCCGTAGGGGCGCGGCACGCCGTGCCCGTCTTTCAGGAGAACGCTCATGATGCTCGGTCTGCTCATCATCGCCGCAGTGGGTGTGGCCGCCCTCATCGCAGGCGTCGCCAACGACGGCTACACGACGTATTTCAAGGTGCAGGTGAACCAGGAGACGCAGTTCGACCTGGCCAACGGCTACGGCCTGACATTCGTCGGCAACGTCGCCAACACGTCTACTCTGGCGTGGGCGCCTATCGCGTCGCATTTCGGCCCCAACACCGACGCGCACGCGCAGCCGGGGATGCTCTTCGATCCCCCGATCGAACTGCTGCCGTCAGACGCCTGTGTGCCTTACGTCACCTTCGCCGGCGCGTTCGGCAACTCCGTGGCCGCGTCCAGCGTCGACGTGACGTTCATCACCGAGATTGAGCTGCCGTAAAACCCTACCGAGAAGGGCCGGGATTCATGGGGACAGCCCCGCCCGGCCCGCTCGGAAGACCTTGGAGGATACGCCATGCGACGAGTCGTCACCCAGTCCATCACGCTCACCGGCGTGGCCGGCCGCCAGCTCACCGACGTCTTCGCCGGGCTCGAAAAGCGGGACCGAACGCTCGTGCGCGTCCAGCCGGCGTCCGTGGCGGGCGTCAACTTCGTGCTCCAGAAGAACGGCCAGGACCTCGTCGTCGCACTGTCCTCGACGCTGGCCAGCACGGCCAACTACGGCGACAACATGGACCTGCCGCTCACCGCCGCGGACGGCCTGCTCTTCGGCTACGACGCCGACACCACGAGTGCATCCGAAGCCGTCACCTTCTGGTTCACGGAGGCGTAAGCGGACTCTACCGCCCTACTGCTATGCCGCCAACCCTGCCTATCGCCATGCAGCTCTTCCAGCTCGCCCCGTGGATCAACTCCATGGGCCCGATGGAAATCTACAACGTAGCCTCGGTGTCGGTGATCGTGGCACCGAGCTTCGACGGCAACGGCCTGGTCGCTCTTCGCCTTAACCCCGATGGGTCGGTGCCGTTCAGCGACCCGACGTCGCTGCCTGCGTTGCAGGCCATGAAGGCCGACCTCGACGGCATCAAATACGCTCTTGCCGACAACGGCGTTTACATGACGCCTGTCTCGATGATTGCGCAGATTCGAGACGTAATTGGAGACGTCTCGCTCAACGCCTACCCTATTAGCACACTATTTCAGTGTCTATATAACCCGGAAACCGGCGAGGCGAGGATGCACGATATTGGCAATCAGTTACGTGCATCCCTATGGAATAACGCAACCGATAATCCGACCCTCTACGATCTCTACCTCATCCTGAGCGACGTATACGACGGCACGAATCACTGCCTGCGCACTCGGGCAGTGACCCCATAGTCAGGAGCCTGCCATGTCCGATCCGTCAAGCCAGCCCCTTCACCAGAACGCCGCGATACAGTGGGGCACCATCATTTCGGCCGCCTACATCTTCCTCAAGGTCGTGCTCGGTTGCTTCGGCATCACCCTGCCGTAGATGCTTTGTAAGACAAACCTCTGTAGGCGCGATATGGCGCATCGCTGTGGCCGGTAGGGTTGTGGGTCCACCTCTTTCGCTCTTTGGGCGCGGCGCCGGGACGGCAGCCGGCCGTGGCGCCTTGAAAATCGGGTCGAGGTAGCCGCCGCGCGCCGACCTGGGCGGGCCGGAACCGCCCGGCGGCGCTTCGATCCGAACGCAGCTGGTTGCGTCTTACGCAGCGGATCCGCTGCGTAAGACGCATCGATCGATCAGTCTTACACCCGGCAGGCGAACGTGCCTGCCCAACCAACTCCAGAGGTAGGGGGGCAAAATCGTGGCGAAAGAAGTCACCATCAAGGACGTCCGAGTTCACCCGTCGATGGACCCGAAGCGTCATGGCAAGATGGACGCCGTTATCCTCTTCGAGACGTCGGGCTCGGTTCAGGACGCCGTGATCGTGCCCGGCGAGACGGCCACCAACGAGACCATCGCCGCCGCGATCCGCGCGCACTTAGCGAGCAAGGACGGCCTCATCGGGCAGAAGTTCGTGATTGAGTAGGCCCCTCAGCCGGCCGTCCGCGCGGCCGGGCCTCCCGCGGCGCCCGGAGTGACGAACCGGGCGCCCTTTTTTTGTCCGTCGTTTGAGGTAGTGGCTGCTGTGTCACAGCCGCCCCCGGCTGTGTCTTACGGTGGAGGCCTCGACATGGGCGAACCAGACTACACCGTCATCCTCAGCAAGATTGAGAATGACCTGACGTCAAGCCTGACGCCGGGCGACAGCGTCGCCACGTCGCTCACCAAGGTGCAGAACTACCTGCACGACGTCTTCTACGACGGCAACTACCCCATTGCCGCCATTCTGCGGTTGCAGACGACTGAGTTTCAGAACGAATACACCTACTGGCACGACTGGCACGCGCAGGCCTGGCAACGATACGAGCCCGGCATCAAGGCGTGGGCTTCACTCGGCCTCAAGCTGGATCGCCTCACATCGCAAGACGGCGCCGACCTGATGGACGCGTTCTGGCAGAGCTTCTTCAAGAGCGGTAAGCCGCTCTTGAAGAAGATGCTGACAACTCACGATCCGTTTTCGGCCGCGACACAGTCCGACTCCTCAGCACTGCCTGCCGGATTCGGCGCAGGCGCGACGACCGGAGTTGCCTCTAGAATCGGGGTTGACGTCAACGACACAGGCGGCGCCTTTGCCGACGAGGACAACGTCGAGGGCTTACAAGACGTCGTCAGCGACGCCATCAGCGAAGCCACCGTGTGGCTGATATCAAACGGCGTTGCGCCGCTCATCAAACAGGCTGTAACGCAGGTTGCTCCGCCCGTCCTGAAGATCGCTGAGGCCGGAGCTAGCGCGCTGACGGCACCCTTCGTTAATGCCTTTCAGCCCGGCATGACGGCCATCGTGAAGAAGATCACGACGGGGCCGGCTCTCACCGAAGAGCAGGTATGGCCGGCCGTGATGAGCCTCTACACGGACGCCGCGAAGTATGGCGTAGAGGCGCACCTATTGAGCAGCCTTGCAGATATCGAGATTGCCGGATGCAAATTCAACTTCGGCCCTGTCACGGCCTTTCTAGCTGACGTCGCAGACTACGGCCGGCTGATCGACCCTATGATTGACGAGGCTGTCGCCGCGAAGCTCGGCGCGCCCGCGCACCGCGCGGCTATGCGCGCGTTTCGCCCGGCGAGGCCAGACATCGACACTCTGAACGACCTCTACGTTCGTGGGCTCATCACTGAGTCCACGTGGAACGACGAGTTGCAGGCGAAGGGATTTCCAGAGACCTGGATAAAAACCTTAAGCACTGGGCTTCATCACGCTGCCGACGTCGAGACGATCCACGAGCAGTATCGTCGTCAACTGATCACGCGCGACCAGTGGCAGACCGCCCTTGAGCACAAGGGCCTATCGGACGAGGCCATCGACAGCCTGGAGCCCGTCATCTTCAAGCGGTTCAACGCCAGACAGGCACGAATGTTGCTTCAGTCGCCGGCCGTCGACACGGACTATCTCTACAAGGCCTTGCAAGACTCGGGGCTCTCGGACGGCGACGCCGCCGTGATGCTCGACGCCACGACGGCCAACGCCTACAAGCCCTACACCGACAAGCTGCTGACCGAGTCGCTCGCCCAGCGGAAGAAGGGGCACCTGAGCCACGGTTCGTTCATGGTCAAGGCACAGCAGCTCGGCTACTCGGGCGACGTCCTGTCCATCCTCCAAGACGCTGCCATCGCCCAGCGGCAGGGTCAGATGAAGGGCGACGCTTTGACGCTTGCCGAAGACCTCTTCGAGAAGGCGTTCATTTCCATCGACGGTTTCGACACGTTCGTCGCGGCCTGCGAGGTCGATGACTTCGAGGCGAAGAAGCTGCACATGCTGGCCGTGGTGAAGAAGTATAACCGCGTCACCTGGAAGCGCGAAGCGGACCAGCAAGCCGCCTTCGACAAGCAGGTGAAGTCGTCGGTGCCGAAGTATCTGACCGCCTACAAACTCGGCGACATGACGACCGGCGACTTGGAGACCGTCCTTGAGACCGCGGGCCTGCTGCCCGAGGTCGCCGACGTGACGGTGCTGCTGGCGAAGAACGCGCGCAACGCGAAGGTGGCCGCTTCACTGAAGGCGCTCGGCGTCCCGGACAAACGCGACTTCTACATTTCCGGACTTCTGTCGGCCGCCGACTACCGCAAAGACCTCATCATGTCCGGCGCGGCGCCCGCCGTCGTCGACGCAGAAATCGCCTACGCGACTCAGAAGCGAAACGAGCGCATCGGCGCCGCGGCGAAGTCACAGGGTCTGTATACATATGAATCCGCCTACAAGAAGGGGCTTATCGACGTCGACACGCTGACGAGCCTCTACGACGCCGCGGGGATCGTCGCGCCGATCCAGACGGTGCGTCTGGCGCTGCTCGACAGTCGAGCATCTTCGGCCGCGTCAGGGCTCAAGGGATCCGCCGACATCATGACGGAGGTTCAGGCAGTCGCCGCGGGCGTCGTCACCCCAGAGGACTTTACCAACGAGATGCAGGACTTCGGCGTCACCGTGGGCACGTCCGCCGCGGCGTTGGCCCTCGTTCCCGTCTTCCAGAAACAGCAGCAGGCGCAGAACCCGACGCTCGACTACACGGACTTGGCCGCGCTCAAGAAGGCGATGGACGTCAGGTTGATATCCAACAACTACGTCCGCACCGACTGGCTTGCGACGCAGCTCCAGAGGCGAAGCTTCGCAGTGATCAACCGCAACAACGAAAAGCCGCGCGGAGGCGTGACCCCCAGCGGGTCTCTCGGCGGCACGTCCTTGGTTTAGGAGTGCTTCACCATGCGGCACGACCTTGGTTTCTGTGTCTTCGCTGTTGTCCTCGCCGTCGTCGCGTTCGTCGGCTGCACGATGATAACTCCGGCCGCGACCGACTTCAACGACGGCAAGGTCCACACGGTCGCGAAGGGGCAGGGCGTTTACGAGTTCGGGCTCGGCGCCGACATCGGCCGCTACGCGACCGGCAAGGTGGGCTCTTCAACCGCGAAGACAGCGGGCGCCGTCATCGGCGCAGGCGTTGACGAGGTCTCGACCGGCGACAACGTGACGCACCTTACCACGATCACCGGTCAGGCGGCCGACGTGATCCCCAAGGTTGTCAAGCCCCTGCCTTGAAAGGTCGAGTATGAAGCCGTTGACACCCGAAGAGCGGGCCGTTTGGAAAGAGATAGCCTTCGAGGTTGCGGAGGTGGTTGTTAGTCGACACATGGACTCTTGCCCCTATGGCAAGCAGTTGGCAGGATGAAAGTATTTCCTCATCGGCTTCGGGCTCGGCGCCGGCGTCCTGGGCGCCGGCGCCGGCCTTGAGGCCGTGTCGCGACTCTTTCACTGACAGACGATCACATTACCGTCACGGTGATGGACGGATTACCCCTCGCCGCACACCTCACCACGACGGCCTTGACAAACTCCATCGCCACGTCGACAGGAGCCCCTTGCAGGGTGATGGTGATCGTGACGTCCGTCTTGGCGTTGACCCCGAAGACCAACACCTCCTGACCCTTCACGGCCTTATTCTGCGCATCAAAATCCTTAATCATCTGCAACACTTCACCCTGTAGCTTCGCAGCAGCCGCCTCACTCTTGCACTGAACCGCCCCGGAAATGCGCACGTCGGGCTCCTTCGGAGCGGAAGCGCCCCAGCACGTCGCCGCCACGATTCCGACCGCAAGACACAGCGCCGCGGTTCTCATCGCCCACCCTCCCCTGTCACGTTTTGCACCACTGCTATCGGTTTTCTCCAGCGCCCGGCCGACCCGAACGCCGAAAACTGTCATCTTCCGGGGCGTTTTACCCTGTGTAAGACGGAAAGTCCATGTAATTCGTAGGAAAGTTATTGACCTCGTTACACAACCCCCACACACTGTGTCTGGTCTGCAATAACGTCACGATAAGTAGCGGGTCGGTGTACTATGACTCGCGGGACATTATCGGACGTTGGCGGTATTCGCCCTCTCCAGGGTTCTTCACTCAGTTCCTACCGGTTTCGTCGACTTGGATTTACGCCTATCCGGGATTTCAATCACTTGAGTTCAGCGACTCTCGCCGTCCGGCAAACCCGTTCTCGGCGTCCCGCCCTCACGCCTGCCTCGCGTTTCTCTTACTGATGATCCGGGGACTCTCTGCGCGTCGACTTTCTCCGGACGTTCAACGCGGTCTTGTGGCGGAGACGAGATAGGTGGGCATCCACGGGCCGCCCCACCAGAGACGCCAGCCAAGGCGTCGGCGGGAGACGTCGGCCATGGCCAGTTTGGCGAGGTGTTCCGGATAGGCGCGGGTGCCACGGATGTCCACGATGAGCAGGCGCCCGCCGGGTCGCAGGACGCGAACCGCTTCATCAAGCGCCTTCCTGCGGCCGTTCGGATCATCGATGTTGTGGATCGCAAGGCTCGAAACGACCAGGTCAAAGCAGCTGTCCTCGAACGGAAGCGTCCTCATGTCGGCGGTCACGAGTTCGACGCGATCCGCGACCGCTTCGGCCTCGGCGTTGCGCAGGGTCGCCTCGGCGGAGTTCCCGGACTGATCCTGCGTCCTCCAGATGTCCGCCCCAACCGCTCGCCCCGAGGCCAGCCGTTCCGCCGCCATCAGCAACACGGCGCCCCGGCCGCATCCGACGTCGAGCACCCGTTCGTCCGGGCGCACCCCGGCATCATTCAACAGCCTGTCCCAGACGACGAACTTTCCCCGCTTCGACGCGTAAAGCCACAGGCCGATGATCAGCAAGAAGATTGCCGCCGCTATGAGTGCCCACAGGCTTCGAGTAACATCCGCGATCACAATCGAGACGAGGCACGCGCCGCCCATGGCGAGCGGGACGTACGGGGCGTCGATTCCGTAGGAGCCTTTTCGGGGCAAAAGCGTCCGGGCCATCTTCGTTTCACCTGCGCTTGGAGGCGGACCTTCGCTGCGCGGATTTCCGTCCGGATTTCAGCCCAAGCGCGGCGAGGGCCTCGTCGATATGCTCGGCGAAGATGAACTTCATGCCTTCGCGGACCTCCTTGGGCACCTCTTCTAGGTCCTTCTCGTTGAGGCGCGGCAGGATGACCGTTCCGATCTCGGCGCGGCGGGCGGCCAGGACTTTCTCCTTCACCCCCCCTATCGGCAGGATCTTTCCCGAAAGCGTGATCTCGCCCGTCATGGCGACGTCCGGCGACAGGGCCTTGTTCGTCAGGAGCGAAACCATGGCCGCAGTGATGGTGATGCCGGCCGACGGCCCGTCCTTGGGCGTGGCGCCCGCGGGCACGTGGACGTGGATGTCGCAGTTCTCGAAGAAGTTCGCCGGGATGCCGAGTTCCGTCGCGTGCGTCCGAACCCAACTGAGCGCCGCCTGGGCCGATTCCTTCATCACGTTGCCCAACTGGCCCGTGAGGATCAGGCCCTTCTTGCCTCGCATCCGCGTGACCTCGACGAAGAGCATCTCGCCGCCATGCTGGGTCCACGCAAGGCCCGTGGCGACGCCGGGCTGCCCCGTGCGCTCCTTGACCTCGCTGAAGAACTTGATGGCCCCCAGGAACCGGTGCAGATCCTTCGCGTCGACGACGGTCTTCTTGCGGTCGCCCTCGGCGACCTGCCGGGCGGTCTTGCGGCAGACGGTGCCGATGACGCGTTCGAGGTCGCGGAGGCCCGCCTCGCGGGTGTAATCGCGGATGATCGCGGCGAGGGCGCCGTCGGTGAACTCGATGTGCTTTGTCGCCAGGCCGTTCTCATTCAGCTGCTTTGGGATGAGGAACTTCTTCGCGATGAGGACCTTCTCCTCGCGGGTGTAGCCCGGCAGTTCGAGGACCTCCATGCGGTCGTGGAGCGCCGGCGGCACGGGATCGAGGAGGTTGGCCGTGGTGATGAACATGACCTTGCTGAGGTCGAACGGGACGTCGAGATAATGGTCCATGAAGGAGAAGTTCTGCTCGGGGTCCAGGACCTCGAGGAGCGCCGAGGACGGGTCGCCGTGGAAGTCGGAGCCGAGCTTGTCGATCTCGTCGAGCATGAAGACGGGGTTCCTCGACCCGGCCCGGCGGATGCCCTGGATGATGCGTCCCGGCAGCGCGCCGACGTAGGTGCGGCGATGGCCGCGGATCTCGGCCTCGTCGCGGACGCCTCCGAGCGACATGCGGACGAACTTACGCCCGAGCGCCCGGGCGATGGACATCCCCAGCGACGTCTTCCCCACGCCCGGCGGCCCCACGAAGCACAGGATCGGGCCCTTGGCGTCGGGCTTGAGCTTGCGCACGCCCAGGTACTCGATGATCCGGTCCTTCACCTTATCGAGGTCATAATGATCCTCGTCGAGGATGGTACGGGCCTTTTTCAGGTTCAGGTTATCCTTGGTCGCCGTCTGCCAGGGCATCGAGAGAATCCACTCGAGGTAGGTGCGCGAGACGGTGTATTCCGACGCGCTCGGGTGCATCCGTTCGAGCCGGTCGCACTCGCGCAGGCACTCCTCCTCGGCCTCCTTCGCCATGCCGGCGGACTTGATGCGCTTGCGGATCTCCTGGACCTCGCGGGCCTGGGAGTCCTCGACGCCGAGTTCGCGCTGGATGGCTTCGAGCTGCTTATGGAGGTAGAACTCCTTCTGAGCCTTGGTGAGTTCGCCCTGGGCGCTGGCGTCAATCTTGGAGGAAAGCTCCAGGACCTCGACCTCCTTGCGGAGATGGGCTCCGACACGCGTGAGGCGCGAGCGGACGTCGGCGTCTTCCAGGAGCGACTGCTTGTCGGCCACGGAGAGGTTCAGCGCGCTCGCCACGAGGTCGGCCAACTGCCCCGGGTTGTCGAGGTTCATGGCGACGACCTGCATCTCCTCCGGCAGGTTCGGCACCAGGGAGACCATCTTCTGGAACTGCTGCGAGATGTTGCGCGAGAGCGCATCGAGCTCGACGGACGGCACGACGACGTCGGGCAACTCATCGAGTTGCGCCTTCAAGCAGGGCTCGGTCTGGGTCCACGAGGTGACGCGGACGCGGGTGATGCCGCGGACCAGGAGGCGCATCGTGTTGTCGGGAAAGCGCAACATCCGGACGATCGAGGCGGCGATGCCGACGTCGTACATATCGGACGGCTTGGGGTCCTCCGTGCGGCCGTCGCGCTGCGCGACGAGCGCCACAAGGCGGTCCTTCACCAGCGCCTCGTTCACCAGCTTGACGGTCTTCTCGCGGCCGACCACCAGCGGCATCACGAGAAACGGAAAGGCCACGACGTCGCGCAGCGGCAGCACGGGAAGCTCCCGCGGCAGGCGCAGTTCGCCGGGCACGTCCTCAGCGGGGGGCGCAGGCAAAGCCGGGGGGGCCTGCGGGGGTCTATCGTCGGTCATGCGTCCTCCGGGTGTCGGAATCCGGCAGCCTCACTCCACCTTGATGCGAATCTTGTTGCGGCGCGTCCCGGCGTCGGAGCGCACGAGCCGGATCGTCAGGAAGCCGTCCGCGTAATGGGCCTCGGCCTTGCCGGCGTCGAGATCCCGCGTCAGGATGAAGACGCGGCGGAAGCTGCCGTACGGGATTTCCATCTGGTGGCAAGCGACCCGCTCACAGCACTCCTCGTCGCCGCGCGAGCCCTCGACGGTCAGGCGCCCGTCCTCGAACGTAACGCGCAGGCCGGCGGGATCGAGCCCTGCCGCCTCGATGCGGACGAGAAACCCGTCGCGGGTCTCGAAGACGTCGGCGGGAGGTATCCAGGACACATGGCCGAAGGAGGATGGACCGCCCTGACGAACCGCCTCATTGAGCAGGCGCTCCATCTGGCGATGCATTCCGAGAAGGTTCCGGACGAACTCCTTTTCGGAGCGCGCCATGCAGGGCCTCCTACCGAGGAAAGGCCGCGATGCGCTGCGGCCGTGTCAGCCCGCCTTGGGGGCGTCGCCGGCGGGCGCCGGGGCGGCCGGCGTCTCAGGCTTGGCTTCGGGCTTCGTCTCAGGCTTAGCTGGAGGCGCAAAGACACCGGGCGCCGGGGCGGCCGGCGTCTCGGGCTTGGCCTCGGGAGCAGGCGTTGCCGGCGTAGCGGGCACATCGGGCTTCACATCCGGAGCAGGCGCCGCCGGGGCAGCCGGGGTATCAGGCTTCACGTCCGGAGCTGGCGTCGGGGTCGCGGGCGTGTCCGGCTTCGGATCGGGCGCCGGGGCCGGAGTCGTGACGTCCGGAGCCGACGGCGACTCGGCCGGGGGCGGCATCGCCGTGCCCTCGTGCGACGCGACCCGCTCGCGGGCCAGATCATCCGCCGACTTGCCCTTGCTGAAGTAGTGGTTCACGTAGGTGAAGATGTTCCACGCGACGTCCATCGCCGGGTAGGCCTTGACGTTGCCGCGCTCCCACTGGCACGATATGCCGTGCGGCAGATAGAGCACGCCGAGGCGTCCCTGGTTGGCGGCGATGCCCATGGCCTGGATCTCGGGACGGCATTCCTTGAGGGGCCGCGGGGTCTCATAGATCAGGTGCGTCGCCGGCAGCGGCTGCAGGCGTCCTTCGGGCCAGAGCTCGGCCATGAGCGCCCGGAACGATTCGTCGAATTCCTTCTTCGAGCAGCAGGCCTCGCCCAGAATCGTCCCGCCGCGCTCGACGTACTCCTTCAGCTTCTTCTTCTCGTCGTCGGTGAACATCAGCTTCTCGTGGCCGCTGATATAGAGGATCGGGACGCGCAGAAGGTAATCCACCGACGCGTTCAGCGTGACGATGCGCCACTGCTTGGCGAGCTGGCCCTTCTCGGAGATGTAGTCCGTGGCGTGCGAGATATCGTGGAGGTGCAGGTTCCACTCGCCCTGGCGCTTGAGCTTGTTGAAGATGATCGGTTCGAGCCCGCGCGACAGGAAGAGGATGCCGAACGCGAGATCGGGCATGTTGGCCGCCGTGCCGCCCTTCGATACCGGGCCGACGAGGCGCGTCGAGCCGGCCTCGTACCAGTCCGTGCCGCCGAACTCGCTGTAGCCCATGAGGATGCCCAGGCGCTCGCAGGCATACCAGCCATAAGGCGCCAGCCCGCTGCCGTCCTTGAAGTTCTTGGCGATCCAATCGAGCCCGCGCTCCACCGGCTCGTTGCCCGTCATCCCCTTGCACTGGTCGTGCTGGCCGGCGTTGAGCATCTCGTTGGAGATGGCCGTGCTCACCGTGCCGGCGCAGGTCATGTTCCAGTAGGACCGCTGGGCCACCGCCGCCTTGACGGCGCCGCCCTTCGCATCGGCGCCCGCGGTGTCGCGGAAGGCGTCGGACTGGTAATCCCAGCCGCCGTCCTGATGCTGCGCGGCGACCCAGTATTTGTACATCCTCAGCCAGCAGACCTTCGGAACCTGGAAGCCCGCCTTCTCGCTGAACAGCAGCGCCAGCACGCCGAACTGCGTGTTGGAGTTGTCGCCGCGGCCGGAGACCGTGCTGCGCGCCGGCTCGTAGTTCTTCGCCTTATCAAAGTCCTTCGGGAACGGGTAGATGCCGTAGGAGAAACACCCCGCCTGCGGACCGTAGACCATCTGGCCGCGGACGGTCATCCAGCCATACATGGAGATCCACTTGCTGTAGCGCCTCGGGTCGGCCTTGTAGAGCGCCTGCTGCACGAGCCCCGCGGTGTAAGTCTTCGGCTCCGGCCACTGCTGCACCAGGAACGTCAGGCCCTTGTGAATCGCCGGGACCACCTTGTCCGACTTCACGTGACGCTGCGCGTGCAGCAGCGCCAGGGTCGCCAGCGCCGAGCGGCCCACGTCATAGCCGCCGCCCCCGTGCGCCACGTCGGGCTCTTTCCACGAGCCGTCCTCCTGCTGCATCTCGATGAGCTTATCCACGCCCGCCTCGATGGCGGCGCGGATTTCCTCCGGAGTCGGGGGCGCCGCCAAGACCTGGGTGGCGCTGCCGAACAATACAAGCAAGGCCGTCAGCGCCGCCGCCGAGACAAGAGCCAATCGACCGAACATGCTCATCGCAGGATCTCCAGTAGCAGACAGGGTGTGACACACCCTAATTGTAGCACCCCCTCGTCGGAAGTCCATAGGCTTGGCCGCCAGGAAGGCAAATATCAACGTCTTATGTTGCTATTGCAAGTCTAATTGCAACAATGAGTTATGGCGTTATTTGTCGCCTGAAAGTCGGTCATCTCAAGAAAATCGCCGGAATTCCCTTCCCCCGCCACAGAGGGAGGACGTTCGCGGCACTTTCAGCCCTTCCCCCTCCCCTATTCCGTCACTTAATGACGCATTGTGAAACATGCAGATGGCCGGGATTCTAGTTGGTCACTTTGCCTGCGCCCGGAATCTTCCCGGCCTGCTTCAGAACGTAGAAGACGATGTTGACGCCGACGTCGAGCGACGGCTTGGCCGACGACCCCTCCTTCTGCCAATCGATGCAGAGGCCGTCCGGCAGATAGATGACGCCGATGCGTTCCTTGAACTGGATGACCTCGATCTTGGGGGGGGTGACGACCTTACGGGGCGTCAGGTAGATCGGATGCCCGGTCTGGAGCGGCCGAAGCTGGCCCTCGGGGAAGCACTCCTCCATCAGTGCGCGGAAGGACTCGTCGAATTCCTTGGAGCCCCCCTTCGCATCCGGCCGGCAGGCCTGAACGAGAAGCACGCCGCCGCGCATGACGTACTCGCGCAGCTTGATCTTCTCCTCGTCGGTGAAGGCGGGCCCCTTGATGCCGTTGAAGTGGAGTATGGGCACCTTGAGGAGGTTCTCAAGCTTGGATTGGAGCGTGACGATGCGCCATTGCATCGTGGTCTGCATGCGGTCGCTGATGTAATCCACGAGGTGCTTCACGTCATAGGTGTTGTTGTTCCAGTCGCCGTAGTAGCGGAGCTTGTTGATGATAATCGGCTCGCGTCCGCGGGCGAGGAAGAGGATGAGAAACGCGGTATCGGCGTCGCCGCCGCTGCCGGGGCCGGCGAACCCGACGCCGTTTTCGAGGACCTTGGCCGTAAGCTCCTCGTACCAGTAATGCCCGCCGAACTCGCTCTGGCCGGTGAGGATGCCCAGGCGTTCGAGCGCGTAGAGTCCGTAGGCGTTGAGTTCCGTCGTGAAGTGGTCGGCGACCCATTTGAGGGCCTGCTCGCCCGCGCGGCTGGGCGGGTTCATCTTGCAGCGGTCCAGCGAGGCGCCCCACTGAAGCTGCTCCTCCGCGATGTGCAGCGACACCGTCCCGGCGTAGCTCATGGTGTGATAGCTGTTGTTGCCGGGCGTGTAGCCCCATCCGCCGTCCGGGTTCTGCGTCTTGACGAAATGATTGCGGACGCCTTCCCACACCTGCCGCGGGACCTGGTAGCCCGCGCGCTCGGCGAAAAGCAGGCCCAGAACACCGAACTGCGTGTTGGAGTTGTCGCCCGCGTGCGAGCTGCCGTCCTTCTTCGTGGCGGCGCCGACAAGGTTGTAGCTGTAGATCCCCGCGTAGTCCGCCGCCTGCTGGGTCTTGACGAGGTCCGAGGCGTATTTCTGGATCGTGGCGTAGTTCAGCCGCGGGTCGGCCTGGTAAAGGAAGCTGATGACCGTGCCGGCCGAATACGTCTTGTGCTCGACCTCCAGTTGGTTGAGGAACGCCGCGGCCTTGGCCACCGCCGTCGCCGTCCGCGGGTCGCCCGAATGCTTCAGCGCCAGCGCCGCAAGCCCCGTCATCCCCGCGACGTTCGGATGCTCCCAGTGGCCGTCCGGCTTCTGCTTGCTCATGAGGTCGTCGACGTTGCGGCGGAGCATGTCCTCGATGGTCTTGTCCGACTTCGGCGGCGGCTGGGCCTGCGAGAACCCGGCGGAGAGCAACACGAGGAGCGCGACGAGGACGAAGAGGTGTTTCATTACCCGTTCCTCCGGAGGTTCGAGCCGGCTTCCGCTACGGCTGTTTCTCGGGCGCCGGCCTCGGAGCATTCTTCTCGACGTAGAACACGATGTTCGTCCCGACGTCGAAGACCAGCTTCGCCCGGGCGCCGCCCTGGTGCCAGCGGCAGCACATGTCGTACGGCGAGTAGATGACGCCCAGGCGCTTCGAGCCCTTATCGGGTGCCAGGCCGAGCAACTTCTGCTTCGCCTCGAGCGGCCGCGGGTCGCTGTAGATGACGTGCGTCGGCGGCAGGTCCGCCAGCGGCGCATCCGGCCACAGCTCGGCGACGAGCGCGCGGAACGACTCGTCGAACGGCTTCATCCCGCAGCAGTCCATCCCGAACAGCGTCCCGCCCCGCTCCACGTACTCCTTGATCTTCGCCTTCTCGCGGTCGGTGAAGACGAGTTTCTCGTGTCCGCTGACATAGAGGATAGGCGTCTTGAGCAGGAAGTCAACATCCGCGTCGAGCGTGACAATGCGCCACTGCTTCGGCTTCTGGAAGTAGGTGCTGACGTATTCCACGAGGTGCTTCACGTCGTAGGCGTCGTCGTTCCAGTCGCCCGTCCGCTTGAGCTTGTTGATGATGACGGGTTCGAGCCCGCGGCAGAGGAAGAGCACCGCGAGGGCCGCGCCGATCTGCTGGTCTGCGCCGTAGGCCCCGTGCGACGGCCACGCCCGGTCCTTCAGCAGGCGCCGCTGCCCCTCCTCGAACCAGGGCTTTCCGCCGAACTCGCTGCGCCCGCTGAGAATGCCCAGCCGCTCCGTCGCGTAGAAGCCGTACGTCTCCAGCTTGTCGTAGTCCAGGTTCTTCGCCACCCACGCGATGCCGTTCTCCACCGGCCGGCTCTCGGGAGGCGGCTTGCACTGCTTATGATCGGCGGCGGTCAGCTTCTCCTCGCAGATGGCGAGCGAAATCGTCGAGGCGAGCGTCATGGTGGCCGTGCTCTCGTTCTGCTTCGCCGCGGGACTGTAGCCCCACCCGCCGTCCTTGTTCTGGAAATCGAGGTAGCGCTTCTCAAGAAGCTGCCAGGTCCGCTTGGGGACCTGGTAGTCGCTGAGGTCCGCGTTGAGCAGGCCCAGCACCGCGAACTGCGTGTTGGAATGATCGGCCTGCCCCAGCGGCTGCGGCTTCGTCTGCGGGTTCTGGAACCTCACCGGGAGGTAGAGGTCGTATCCCCAGGCGCCGGCGTCGGCGCCGGTCTGGTGCTGGGAGAGCACGAGCATCTCGGCGTAGTCGCTGATGAGCTTGCGGTACTTGCTCGGGTGGTCCTGGTAGAGCACGCAGATCGCCAGCGCCGCGGAGTAGGTCTTCTGGGCGAGCTTCTGCTGGGTGAGCCACGCGATGCTCCGGTTGACCGCGTCGCGCGTGCGCACGGCCAGGTCGCCGTTGAGGTGAGGCAGCGCGTGCTGGAGCGCCAGGGTGCCGAGCGTTGAGACGCCGACCGGATAAACGTAGTAGCCCCCATTGAGGCCGAATCGCTCCTTGTCGAGGACCAGCGCCCCGTCCTCGCGCTGCATCTTCAGGATGCGCTCGCAGCCTTCGCGGATGGCGTCTTCGGTCTGCTCTCGGACGGAAGGAGGCGGAGGGGCCGGGGCAGGAGTCGGAGCGGGACTGGGAGCGGGCGTCGTCTCGGGAGCAGGAGCGGGAGTTGGCGTGGGCGCGGGCGCGGGTGCGGGTTCAGGAACAGGCGCCGGGGCTGGGGCGGGAGGCATCGGGGCATCCTGGGCGATGGCGATGAGACATGCGCCCATCACCAATGCACAGACCCATAGCGCGACCCTGAGCACCATCCTGGGCTCCCCTTCCCTGACTCGCTAAGCCTTCGCGGAATTATATCCGCGCAAAGGCGTCACGTCCATACCCAAACGCTGAGTTCAATCCGGCAGGAAGCACCCCGCAAATGCAGGAATTCTGGGAATTGTGGGGAATTCTGGAGGAATTCTGGCGAGATTTGGCAAAACGACGCTGTTTGATGGGAATTCATGGGGCAGGGGCAGGGTTCTCACCCCAACAGGCGGTGGTCGGCCCGAGCGCAATAACAGCAAAGCGGGGGACGGGCGGGCGCCCCCCGCTTCGACGGCTCCCTCCAGGGCGCCGTCACTCCTTCCGGACCTCGTTCTCCTCGCGGTCCTTCCCGAAGAAGCTGTCGAGCGCCGGTTCGAGATCGCCCTTCAGTTCCTTCGGAAACGTCATGATCATGAACTGGCGCACGATCGCCCGCTCGTCGTTGAGGAAGCAGGACTGTCCTCCGCCGACCTCGGCCATCTGGCGAAACTCGTCCATCAGCTTCGAGTTGCCGGTCGTGTCGATGGTGGAGAGCACCCCCTGCGTCCGGCCGCGCCAAACGCGGATCAGGTCCATGAGCTGCGATACGCCGTTGTCCTCGGGCCTCGGCGGCGCATCGCCGAACACCACGATCACGCGCTTCGCGTCCTTCCGCCACGACATCTTGTCCATCGCCGATTTCACCCCGTCCATCACCGCCTCCGGGATGTCCCCGCCGCCATAGGCCTCGGTCTCGCGCAGGAACCGTTCGAGCTTCGCCATCCCGTCCCCCTTCGGCGTCTGGAGGTCGATGAGGCGCACGGTGTATTGGTAATCTTCGAGGTCGTATTTCTTGAGGTCGCGGTAGGCCACAAGGCCGAGCCTCGTATCGGGCACGAGCCAGTTCAGGCTGCGCACAAAGAGACGGATGCGGCTCTTCACCTCGCCGATCGCCCCGCCCATCGAGCCCGTGGCGTCGAAGACGATGACGAGATCAAGCTTGTCGTAGCCAAGGGGTTTGAGCTTGCCGGTGATTTCGGGGATGCCGCCGGGCGCCCCGTCCCCCGGAGGCCCGCCGCCGGGCTTGCCGGGCCACGAGCAGCCGATACCGAACCAATCGGGCACACCCTCGTTGCCGACCAGGAGCGGGAAGGCATCGTTGGGCCTGTCGCCCTCGTAAGGCAGGTTCGGAATGTCATCGATCTTCGTGTCCACGACGCCGGTGTTGACGAGATGATCGATGTCCTCCCTGACGAGCGTCGGCGACGGCGCCAGGGCGTCCGTGAAAACGGGACAGCCCGGGCAATCGGAGTCGGACTTGGCCGGGACGACGACTCCCCAGGCCAGGGCTGCGAAGATGGCGACGACCGCGGAGTGCAGGACGGTCGAGCCGAGCCATCCCTGCCAGTTGTGCGCGAGCGACTGAGCGACCGAGCCGCGCATCCGGATGTCCGCCAGTCGCGCGAGCGCCGTGGCGGGCTCCTCGACGGCGCGAATCGAAGCTCCGCGTGTTCTTGTCATGGCCGGCCCTCCTGCTGAGCGTTCCAACCGCCTCCGAGGCCCGGCCCTGCGCCGGGCCTTCCCACCTGATTCCCGCCTACGGCGTCACGACCGTGTCTTCGTGGTCGCGCATGAACTTGTCGCAGATGGGGTCGAGGTGCTCCTTCCACTGCGAGCCGAAGATCTGCACCACGAGCTGGCGGATGATCGCGCGCTCGTCGTTGAGGAAGCTCGCCTCTCCCCCGCCCTCCTGGGCCATCTGGCGGAACTCGTCCATGATCTTCGAGCCACCGGTCGTGTCGATCGTGGAGACCACGCCGCCGGCGTCCTTCCACTTCTTGCAGAGGCTATAGGTGGTGCTGAGGCCGTTATCCTCCGCATGTGGCGGCGCGTCGCCGAAGACGATGATCACGCGCTTGGCGCCCGGACGCCAGTCGCACTTCGAAATCGCGGTGTCAAGCCCGACCTGCACCATCTCGGGGATGTCGCCGCCGCCATAGGCCTCGGTCTCGCGAAGGAACCGCTGGATCTTGTCGAGGCCCTCCTTGTTGCACTTCTGGAGCGGCAGGTACTTCACGGTGTATTCGTAATCGTCCAGGTCGTATTTCTTCGCGTCGCGGTAGGTCACGATGCCGATCCGCGCGTTCGGGACGAGGTAGGTGACGACCTTGGTGAGCTGGCGGATGCGGGTCTTGCATTCGAGGATGATCCCGCCCATCGAGCCCGTCGAGTCGAAGCAGAAGACGATGTCGAGGCCCGTGCGCTGAAGGCCCTGGCGATAGCCGGTCCAGCGCCTTCCCGCGAGGCCCTTGCCTCCGCCGCCCCCTTCGCCCAAATCGCCGTCGAGGTGGCTGCCGACCCCGATCCAGTCGGGAACGCCGGGCGTCAACTCGTTATACCCGGGGACCGGGCGCAGAACGTCGGTGTCGACCGAAGGCGTGCCGTCGATGTCGCTGTCGACCGTGGAGTCGTTGAACAGGTCTTCGGGCCGCTCCCGAAGGAGTTGGAGATCGTCCGGCCGCGTCGAGAACACGTCGACCGGCCGCCAGGTCTCCGGCTGCGTCGCCTGCACCACCGCGGCCCCCATCGCCGCGAAGAGCAGGAGGATCGCGCCATGAAGCCCGAGCGACCCGAGCCAGCCCTGCCAGTTGCGCGTCAGTTCGTCCGCAAGCGAGAGCTGCCGCGCCCGAATCATGTCCAGCCGCCCCATCGCCGAATTGGACCCGGCGTCGACCGACTGCCGGGGCGCCTCGCGGTTCGTCATGGCTTTCTCCTCCTCTGAGTGTCCTGAGTCTCCGATATCGTCACGCCGACGCCCGACGCGGGACGCCGATCAACTGCCCAGCCCGTGCCGCGCGAAACGGACCGAGGGCACTTCGGCCCCCATCGCCGCATCGAGCGTGTTCGCGATGCTCTGGACGGTCACGTTCGAGTCGCCGTTGATCTCGATGGCCATGTGCGCCTTGTCGGGAATGCTTTCGAGGCGGGCCTCCAGCGTCCGGAATGCCTCCGGCCCTTCGCCGAGAACGGTGTTGTTGATGCTCACCTCGACCCGCCCGTCGGCCGGGTCGACTACGCGCAGGTAGACGTGGTAGACCTCCTTGAGGTCCTCGGGCTTGGGCGGATTGACGCCGCGCCCGTAGCCCGGCAGGTTCGTCGTGAAGTCGGCCTCGGTCGGCCGGATCTCCGCGGCGACGAAGAAGTAGATCAGCAGCATGAACACCACGTCGATGAACGGCACGAAGTTCATCGTGTGGCGCGTCCGGGTGTAGATCCGCTTGATGGCGATCATGTCAGTTCCCTCCGGTAGTGACGTTGGCGTGAGCGGCGGCGGGCGAGGCGGCAACGGTCGCGAGAAGCACCTTGTAGACCCCGACGTCCCGGCAGCAGATCAGGAGGCCCTGCAGGTGCCGAAGTTCGGAGTCCCGATCCGCCCGGATGCGCACGACGGGCGTCTCGCCGTCGCGGCGCGTGAGGACGTACTCGCGCATGACGGCCGTCAGCTCGCTTCGCGTGAGCGGCCCCGCAGGCGAAAGCTCGTAGGGACGGTCGCCGGCGTCGGAGGCGGGCCGGATGTTCACCGTCATCGGCCCCTTCTCCTCGGCAACCGACGCGGCGGCCCGCTCCGACTCAGCGAGTTGCACGCTTCCCGCTTCGCTGCCCTTCATCTGCGTGGCGACGAGGAAGAAGATGAGGAGCATCATGATCACGTCGATCATGGGGATCATGTTGATTTCGGGCAGCGGCTTGACGATCTGGGCAAGTCTCATGGCGCGCCCTCCTCCGGTGCGGCCCGCGCCGACGCGAGCCTAATCCCCCACGATCGTATCGCGGTCCGCGGCGACCGCCTTGTAGACGTTGTCGATCTCCTTCGTCCACTTCGACCCGAAGATCATCACCGTGAGCTGCTTGATGATCGCGCGCTCGTCGTTGAGGAACGTCGCCTCGCCGCCGCCCGCCGCGGCCATCTGGCGGAACTCGTCCATCAGCTTCGACTCGCCCGTCGTATCGATGGCCGACACCACGCCCCGCATGGTCTTGAACCTCTTGCACAGATCGAGCGTGGTGCTGAGCCCGTTGTCCTCGGGATGCGGCGGCGCGTCGCCGAAAACGATGACGATCTTCATCGCGCGCGGGTTCCAGCCCATCTTGTCGACCGCCGTCGCCAGGCCCGCCTGCACCGCCTCCGGAATGTCGCCGCCGCCGTAGGCCTCGGTCTCGCGCAGGAACCGCTGGATCTTGTCGATGCCGTCCTTGTCGCAGGTCTGGAGCGGCAGATACTTGACGAGATACTCGTAATCGTCCAGGTCGTATTTCTTCCAGTCGCGGTAGGTCACCACGCCGATGCGCGCGTTCGGCACGAGATACGTGACCACCTTGATGAGCGTGCGGATGCGCGACTTGCACTCCTGGATGATCCCGCCCATCGAGCCGGTGGAGTCGAAGCAGAAGACCACCTCCAGGCCGCGCTGCTTGAAGATCGTGACCTGGTCCCCGAAGCTCTTGCCGGAAAGCCCGTCGCTCCAGCCGTCGCCCTGCCCGTGCGTCGTCGGCAGCAGGCGTCCGCCCGAGCTGATGGCGTCGACCGCCCCGTATTCCTCGCCGGGGTGATAGCCAGGGAATCGCTGGAACAGCGCCTCGCCTTCGACCGACGGCGGGCCTTCCTTGTCGCTGTCGACGAGTTGAGTGCGGTTGAAATCGGGAAGGTCGTCGTGAATAAGGTCCATCGGCGTCTGGGCCGCGGGAAGCGGATCGATCGGAATCTTGATTTCAGCTTTGGCCGGCACGGCGACGACGCTCGCGGTGAGCGCGAGGGCGAGAGCGCAAATTCCGGCATGCAGCAGCATCGACCCGAGCCAGCCCTGCCAGTTCCGGGAGATCTCCTGCGACAGCGAGAACTGATGCCTGCGGACTTCGGTGAGTTTCTCGACCGCCGTCTGCGACGCTGCGACACGCCCCGGCGCCCCCTGTGTCGTCCTCATGATCGTCCCTCCTCGAAGGCTGCCCTGCGACTCGGGTCGAACCGCCAGTCCCTCACCGTGCCTTTCACTTGAATTGTATCCCCCGCGCGGACGGAGTCACGCGCCTCGCCGGGTTTTATTGCAATTGTCTGGAAAGGTCGATGTGGGGCCGCGCCGGCAGGACGGAAGTGGGCTAGAACAGGCTCGAACGAACGCTCGACGCAGCGCCAACAGGCGGCGCTCCGCGCGTGTCCAAGTCAATGCAACGGAAATCTGTTGCACTCGTATGGACACATCCACGAAGTCCGAAGAATGCCATTCAGGCGGGCGGGTACATGAAACGGGCGGCGAGGTTTCCCTTCGGCCGCCCGTGTCCTCGGTCTCGCAACGGTGTGAGCCTCATGGCCCGACGACGGTGTCCTCCGGGCCCTTCAGCACGGAGCTGTACACGTTGTCGATTTCCTTCTCCCACTTCGACCCGAAGATCAGCACGACGAGCTGCTTGATGATCGCGCGCTCGTCGTTGAGATAGGTCGCCTCGCCGCCGCCTTCCGCGGACATCTGCTTGAACTCGTCCATCAGCTTCGAGCCGCCCGTCGTGTCGATGCACGAGAGCACGCCGCCGGCGTCCTTCCACTTCTTGCACAGGTTGTACGTGTAGCTCAGGCCGTTGTCCTCGGCGTGCGGCGGCGCGTCGCCGAAGACGATGATGATCTTCTTGGTCCCGGGCGTCCAGCCGCACTTCTCGATGGACGTCTCGACGCCGATCTGCACGGCCTCCGGGATGTCGCCGCCGCCATAGGCCTCGCACTCGCGGAGGAACCTCTGCAGCTTGTCCAGGCCCTCCTTGTTGCACTTCTGCAGCGGGATGTACTTCACCAGGTATTCGTAGTCGTCGAGGTCATACTTCTTCCAGTCGCGGTAGGTCACGATGCCGACCCGCGCGTTCGGGACCAGGTAGGTCACAACCTTGATGAGCTGGCGGATTCGCGTCTTGCACTCGAGGATGATGCCGCCCATTGAGCCCGTGGAGTCGAAGCAGAACACCACTTCGAGCCCCGTGCGCTGCAGGCCGCGGATGTAGCCGCCCCACGCCTTGCCCGCCAGGTGGTCGCCGCCGCCGCCGCCCTCGCCCACGCCCGTCAGGTGGCCGCCCGAGCTGATCCAGTCCGGGGCGCCGGGGGTGAGTTCGTTATAGCCGGGCGTCGGACGCATCACGTCCGCGTCCACCGAAGGCGGCGCGTCGATGTCCGAGTCCACCGGCGAATCGTCGAACAGCTCGTCCAGGTTGTCCTTGGTGAGCTGCTCGGTGGGCTTGGCCTGGACCATGTCCACCTCGTGCCAATATTCCTTCTTCTCCTGGACGACGGCGCTTCCCATCGCCGCGAACAAGAGCAGGATCGCGACGTGCAGCGCCAGCGACCCGAGCCAGCCCTGCCAGTTGCGAGCCATCTCTTCGCCCAGCGAAAGCTGCCGCGCCCGGATCGTGTCCAGACGATCGAGCGCCGCGCTGGACGTGTTGATCGTCACCGCCTGGGAGCCCGGAGCCGGGGGACGCGGAGCCATCGGATTCGTCATTGCCTTCCTCCTGACAACTTCTGGAAAAGCCCTCTCTGACAAGCCCTGCGGGGGCAGACCAAAACGCTTCTACCCCCCTCCGTCTACATTATATCCGTGCAAAAAGTCGATTTCCACCCCTGCGGGCGGAATTTTCGCATGGTTTCGGCAGTAAATCAACTGCCCGTCTTCGGCCTTCCGAACGTGATGGACGGGGCCTCAGCGGCCATCGCGGCGTCGAGCGCGCGCGCGATGATCTGCATCCGCAGGTTCGGCTCGCCGTCGATGATCACGATCATGTTGTCCTTCTTCGGCACGGCCTTGAGCGTTTCCTCCAGTTTCAGGAAGCCGTCGCTCGCGCCCGCCTCTTCGGTCCCTTCGCCCATCGAGGAGCCGTTCAGCTCGATGCTGACCTTCGTGCCCTCGGTGTTGACGTTCTTCATGAGGATGCGGAAGGGCTCCTTGGCCGGGACCTTGCGATCGAGCGGTCCCATGCCCGGAGGCAGGTTGGTCTCGAAGTCGGCCTCGGTCGGCCGGATCTCCGCGGCGACGAAGAAGTAAATCAGCAGCATGAACACCACGTCGATGAACGGGACGAAGTTCATGACGTGGCGGGTTCTCGTGTAAGCCCGCCCGATGTTCTTGGGAAGCATGTCGCAACCTCCTCACACTTTTCTCTTGTAGGACAGGCATTCTTGCCTGTCCCGCAGCGGGTCAGACATGAATGTCTGACCTACAGAAGAAACTCACCCCCTCGGCTTCTCGGCCGCGATGTACACCTTGTAAATCTGGGCCTTCTGGCAGCAGAGCAGCACGCTCTGAAGGTCCTCCAGGAGCGAGTCGCGGTCGGCCCGGATGCGGACGATGGTGTCCGTGCCGGCCTTGTCGCCCCTCTCCCGGGCGTGCAGAGAAATCTCCTGAAGCGCGCGGGTGAGCTCGTCCTTGCTCAGCTCGTCGTTGGCGACCACGAAGTGCTTGTTCGGGGCGGCGTACTTGGCCGAGATGATGTTCACGGTCACCGGCGAGTTGGGGTTGTCCCTCAGAAGGTCGATCATGGCCTTCACGGACTCCGGCAACTGCAGGTCGAACGCCGACTCCTCCTTCTTCATCTGCGTGGCGACGAGGAAGAAGATGAGCAGCATCATGATCACGTCGATCATCGGGATCATGTTGATGTCGGGTGCCGCTTTTCGTGCAATCTTCATGCGCATAGCGCGTGGCTCCTTCTCGTTCCTGGGTTGGGCACGGTCCCTGCGTGTCGGGACCGCGCCCGGCCTGCCTCCGTCGTGCGGGCGTCCCGATGCGTCGGGAGGCCCCTCGGACAGTTACGCGCGAGGCGCCTGCGGAGCCGCCGGGGCCGTCTCGCCCGGGTTGAGGCCCGCCACCTGCACCTTGACCGGCTTGAAGCGTCGGATCAGCTCTTCGCACACCGCGCCCGCCTCCAGGCCGATGTTCGTGATGCGGTCCTGGAAGAAGTTGAAGAAGAACATGCAGGGCAGCGCGACGACGAGGCCGCCGAACGTGCACACGAGCTTCATCGAAATACCCTCGGCCAGGTCCTTCGCCTGCGTGCCGTGCGTCGAACTCGCGACCGTGTTGAAGCACTTCATCATGCCGTACACCGTCCCGAGCAGTCCCATCATGGGGCCCGTCACGCCGATGAGCGAGAGGTAACCGATCTTCTGGTGCAGCTTCACGGCCTCCTCCTCGGAGATCGTCGTCATCGCCTCGATCATCTTGTCGTAGCCGTAGGGGATCTCGGAGATGCCGGCGGCCATGACGCGGGAGATGTAGTTGTCCGACGCGTTGCACAGCGCCATGGCGTCCTTATACTTCTTCTCCGCCATGAGCTGCTGGAGCTGCGCGACGAACTCCTGCGGGATCAGCTTCTCGTCGTTGATCGTCACGAAGTGCTCGATGATGAGCGCCACCGCGACGATGGACAGAATCACGATCGTGAAGAAGATCACCCCGCCCGACATGAACGCGTTCCACATGCTCCAGCTGTGCGTCCCCGCCGGGGCCGCAGCCGGCGTCGCCGCGCCCTTGTCCTGCGCCCAGGCCCCCCCGACACACAGGGATACCACCGTCAGCGCCACCAACCCCCATACGAGGCTCCTCTTGCCCAACATCGCATCCTCCTTCCTTTGAGCCCGCTCACGCGGACCGAACCGGGAAAACCGCCTTGCCATTCAATTCCCGAAACAAACGCCGGGTCACTCCCCGGCGAGTTTCTTCACTCCCTCGACTTCCTTGCCCCGCCCCAGCTTCTCCAGCATCGAGCAGGCCAGCCTGATCGACGACGCCTTCTCCACTGCGTCCGTCTCCGGATACATCAGCGGCACCTTCAGGTACGCGGTAAGGGCCGCCTTGTAGTTTCCCTTTGCTGCGAAATAGTCGCCCATGACGCTGTAGAGCATGCCGAGGGTCTTGTTGGGTGCGGCCTTTTCCCCAAGGGTGGCCGTGATCATCGCGTAGGCGTCATCAAGGCGCTTCTGCCCGATGATGGCGCGGCACTGAAGCATCTTCACTTCCTGCAGGGCCTCAGTGTCCGTCAGCTTAATCCCGGCCGCGGCCTGAGTCAAGAGCCTTTCAGCCTCGGGGTAATGCTTCGATTCCATCTCCGTGCGCGCCATCATCATCTTCGCCGACTGCGCGACCGCGGGACCGTACGGGCCGTCCGCCAGCTCTTTGAACGCCTTCAGCGCCGCGTCGTTCTTCCCCTGCGCCAGCAGGAAGGCGCCCAATTCCTGGCGCCCCGCGATCGAGTAGCGCGTGTCGGGCACCCGCGCGAAGAGCTTCTGCCACGCATCGATCGCCGACGCGGCCATGGCCGGCTCCGTTTTCGCCAGATCGGTGGCCGTCCTCGCGATGTTATAGTAGGCGTGTTGCAGGACGAACTTCGGCGTGGCGTCGTCGTTGTAAGCGCGGCTCAGCTTCTCCATGTACTGCTTCGGGTCCTTCGTCTTCAGCAGCTTCGCCTCGACCATGTACTTCGGCTGGTGGTCGACGTTGTACTCGATGTGGTCGACGTCCGCCGTCTGGAAGGTCTTGTCGGCGCGGCCGTCGCCGTCGGTGTCCAGCTCCGTCGTCTTCCAGTCCTCGCTCAGCACGCGGCCGGAGTATTCCTTGCGGTCGCCGACCTTCTTGTTGAGGATGACCGTGTCCTTCTTCATCTGCGCGGACGCGACGCCCGGCGTAAAGGCGGCGGCGAGCAGCGCGGCGAGAAGTATGGCGAGTCCTCTCATGGCTTCATGCCCTCTACTTGGTGATTTCCTGGTAGAGCTTGTCAAACCTGTCCTTGATGTCCGGCGTCTTGAACTTCGGGTCGGTCACGCGCAGGCCGTCGACGATCTCCTTGGCGCGGGCCTTGTCTCCTGTTTTGAAGTAGCAGAGCGCCCGGTGGAATTTCACGTCCCACCAGTCCGGCGTCCCGGCCTGGAAGCCGCCGTCCATGCCGTTCCACTCCTCCAGCGCCGGGGCCCACTTGCCCTGGTTCTCGAGGACGGTCGCGTTCAGCACGCGCAGGTCGGCGTTGCCCGGGAAGTGCTCGGTCAACTTCTTGAGCAGCTCCAGCGCCTCGGGCGGCCACTGGTTGAGCTGCCGGTAGCACTTGGCCTGAAGGAGGCGCTTGCCCCAGAGGTTGTTGTCCTCCTTCACGCTGTTGGCCTTGTAGAACTCCTCGATCTTCAGGATCGTCCTGATGCAGACCGCATAATCGTTGACCAGGAAGGCGCGGTTGGCAATAGCGTTGTCCAGCTTGAAGGTGTCGCGCTGATCCTGCGGCAGCAGGTCGATGGCCTTGCCGAAGAACTCGCCGGCGCGCTTGTAGGCGTCGTTCATCTCCTGCAGCTTGTTCGCGGCCTTCGCCTCGTCGCCCTGCTTCATGTAGATGTCGCCGATCTGCAGGTACGCCCGCACGAGCACCATCGGGTCGGCGCCCTCGCTGATGCCCGTCAGCAGCTTGACCGCGTCCTCGATGCGGTTGAGCTTGATGTAGAGCGCGACAACCGTGCTCGCGAACTTCGGGTTCGTCTTCAGAAGGTCCGGGAACCGCTTCATCGTCTGGTTGACCGAGTCTTCGGCGTCCTTGAGTTGCCCCAGGTCAAGGTAGACGTCGACGAGAATCTTGGACGCCTCGCCCGGCCAGTCCTCGCCCGCCTTCGGCGGAGGCAGCTTGTCGAAGAGGGCCTTGAGCCTGTCGACCGCGCTCTTCAGCGCGTTCTGCGCGTCGGGGGTGTCCTTCTTGCCGCCGGCGGCCAGTATCTTGTAGACATTGAAGCTGCACTGCGCCGAAAGGTACTGCGACTTGGCGTAGTTCGTCGCCTCCGGCTTCACCTGGTCATAGGCATCCCGCGCCTCGGTCCAATCCTTCACGGAGTTCGGCGCGGCCTGCTGGGCGATCGACTGGGCCAGGTAATACATCGCGTTCTGCCCTTCCGTCGTGTCCGGGTATTCCATCGCCAACCGCTTCCAAGCCTCCTTGCTCCGCTTGATGTTGTCCGCCGTCTTGTCTTTCGCGGCAACCGTGCCCAGCGTCTTGCACCAGAGGTCCATCGCCTTGGCCATCTCGTCCTTCGGCACCTTGGTGGTATAGAGACGGAACACCGACTCAAACTCGGTGATCGCGTTCTTGAAGTCGTTGCTGAGGAGATAGGAGAGGCCCAGGTCGCGGTGGATCTTGAAGGCGACAAGCGTGTCCGCCGGGGGCTTGTCGACGTTGGGACGCGCCTCGTCGATGGCATTCTTGTACTTCTTCTCGCCGATGTAGCTCTCGATGAGGGTGAGCGTGGCCGACGCGGGCAGGTTTGTCTTGCCGGACGTTTTCATGCCCTGCGCGATGAGCTTCGGCACTTCGCCGGCGGCGTTGCCGCCCGTCGCGGTGGCCTGGCTGAGGACGATGAAATACTCGTCCCAGACCTTGTCATCCTTGTTCCGCTCGGCCTTGATGCCCAGCACCTTCGCCTTGGTGACGAGGCCCAGCGACTTCAGGTCCTTGTCCGGCTCGACCGCCGTGTTTTCCTTGAGTTCCTTGTCGAGCATCTTCACCGCGTCGTCGAACTTGCCGTCGTCGGCGAGCAACTCCGCGGCGGGGTAGGCGCAGCGAGCCTTGAGAGGAAGCACCTCGGTGGGCGACCCGTGGTCCTCGATGGTGGTGATGATCTCGGAGAACTCCTTGAGCGCCTCGGGTTTCTTGTCGAGCTGCTTGTAGGCCAGGCCACAGCCGTAGCGCGCGCTGAGCATCAGCATTTCCGTCGGATGGGCCACGGCAAAGGCCTTGAAGGCATTGACGGCCTCGCCCATCGTGGTCTTGAAGTCCTGCTCGTCCGCACCCCAGAGCTGGGCCTTGTAGTAGATCGTCCAGGCGCGCTGGTGCTCGCACTTGATGGCCATGTCGCGGAAGAGCTTGCCGGCCTCGGCGCGCTTGTCCTCGATAGTCATCTTGTCCATATCCGCCGGCGGCACGAACTTCTTCCCAGCATCGTCCGCCTTGGCGTTCTGATCCTTGGCGACAAAATCGAGCGTGGCGGCACACTCATCGAAGAGCTTGGCGGCCTCGGCGATGAGCGCCTTCTTCTTCTCGGGGTTGTTCTCGGCCTTCACGTCGCGGGTGAGCCCCAGGCCCTTCGTCTGGGCGAGCACAGCCTGGTCGTAGCGAACCTCGGGCTTGACGTTACCGGCATCGGTGACCAGCTTCAGCAACTCTGCGGCCCGAGCCAGATACTTGTCGCGCGTCGCCGCGTCCACGGGTCCGCGCGCCATCGAGCGATAGGCCTCCGCCATCTGCTGCGCAAGGGCCAGCTTCTGCGCGCCCGTGGCATCCGTGTAAAGACGCTCGTAGATGTCCGCAGCCAGGTCCTGGAAACCGGCGCCGGCCAGCTTCTTCGCATACTCCATGTCGTCCGGCCGCAGCGGCAACTGGTCCTGCGCGGCAAGGACGCCGCCAAGCGCCAGGCAGCCTATCAACATCAGCGCGAATGTTGCAAACCGTCGGCGCATGTCCCCCTCCCGCTCACCAGCTTTAGTATGTATATCTGTTCGTCGTAACCCGGCTGTATGGCGCTTCCCGGGGCGCTTCCGGCCTTGCGGAGGGTGGGGGGCATTCGCCGCCTACCTCCAAGACCGCTGAATTATAGGCCCCTCGCAGACGGAGTCAAGTCGCATTTTATCGGCGCGTCAAGGCCCTCCAAAACGCCCCGTTTTGGCGAATTCCCCCGGTTTTTGAGCGGCGATCAGCAGATTCGGGGGAGTTGCTCGCCCATGGGCATATCCACGATGCGGCGGCCGCCCAAGCAGGTGCGGAGGGTGACGCGGGAGCGGCCGGTGTCGGTGACGCGGCCGATGATCGACGCGTGGCGGCCTTTGGGGTGAGCGCGGAGGCATTCCAGCGCCCTGGGGGCCGATTCCGAGGCGACAAACGCAATGACTTTGCCCTCGTTGGCGGCGTAGAGCGGGTCCAGTCCCAAAACGTCACAGGCGCTCTGGACAGGTGATGCAATGGGTATGGCGTCCTCCTCCAATTCGACGCAAACCCTTGCGGCGTCAGCCAGTTCATTCAGAACGGCGGCCGCCCCGCCGCGGGTGGGGTCGCGCATCACGTGCACTTCGGCGCTCGCCATGAGTTCGCGAATCAGGTCGTTGAGGGGCTGAACGTCGCTGAGAACCTGGGTGCGGAACTCGATCCCCTCGCGCGCGCTCATGACGGCGATGGCGTGGTCGCCGAGGGTGCCGGAGACAATCACCGCATCGCCAACGCAAATCCTTCCAGGGGCAAGGGTTACGGAGCCCATTCGGCCTATGCCGCTGGTGGTGATGAAGATGCCGTCGGCGCCGCCGCGTTCGACGACCTTGGTGTCGCCGCAGACGACGCGGACGGAAGCCTCGTCAGCGGTAGCCTTTATGCTGCGTATGATGCGGCGCAGATCGTCCAGGCGGAAGCCTTCCTCGATGATCATGGCCACGGAGAGATAAAGCGGCTCGGCGCCCGAGACGGCGAGGTCGTTGACCGTTCCGGCCACCGCGATTCGGCCGATATCACCGCCCGGGAAGAACGCCGGCTTCACGACGAAGCCATCCGTCGTGAACGCAAGTCTTGGCGCCCCATCGACTAACGCTGCATCGTTCAGTTGCCCCAGTTCCGAATCCCCCAGCACCGGCAGAAACTCCTCCACAATAAGCTGATGCGCCAGCTTACCCCCGCCGCCGTGACTCATGAGGATTCGTTCGTCTGCCTTTCCCATGCCCCCCATCTTAGCCGCGCGTCGCTTACGCCGCAAGCCCCTACCGTGGCGAGAGATGGGACGGATAGGACAGATGGGACGAATGGGACGGCAAAGAGAAGAAGGGGTTCAGAAGGGTTTCGGGGTCGGCTTGGGGTAAAGGCAGTTGCGGCTCTCAAATCCTGCGCGGGTCATGCGTTTCCGTCTTCGCCAAGGCTACGCCGGACAAACCGCGGATGCCGCCGCCGCGGTAACCGACGCTTCCTCTCGGGCGCACCGGACGCTCGAATCCCGCTCATGGTTGCCCCCGCTCGCCCTTCCCATCCGCTGCGGGGACATTCTTCAGAAGATACTCCCCTGCATGGACCGTATAAGCATCTGTGGGAAACTGCTTCTGGAGAGCGCCGTACCACTCGCGCGCCTCGCGCTCGTTGCCTCCGTCGACGTTGAAGGCGCAAAGCAAGAAGAGCGCCCGCGGCTTTTGCTCAACCTCAACCTGGTCCAGCGCGGTCTTAAGCATCCGCACGGCAAGTTCCCTGCGCTCCGGCGGCGGAGCGGACGCCAGCCCATACAGCGCACGCGCGATCCGCGGAGTGGAATAGCCATCGCGATAAACCTCCGCGATCTCAGACAATGCGGCGGACGGGCGTTGACCGATATGTATCAGACACAAGGCCGCCTCCAGCCGCGAGGCATAGGCCCCTTCGTCGACCTTCGGATCGCCCTTGGTCAGCAGGAACACCTCGCGGGCCAGAGGGAATTGGTTCGTTGCAAAGAGCGAATCCGCCTCCTTGAGGAGCGCCTCCGTGGCGGTTTCCGATTTGAGCGTGGAGTAAAGAAGATCGGCATGGGCGGCATACTCGCGCAGGGCGTCCTTATCTCTCCCCTGCGCCAGACGCGCACGACATCCGAGAAGGGACGCTTCGAGCAGGGCGGGAACCTTCTTTCCGTCAAGACTTCGGCGCCAGCCGGACATCATGGAACAATAGATATCTATCACATCGTCGTAGTCCTTCGTTCCCTGCTGCCTGACGCCTCGCCCCAACAGGAGGAACTCGCGCAAGAGCTTGTCAATCTCGCTTCCCTCGCGCGGGGGATCGCCGGAGAGCAGGTTGCTCACGGCCGCCTGAAGCTCCTCCGGCGAAAGGCTGCGCATCTTGTCAACGAGGTCGCGCCGGCCGTGCTTCAACAGGACATCGCGAAGGTCAAAGAGGAGTTGCACGTCATCCCACGACGCGGGCGACACCACAAGATGACCGTCGGCCTCGACCTTCTTCCGGCGCTCGTGTGTTCTTAGCGCGTCGGCCAGCCGCGTCTTGTCTGACAAGACGTCGAACGACTTGCCCGCGGCTTCCCGCGTTCCGCGCTCCGCAACGAGGCGGCCGATCCCCTGGGACAAAGCCGCCATGGCCCGGTTAGCCGAGTTCCAGCCTGCCTCGGTTCTTTCCGCCTTCGCAACGGCGATGGAGTCCGATGTCTTGCCGAGTAAGTCCGTTACGCCAGCCAGCGGACTCGCAGGCTCCGCATCCATAACAGTTGCGGCAGCAAGGAAGAACAATATAGCGCAAACCGGAAACAGCGCGTGTGGTCTTGTTTGTTGCCGCATAGGGGGAACCTCCGAGGAGGCGAGGCACATCGCTATTGGATTGGCGCTTGGCAGTTGAGGAACCCTCGGTCTCTCGCAAGGTGCACTAACCCATCGATGCCGGATTTGACTGATCTCAGTCCGTCCTTACCCGGGCCGTCGGCAGAGAGATAGAGTATCTGCTTCTTCCCCCCTCATCGTGTTGAGGCCGCGACGGCCGTCAGGATCGCCGTCTTGGTCTCCGGATTGGAAAGACCTTCCTTGGTGGCTTTCTCAACCTCGTCTCGATCCTCTTTCTTGTCGGAGAAGGAGTTCTTAACAAAAATGATGCATTCATGCGTCCAAGCCACCTTCATATCCCGCAATGACTTTTGGAACCGGTAGTTCTCCGCCTTCTCCTTGTTCTTCTTTATCAGCACCTCATATTCTGCACGAACCTTCGGATCTTTAATCGATGCCGGATCCACTCCTGCAGGCTCAGACGCACCTGGCGGTGGAGCAACGTTAATCTGCGGCACGGCATTAGGGTCAAAAGCAGGGTCGATGGACTTCTCAACACGGTCCAGCAATTTCAGCCAAGCTACCAACTGCTCGCTTCTAAGCAGCCGCCAGTTCTCCATCCCTGCGGTCTGGCCATCCCAGATGGCTCGAATACGGTCAGGAGCCTTCTCTAAGTCGGCAATCTTGAGATCAAGACCTTCCATCCCTGCCGCCTCCTTCTGCCCTTGATTGTGCTTAGGCCACGCGGCCGCCAGGATCGCCGTTCTGGTCTCCGGGTTCGAAAGATGCTCCTGGAGGGCTTTCTCAACCTCGTCTCGATCCTCTTTCTTGTCGGAGAAGGAGTTCTTAACAAAAATGATGCATTCATGCGTCCAAGCCACCTTCATATCCCGCAATGACTTTTGGAACCGGTAGTTCTCCGCCTTCTCCTTGTTCTTCTTTATCAGCACCTCATATTCTGCACGAACCTTCGGATCTTTAATCGATGCCGGATCCACTCCTGCAGGCTCAGACGCACCTGGCGGTGGAGCAACGTTAATCTGCGGCACGGCATTAGGGTCAAAAGCAGGGTCGATGGACTTCTCAACACGGTCCAGCAATTTCAGCCAAGCTACCAACTGCTCGCTTCTAAGCAGCCGCCAGTTCTCCATCCCTGCGGTCTGGCCATCCCAGATGGCTCGAATACGGTCAGAAGCCTTCTGCAAGTCGACGGTGTCACGGGTTGTGTCAAAGGCTACCAGATGGGTATCTACCTGAGGACCGGTTCTACGCGTACTCAGAGGATCCGATGCCGTGGCTGACTGACCGCCGGAAACCAAACATAGGATACCCATCAAGAACCCCAAGGCCAACAGCTTTTGGATATTCATGCCTTACTCCGCTTCATGGGAAAGATCATCGGTTCACGGCCAGATCTCGTCGGGATCGGACGCCTCTCTTGTCTTGCTTGTTCCGCCTTTGCTAATCGTCACTGCCCCAGTAGCAGTACTGGACCAGTTCTCAGGCATTTCCCAGAATTGCTTTCCTCCGTCACCGGCTCCAACGCGAAACTTAACAGGTATTTTCCAAGTGAAGGTGCCTACCGAAAAGGCGGGAGGGGGCGTTCCGGCCCCACTCCAGACTTGATCAGTCGCACCCTCTCTGCTTCCCTTGCCATCCACTACGTTTCCTACGGATATCCACTGACCGGCGGCATGATCCTTGCCGTCTGGCCAAAGAGCTAAATAGTAGCCCGTGCGGGTGGAGCCGCAAGCCCCTTCCTGTGTCTCAATATTATAGAATGAGACATCGATCGGTGTGACATAGGCCCGGCCTATAAATCCGACCGATGCATAACCTTGAAAATGCTGGACGAGAGTATTCGGTTCCGGCTCCATTATCTCACCGCTTGGCTCGACAACATTGAACTGCACCGAATACGAAGCTCCACCGTACGTAACCGTCACTGTTGGCGTCGCTGCCCTGGAAGGAGCCGTGAATGTTACGGAAACTCCAGTTGTCGAGCTCAGAGTCCCGTCTCCAGTTTTCGACCACGTCCCGGAAGCTCCTTCGGCCCGCAATGTCAATGTCACGACCTCACCCACTCCGAGTTTCGTTCGTGCGCGGTTGGCCGGGACGGTCGCCACGGTCTCCGTGGTCATGTCAATAACCAGCAGCACCTTATATGGCGCGCTCCAGATGTTATCCGTGCCATTGTGCTTTCTGCACCGGATTCGCTTTCTGCCAACCGTAGTATAGACGTTGATCTTGGGCAAGTCTCCAGCATTGCGAACCACGGCTATGGGGCCGTTGGCGTCGTTGCTCGAATTCGGGCAGTCCCAGTTCATATCGAAAGGATAGTTGCTGCAGGTGCCGTCGAAGTCCGCCGTGCTGACGGTTTGCCCCTTTGCGATCACCTTGTCGATGGTTTCGGCTGGATCGATCGTCGGGCTATTGCCGCAGGAGATCAGGAACAAACACGGAACCGACACGAGCGCCACGCTGAAGATGGCCCACAAGGTTAGCCGCGTCGGCCTGTCAGGATAGATGCGCATCGCAATTCCTCTCATGTGTCACAATATAGTAGTAGCCCCGCGACGCTGATCTTGCCGAGCACTGAGGAACCGCCGTGCGGCTTCTCATCTGGTCTTGGCCGCATGGTCTGCCGGGGGCGCTACGGTGGCCCCCGACATCGCGGGCACATAGCCCCCGCCTAACGCGCGCTGGATCAGCTTGAAGAGCATTCGAGCATCGTGCAACGCTTGCACGTCTCGGGCGTCCGCTTGAATAAAGACAGGATCCCCTGCCGAACAGTCTTCCGCCCGGATTACGCTCTGCGCTAGCGCGAGCACCGCAATAGCACCGAGAACAATTGCGAACTTACGCATGACCGTTCCTCCGCATAAGAGGGCACCCCTTTAACACACGCCGACGATAGACTTGTCGTATTATATACTTTAGCTCAGTATCTCGTCAAGCATAAACGCGTAATATTTCTTGGCGCACGCATGTTTGCGACACAAGTGATTGCCGGCAAAGGGATTGCGAAGCGTCACTAATCTAATCAGGGCAGGACGAACTGCAGCGGACCTTTGAAATAAGAGGTCTGCTCGTACCGATAGCTAGCCGCGCAACGGCCATCGCTCGACACCATGCACACCCTTACGGCGTGGCCTGGGTGCAGGAGTCGCCAAAGAGAGCTCGGATGAGGGGGGGAGCATCGAATCTGTCGAATCTGATCGAATCTTGGCGATTTCCTGCGCCTATCGGTACAGACTGACGGGCAGACCATGCTTTCCACGTGTCGCTCAGCAGCCGGGGTCATCCCGACGCGTCGGGAGCCCCTACATTAGAAGCTAGGCCTGCTGCTCATACCTATAGCTCGCTGCGCAGCTTCCTTCGCTGGACACCATGCACGCGCCGATGGGGTTCGCGGGGGTGCAGGGGTCGCCGAAGAGGGGGCAGTCCATGGGCCGAATCAGGCCTCGCAGAACGTCGCCGCAGCGGCAGCCGGTGCGGGGTTCGTCGGGGGGGATGGTGACGCCGAACATCTTCTCGGCGTCGAAGGCGGAATACTTCTCGCGAATGGCCAGGCCGCTGAGGGGAAGGATGCCGAAGCCGCGCCAACAGGTGTCGGCGGGCTCCATCACCTCCTCGATCGCCGCGCGCGCGGCGGGGTTGCCGTCCTCGTGGACGATGCGGCTATACTGATTCTCCACTTGCGCGTTGCCGCTCGAAATCTGCTTGAGGAGCATGGCCACGGCCTGAAGGATATCATGCGGCTCGAAGCCGGTGATGACGCACGGACGCGCGAACTCCTCAGCGAGGAACTCGTACGGCTCCAGGCCCAGCACCACCGACACGTGCCCCGGCAGGATGAATCCGTCGACGGCCAAGTCCGGCGACGACGCCAGCACGCGCAGCGCCGGGGGGATCAGCTTGTGCGCGCTCAGGACGAACAGGTTCTTCACGTTCCGCTCCGCCGCGTATCGAACGAGCGCCGCGGAACCGGGCGCCGTGGTCTCGAACCCGACCCCGAGAAAAATCACCGACCTCGACGGCTCCGCCTGCGCCAGCTCCAGCGACTTCATCGGCGAATAGACAACCCGCACGTCCGCGCCGCGAGCCTTGGCCGCTTCGAGCGACATTTTCGAGCCAGGCACGCGCATCATGTCCCCGAACGTCGTCAGGATCGCTTCCGGCCGCTGCGCGAGTTCGATGGCCGTGTCCACGTAACCCATCGGCGTCACGCAGACCGGGCATCCGGGCCCGCTGACGAGCCGCAGCCCCTCCGGCAGCACGGAGCGCATCCCCGAACGCGCGATGCTCATCGTGTGCGTGCCGCAGACCTCCATCAGCGTGACGGGCCGCCTCGCGACGGAGCGGAGGACGTTGAAGATGCCGTCGATATCGGACGTCAGGTCGCCAGACGGTTTGTCAGCCATCGCGCATTCCCTCGAAGACCTTAAGGATTTCCAGCGCGTCGGACTCCTTGTATCGTTCGATTGCGAAGCCGGCGTGGACGAGGACATAGTCCCCCACGACGACCCCCGGCGTCAGCGACACGTCGGCGCTGAAACGATTGCCGGGAACTTCGACAAGGGCCTGCGCGCCCTTGATCTCGACGATCTTCGCGGGGACGGCGAGGCACATGGCTGTTTTCGTCCTTATTTTCTGTAGGGGGGGACCTAGGTGTCCCCCCGCTCTTCTTCGTCGTGATGCTTCTTCGTCAACCGAACAGAAACACGGAGGGACACATAGGTCCCCCCCCTACAAAAGAGTCGAAGACAGCGCGCGCGCCACGGCAGCCTGCCCCAGCGCAATCCCGCCGTCGTTGGGCGGAATGACCGACGGCTCATACACTTCGAGGCCCAGTGCGCGGAGCCTCGGCGCCACGCGATCGGAGAGGTAGCGATTCTGAAACACGCCTCCCGAAAGGCACACGCGCTTGAGCGACGTTTCGCGCGAGATGCGGATCACCACGTCGACGACGGCCGCAACCACCGCGTTGTGGAACCGCGCCGAGATGACGCCGACCGGCGCCTTCGCGCGCAGGTCCGCAACGATCGCGCGATAGGTCGGCGCAAAGCCGACGACGAGCGATTTCTCCTCGCGTGCAACATCGACCGGATACGCGTGGTCGATCCCCTCCTCCGCGGCGGCCTCCAGCTCGATGGCGGGCTGGCCCTCGTAGGTTTCGAGATCGCACACGCCCACGAGCGCGGAGACGGCGTCGAACACCCGGCCCGCGCCGGACGAGAGCGGCGAGTTGACGCCGCGGGCGATCATGCGCGCGACGACCTCCAACTCCTGCCGGTCCCGGCGCGCGACGATGCCGACGTCGAGCGTGCGCCAATCGTCGCCGAAGGCCCTCACCAGCGCGCTGAACGCGGTGCGCCATGGCTCTTTCACCGCACGGTCGCCGCCGGGCAGCGGCAGATACTCGAAGTGCCCCGCGCGCGCGAACGACACACGATCCGCGACGAGGAACTCCCCTCCCCAGATGCGCCCGTCGGTCCCGTAACCGGTGCCGTCAAGCGCGACGCCGATGACCTTGCCTTCCAGCCCGTGCTCGGCCATGCCGCCGGCGACGTGCGCGTGATGGTGTTGAACGGCGACGAGCTTCGCGCCGATCTTCTTCGCAACCTCGATCGCGTATCGCGTCGAGTGATAATCCGGGTGCGGATCGTGTGCGACAATCTCGGGCGTCACGGCAAGTATCGTCGCAAGATGCTCGACGGTGCGCTCGAAATACTCGTTCGTCTCCACGTTCTTCACGTCGCCGACGTGGCGCGAGAGGTAGCAGAAGCTCCCCCTCGTGATCGCGACCGCGCTCTTCAGCTCCGCGCCCACGGCAAGGATGACCGGCCCGTCCTCCAGCGGCACCGGCCCCGGCACGTATCCGCGCGAGCGGCGCATCATGCGCAGGCCGCCGGCGTCGCGCCTCACCACCGAGTCGTCGCACGACGCGTAGATCTCGCGGTCGTGCATGAGGAAGTAATCCGCAATGCCCCCCAGCCTCGCGACCGCCTCCTCGTTCGTCCGCGCGATCGGCTCGTCGGAGACGTTGCCGCTCGTCATCACCAGAACATCAAGCCCCTCCGCCAGCAACAGGTGATGCACCGGCGTATAGGGCAACATCACGCCCACGTATTTCGACCTCGGCGCCACCGACGCCGCCAGGGGCGAATCGGCGCGCCTCGCGAGCAGCACAATCGGCCGCTCGGGCGATTCGAGAAGCCGCGCGTCCTCATCGCTCAACCCGGCCAGCCGCCTCGCCACGTCCAAATCGCGCGCCATGGCGGCGAACGGTTTCTCCTCGCGGCTCTTGCGCCGCCGCATCCTCGCCACGGCGGCCTCGCTCGTCGCATCGCAGGCCAGGTGAAAGCCGCCGAGCCCCTTGACCGCGACGCAGGCCCCCTCGCGCAGGAGCTTCGCCGCATGGCGGAAGACGTCCTCGCCCGCAAGCTCGGCGCCCTTCGCATCGGCGAGCCACGCGCGCGGGCCGCACTTCGCGCAGGCGTCGGGCTGGGCGTGGAAGCGCCGGTCGCGCGGATCCTCGTACTCCCGGCGGCACTCCTCGCACATCGCAAACGCGGACATCGTCGTCTTCGGCCGATCATACGGCACATCGCGGATGATCGTGAACCGCGGGCCGCAGTTCGTGCAGTTGATGAACGGGTAGCGATATCGCCGGTCGCGCGGGTCGAAAAGCTCCCGCAGGCAATCGCCACACGTCGCCACGTCCGGCGAGACGAGCGTCGTCTTCGCGTCGGTCGATTCGCTCCGGCGGATGGCGAAGCCGCGTTCGCCCGTAGGCGCAACCGACTCGCCCTCCACCGACATCACCCGCGCCATCGGCGGCGCATCGTCCTTGATCCGCCGCTCGAACCGCCTCACGTTGTCGGGGGCGCCTTCCACCTCGGCCAGCACCCCGAGCGTATCGTTGAGCACCCAGCCGGCGAGTTGCTCCTCCTCAGCCAGCCGGTAAACGAACGGGCGGAAGCCGACCCCCTGGACGATCCCGCGGACTCGAATCCTCCGGCGCTCAATCGCGATGGCGGATCCTCCGACGCTCGTTCCTGGTGCCATGCCCACCCCCGCGATTCCTGCCCGGCGGGTGAGTCTCTCTCTGATTCCTCAACAATACCATCCCCCCTGCCAATGTCAATCAGCCACGGCATCCCCGAGCCAACGACGCCCGGGAGCTTCATCAGAACCCCTCCCCCCATGCAACTCCCCGCCTTACAACTCCCATACCATCGATTTCGGCCTGGATATCAAGGATATCATCCTTCCCCGTATATCTGCTTCT
>JBBIVY010000009.1:0-54286 GCA_037439485.1 Planctomycetota bacterium | reverse complement strand
GTCGAAAAACGGGTCTCCGCCGCATGAAATCTACCACTCTAATTTGTCACACCCTCCGGGGCGCGGGAGCCGAGGCCAAGCCCGGACATGGGGCTTTTGGAATCCCTGGAATCCCGTGAAACACGCCGGTTTCACTCGCCTGGAAGGCAGACAGGCTTCTCTTCGACCGGTTTTGCTGTGGAAATGAAGCTTCCGACGCCGTATAAGAGACAGAGGTCTCACGCTCCTGAATACGGGAAACGGTTGGATGAAACAGGTATTTGTCCTCGGAATCGACGGCCTGCCCCATTCGCTCTTGAAGGCCCTCTCGGCTATCCACGAACTTCCCAACCTGTCCGCCCTTGCCGCCTCGGCGGACTTCCGCCAGATGGACTCCGTCATCCCGTGCGTCTCGGCGGCGGCGTGGGTTTCGTTCATCACCGGCAAGCATCCGGGAAAGCACGGCATCTACGGCTTCGTCGATCGCGCGAAGGACAGCTACGACGTCACGATTCCGTCTTCGGAGAGCATCTCCGCAAGGAATATCTGGCAGATCCTCTCGGACGCCGGACGCCGGGTCTTCGGAATGAACGTGCCGATCACCTATCCTCCGATGCCCGTCAACGGGATCATCATCTCGGACTTTCTCTGTCCGTCCCTGGACAAGGTCGCCCTTCGCGGCGTGCGCGAGTGGCTGAAGGCCCACGACTACCGCATCGACAGCGACCCGACACTGGCGCGGCGATCTCCCGACCTGTTCCTGCGGGACGTCGAGATCACGCTGAAGCGACGCGGGGAGGCGATCCTCCACTTCCTCGCCGAGGAGCGGTGGGACTACTTCCACGCGCACATCATGGAGACCGACCGGCTCTTCCACTTCCTGTTCTCCCGGCTCGAAGGCCGCGCGTATGAGATACTCCGCCAGGTCGACGATCTCGTCGGGCTCATCGTCGCGCAGGTCCCCCCGGAAGCCGGGCTCATCATCGTCTCGGACCACGGCTTTGCCCCGGTCAAGGCGGAGGTGCAGCTTTCGCGATACCTGGTCGAGAAGGGCTGGACGACCCCGGCAAGCCTCCGGCCTCGTCATCCGCTCGACATCGACCCGACGCGCTCCAGGGCGTACACGCTCATCCCCGGACGCATCCACCTCAACCTGCGCGGCCGCGAGCCCGCCGGGATCGTCGCGCCGGAGGATCGCGAGGCGGCCCTCGCGGAGATCGAGCGCGACCTCCTCGCGCTGCGCTCCCCCGGCGGCGACCAGGTCATCGAGCGGGTCTTCCGCCGCGAAACACTCTACCCGGTCGTCACCGACAAAATTCGCGCGCCGGACCTTGTCGCCGTGGCCCGGGAAGGGTATGATCTCAAGATGGGCATTGGCTCCGCCGATATCTTCACCCGAACGGAGCTGGACGGCATGCACACTTTCTCGGACGCAATCCTCATCTCCCGGGGCGTGAAGCTTCCCGAGGGGCGCCCCGCCATCAACCGGATCGCGCGAGCGATGCTCGAAACGATGGGAGTGCCCCCGCCGGGGGATATGGACTAACGCGGCGGCTGACGTTGCTTATGCCGCTTATGCTGCCTATGCTGCTTATGTGGCACACCCGCCCTCGGGTGTGTTCCTCTGCTTCTCGATGGATGAGAAACTGGCGAAGCATAGGCAACAGCCATCACACCCGAGGGCGGGTGTGTCACATAAACAGCAGAAGCGGCAGGATCTGCAGAAGCAACACAAGGAACATACGAGGCTGGAGGCTGGAACGCCGTGGACCGACTTGATGAACTCGAAAGCCGCAGCATCTACATCCTTCGCGAGGCGCACGCGCGCTTTCGCAAGCTGGCCATGCTCTGGTCGATCGGCAAAGACTCGACCACGCTCGTGTGGCTGGCGCGGAAGGCATTCTTCGGCCGCGTGCCCTTTCCGGCGCTGCACATCGACACGACGCGCAAGTTCCCCGAGATCTACGAGTTCCGCGATCGGTACGCCGCGGAGTTCGGCCTGTCGCTCATCGTCGCCCGCAATGACGCAGCCATCTCGGAAGGGGTCGGCCCGGGAGTCGGCGAAAAGCTCGCCTGCTGCACGCGCCTCAAGACCGACGCGCTGAAGCAGGCCATCGCCAGGCACGGCTTCGAGGCCATCCTCCTCGGCATACGCCGCGACGAGCACGGCATTCGCGCGAAAGAGCGATACTTCTCGCCGCGCGACGACGACTTCCGCTGGGACTACAAGAACCAGCCGGCGGAACTCTGGGACCATTTCCGCCTGGGCACGGCGAAGGCCCCCGGCGAAGAAGGCGCCGTGAACGAGGACCGGACCCACGTGCGCGTTCACCCGCTCCTGCACTGGACCGAATACGACGTCTGGCGGTACGTCCAGCGCGAGAAGATGCCCATCTGCCCGCTCTACTTCGCGAAACACGGCAAGCGATACCGCTCCATCGGCTGCGCGCCCTGCTGCGCGCCGATTGCGAGCGAGGCCGACACGGTGGACAAGATTGTCGAAGAGCTTCGCACCACGACCACCTCCGAGCGCGCCGGCCGCGCTCAGGACAAGGAATCGGCCTACACGATGCAGAAGCTGCGGGCGCTCGGGTACATGTAACCACGGCCACCGGAGGGGCTCATGGACACGCTTCACCTGGTCTTGTTCGCCGTGGCCGCCGCGGTGATGGAGTTCGTCGACTCCGGCCTGGGCATGGGTTACGGCACGGTGCTGACGCCGGTGATCCTGGCCGTCTGCGGCGACATCATCGTCGTGCCCGCGGTGCTGATCTCGCAGGCCGTCGGCGGCTTCACCGCGTCGGTATTCCACCACCGGCAGAAGAACGCCGATCTCCGTCCGAAGACCCTTCGCTGGTGGGCGGTGCGCGAAGGCTGGCGCGAGAACGGCCTCCGAGGCGCCGTGAACCGAGTCCTGACCACCGACCTGAAGATCGTCGCGGCCATCATCTTTCTCGGGCTCATCGCGGCAGTGATCGGAAGCGTCGTGTCCACTCGCTTCCCGCATTTCCTCAAGTGGTATATCACCATCATGATCACGGGCATCGGCATCCTCCTTCTCGCCGGTCGCGTGTTCACGTTCTCATGGCTCAAGTTGATGGCGGTGGGGCTCTTCGCGTCGTTCAACAAAGGGCTGAGCGGCGGCGGCTTCGGACCCATCGCGACGGGCGGTCAGGTGGTCATCGGCAACGCGCAACGCAGTTCGATCGGCTGCACGACCCTTGCCGAGGCGCCCATCTGCATCGTCGCCTATCTCACCTTTGTGGCGCAGAAGGCCACCGGCAGCACACCGCTTACCATCGCACTCTGTATTGGCGCGGCCGTCGGGGGCGTCTTCGGCGCATCCCTGACCCGGAGGCTCCCGGCGAAGGCCATGAAAATCGTTCTCGGGATTCTGCTCGTCACGCTGGGCATCATCGGCTTCGTCAAGCTCCTCCATCGCTGATCGTATCAAGAGAGCCCTCCATGGACCGCGAAACGCTGAAATTCGTCATCGTCGGGCATATCGACCACGGCAAGTCGACGCTCATCGGCCGGCTCATGGTCGATACGCGAGCCCTCGCCACGGAGAGGATCGAAGAGATCGAGCGGCAGTCCGCGGCGCTCGGCAGGACGACGGAACTCGCATTCGCCACCGACCACCTCGAAGAAGAGCGCGGCGACGCGATGACCATCGACACCGCGCAGGCGTTCTTCCACACGCCGAAACGCGACTACGTCGTCATCGACGCGCCGGGGCACAAGGAGTTCATCCGCAACATGATCACCGGGGCCTCGCAGGCGGAGGCGGCCCTGCTCGTCATCGACGCCGCCGAGGGCATCCGCGAGCAGACCCGGCGGCACGCGACGCTCCTTTCGATGCTGGGCGTCCGGCAGCTTGCGGTGCTCGTCAACAAAATGGACAAGGTCGACTGGTCGCGCGAACGGTTTGCCGCGGTGGCCGACGAGTTCGTCCGGTTCCTCGGCGGACTTTCCCTCGAACCGCGGGCGATCATCCCCATCTCCGCGTCGCTCGGCGAGAACATCATCTCCCGCTCCGCGCACATGCCCTGGCACACCGGGCCGACGGTCATCGAGACGCTCGACTCGTTCGTCGTCCCGGAGAGCCTGTCCTCAAAGCCGATGCGCTTCCCCGTCCAAGACGTCTACGACATCGGCGGCAGGCGCGTCATCGCCGGCCGCGTGGAGTCCGGAACGGTCGTTGCCGGCGATCCGGTGGTCATCCTCCCCGTCGTCGGCCGGTCTCACGTCAAGTCCGTCGAGCGGTTCCTCTCGCCCCCTGCCGACCGCGCCGAGGCGGGGCTCTCCATCGGCATCACGCTTGAAGACGACGCGCAGGTCCGCCGTGGGGATGTCATTGCCTGCATCGCCGAGCCGCCTCGCGTCGTCGCGGCCGTGACGGCCAACGTTTTCTGGATGGCGACTCCCGCCCTGGAGCGCGGGGAGCGCCTTATTCTCCGCCTCGCCACGCAGGACGTGCCGGTAACCGCCGCGGAGATACGCACGCGCATCGATTCCTCCACTCTCGAAACGATTGCCTGGGATGCTCCGCAGCTTCGCGAGAGCGAAGTCGGCTCGGTGAACCTGCGCGCGGAACGTCCTTTCGTCGCCGAAAGTTTTGCCGCACTGCCGGAGATGGGACGCTTTGTCCTCGTGCGCGGGAACGACATCGTCGCGGGCGGGATTATCCCGGAGATTCCGTAAGAAACCCCTTCTGCCGAGCCACTAACAAGCCCATATGAAAAAGACTATTGTCATTCTCGGCGCCGCCGTCACGCTCGCCGGCGTCTTGTGGCTGACCGACCACCTGCTCAGCCGTTCCGACCGCATCGCCGCGACCGCGCGCAAGGACGCGATGATCACGGTTCGCGATCAGGTCCTCCGCTATCAGTCGGAACACGGGGTGCTGCCCCGCGACCTTTCCGACCTCGTGCCCGCGTACCTCCGCGCCGACCAGGTCGTCCGCGACAATGCGCCGATCTACCTCTATAACTCGGCGGCCCGGACGCTTGCCCAACTGCATCCCAATGCCATCCGCGGCCTGGTGCGTCGCGAGTGGCCGGCGGCGATCATGCCCCTCAGCGCCTTCGAGCAGATCGCCGGCGGCGACAACGGAACGATCCGTCCCGAGATTCTCGCCGGCGGCGCTGCAATCGTCCCGAAGGAGCCGGACCTCAAGCCCCCGCCCGAAGGGACGCTCGTCTTCGAGGCCGAGCACTGGAGCGAGATGAACTGGGGATGGGAGATTCACGCTGACCCGAAGGCCGGCGGCGGCGCCTGGATTCAATCGTGGGAGGGAAAAACCAACGGCCCGGCGCAACTCTCTTGCGAGGTATTTAACTTCTACGACGTCCGCCCGAAGCGCGAGACGACGAGCCTGAAATACCGCTTTCACCTCGACAAGCCGGGGCGATATTACTTCTACGCCCGCATGTGGACCACGGACACGCACTGTTCGAACTCCGTCAGCGCGACCGTCGACGAGGTCCTCCACGAGGAAGGGCACACGCTCGGCAACACCGACCCGTTCCAGTGGCTCTGGTCGGTCGTCGACGGCAGCCCGTTCAGCCTCTCGGCCGGGGACCATTACCTGAACATCTTCATTCACGAAGACGGCCTGATGATCGACCAGTTCATGATCAGTCCGAAACGGCTCTTCGGATGGGGAGGCGCGCAGCCGGGGCCCGCCTACAAGGAGAACTTCAAGACCGGCGAAGGGACCGCATGGCAGAAGAAGGCCCCGCCGGTCCATCTCTCCTTTGACCTCGCCGACGAAGTGCTCAGGCCCGGCCACTCGCCCGACATCAACGTGACGATGCGCCGGCTCAAGGCGAGCGACGCGAAGGGCTCGCTCAAGGTCTGGCTTGAAGGCGCCGGACTCGGCGGCAAAAACTGGAAGGTCCTGGAGCGCCCGGTCAATCTCGCAACACTGAGCGACCTCGCCTGGGTGCCGCTCTCCTTCGACGGCCTCAACATCGCCGGGCTCGACCGGCGGGAGTATATGCTGCACGCGGAGCTTTCCGTCGAGGACAAGGTCGTCGCCGAGACGCACGACACGCTCGTCCGGCCTTTCCTCTGGCAGGTCATCGGCCCGATCGATTATCTGGAGAACGGCCGCAAGGGCCCGTTCGACGGCGCAAAGAACCCCGACCCGCGCGACTCGCGGCAGTGGGAGCCCTTCAAGGAATCGAGCTTCATGCACTTCGGCGTGCTCGACTTCGGCATGCAGACCGAAGGCAACAGCGCCAACGCCCCCACCAACGTCACGATCTACGCCCGCACGCGAATCCGCGTTCCCGAGACGGCCGACTACGTCTTCCTCATGCAGTCCGACGACCAGATGATGTTCTGGATCGACGGGAAGCTGCGCTACGAGTATGACGACATCGACAAGCCCGTCACGCGTTCGGCGGAGCGGAGAACGCTGCGCCTCCAGGCCGGCGAGCACGAATTGCGGATGCGCGTCAACCAATACGAGCGATTCTGGCAGGCCTCCGTCCGAATCCGCAAGGCCGACGACTCGCTCAGCGAGGTCGTGGGGATCGAGCCGGTTAAATAATTCGGGCGGCGGGGAGGGACCGCCGCCCGGGGGAAAGGGAACGCCTTGGCGCTACTTTGCGCCTGCGTGCCCTCTCAAAGGCTCCGTGGAATGCAGGATCTTCGAAATGCGCTCCCTCGCGTGCTTCTTGATCTCGGCGATCCGCGTCTCCTTCTGCTCAGCCGTCAGCTTCGGGTTCGACCGCACGGCCTTGACGGCCATGTGCGCGTGCCTGACGACTTTCTTGATATCGTCCTTTTGCCACTGCGGCAGGTTCTGGAATTTCTCCGCAAGCCGCGGATGTTTCGCGGCGAAACCGCCTGCGCCCGCGTCCGAATACGCCGCCGGAGCGGACACCAGAGAAAGACACAGCACCCCCGCAACGGCTGCGATCACAATCTTCAGCATGGCGCGACTCCTTTCGATGCCCTCCCTGGTTCCATTCGTTCAACCCGCCGCCGCAGAAAAAGTATCGGCGCTTTGTGGAAAACTCGCCGGCCCCTGTTACAATCCGAGGGATACGCTCCATAGGGAGAACTTCACGCAATGAAATACCGTCAATACGGCAGCGATGGCCCGCTCGTCTCGCGCCTCGGCTTCGGCGTCATGCGCCTGCCCGGGAAGAAGAAAGACGACTGGGGAAGCGTTCACTACGCGCGCTCCGTCGAGGTGATGCGCGCCGCGATGAACGCCGGGGTCAACCTCTTCGACACCCACCACGGCTATCACCACGGCAAGAGCGAGATCGCCATCGGCAAGGCGCTCAAGGGCTGGAAGGGCCAGAAGATATACATTCAGACCAAAACCCCGTGGTACCGCGACGAGCCGATCGAGTACTTCGAGCGCCTGCTGGATGAGTCCCTCGAAAAGATGGGCGTCGATTGCATCGATTACCTCTTCCATCACTCGATCGATCTGGCGACGTGGAAGAAGAAGGGCCGCGCGTTCGTGAAGTTCACCGACAAGGCCATGAAGCGCGGGCTCATCCGCCGCCGGGGCGCGTCCGTTCACGACGCGCCTCAGAGCGTGAAGAAGATCATCGACACCGGCGAGTTCTCCGCCCTGCTCTTCAGCTACAACTGGATGAACCCGAAACTGCGTGAGATGATCGAATACGCGGCCTCGAAGGGCATCGGCGTCTCCATCATGAATCCCGTGGGCGGAGGATCGCTTGCGGCGCCGACGAAGGAGATCATGGCGCTTCTTCCGGGCGCAAAGACCCCGGCGGAGCTGTCGCTCCGCTATGTGCTGGCGACGCCGGGCGTGGTCTCCGCGCTGTCGGGGATGAACACCGTCGCGCAGGTCGAGGAGAACGCGGCCGTCGCAAACCGGAAGGTGCCGCTGACTCCGGCCGAGGAGAGGCGGTTCCTCTCGCGCCTTGAGAACATCCGCTCGGAGGCGTCGAAGTTCTGCACGCAGTGCGGCTACTGCATGCCCTGCAAGCATGGCGTCCAAATCCCGCAAACTTTCGAGTGGTATAACCGGGCGAAGTTCTTCGGCCAGGTCGAGTTCGCCCGCAAGCGATACGAGTCGATGGCCAAGGCCAAGGAAGGCGACAAGTCCGCCGCCGCGTGCAAGGCCTGCGGCGAATGCCTCAAGCGATGCCCCATCAAGGTGCCCATCATCCAGCGGCTGCACGAGGCGGCGAAGCTGCTGGGGTGAGGAACACGCCCTTTGAGGAGCGCGATATCATGAACCCAACTCCCGAGCGCGGATCCCTTCTGGCCCGCCTTCAGACGTTCGGCGACCCCCAGAATACGTGGGACTGGGAGTCCGACAAGGTCGATTACGTCGCGAAACTCGGCGTGACGCCCGCCGACGTGCCCGAACTGATCGCCGTCGCGCGGCAGTGGGCCGAGCCGCAGGACGACTGGCCCGACGACAAGAACTACGTCGCCGGATATGCCCCCATTCACGCCTGGCGGTGCCTCGCCCAGTTGCGCGCCATGGAGGCGCTCGGCCCACTCCTCAATTTGATGGACCCGCTCGACATCGACGACGACGATTGGTATCTGGAGGAGATGCCGTACGTCTTCGCGTGGATGGGACCGGAGGCCATCCCTCCTCTCAGCGCGTATCTCGCCGACAAGGCCCACGAGGTCTATCCGCGAACCGTTGCCGCCCGGGCGATCGCCATGTTGGCGGAGCGCCAACCCGAAACTCGCGCCGCGGCGATTCGGGCGCTCGCTGAAACGCTCCGCCGGTTCGAGAAGAACGATGAGTCGCTCAACGCGTTCATCATCTCGTATCTCATCGACCTTAGAGCCACCGAGGCCGCCGAACTGATCGAGCAAGCCTACGCCGCCGACCGCGTGGACTTGACCGTCGAGGGGAATTGGAACAAGGCCCGCCGCAGGCTCGGCGTCAAGGGGCTCGGCCTTGTGAGCGAGGCCCTCGCCTCCGCCAAACGATCTCCGTTTGCCGCTTCGCCGCCTGCAAAGGACGGCGGATCGGAGCTTGACGACATGCTGGAGGGCGATTCGGACGAACTGCCGGATGACGGGTATCCTGAAAGCCCCATGCCCGACGACGCCGCGACGCCTTATGTCGCGCCGAAGAAGGTCGGCCGCAACGAGTCGTGCCCGTGCGGCAGCGGCAAGAAATACAAGAAGTGCTGCGGGCGGTAGAATATCGCGGCGCGGCTACCGGATTCCGGCCGCGTCCGCGAGGGCGCGGTCGACAAGCCAATTGCCATCGCGAACGAGGCGCGCAGGCGTGCGGCTGACGTCGCCGTCTTCTGCGAGGACACGGGCCAGGGCCGAGGCCTTGTCGGGACCGGATGCGATGACAAGCACGCGACGGGCCGACGTAAGGCCGGCGGGCGAAAGCGATATCCTCCGTTTCGGCTCGACCGGCCCTGTCACCGCGACGAATCGCCTCGCCGTCTCTTTGAGCGCGGGGCTGCCCGGAAAGAGCGAGGCCGTGTGGCCGTCGGCACCCATGCCGAGGACGATGAGGTCGGGCGCTGCGGGGAAGACAGAATCGTATCGTTCCGCCTCGGCCGCGGGGTCGGGCGATTCGCCTTGAATGCGAAAGACGCTCCTCGCCGGGATGAGCGCCGGGTCGATGAGCGTCTCTTTCGCCAATCGGTAGTTGCTCTCGTCGCTTTCGGGCGGCACGCAACGCTCGTCGCCCCAGAAGACCCGCAGCGCGCCGCGCAGACGAACGTCGAGCCGTATCATCGGCGCCAGCAGCTCGTACGCCCTCTTCGGCGTCCTGCCTCCCGAGAGCACCAGGTCAAAGCGCCCCCGCTTCAGAAACGACTCCCTTCCCGCCGAGCGGCTGAACTCCGCCGCCGCGGCGCTGAGGGCCTCGTAGTCGGGGTAGACCTGGAGCATCGGCGCTCCTTACTTCCTGCCCTTGCGTCCCGTCGCGCACGGATTCGCGGCGCGCTTGTGGAACTCGGCTTCGAGGGCAGGCACAACCTTGTCCGCCTTGACGGCGGCGATGACCTCGGCGATCTGGTCGACGCGAACGTCCAGCAGTTGCCGACCCCGCTCGGCGGTGGAGGGACGAGCGTCTCCGGCGTAGTGTTCCGGATGGTCGGCGTACCAGCCGATGCCCGTGAAGAGCCCCTTGAGGTCCTTGCCGCGGTTCATCGGCGGCGCATCCTGCTTCGGCAGATCCTTCATCTTCACCAGCTCCGGGAACATGTGCAGGGCCATGCTCGTCTCGCACTCGCAGGCGTGGCCGTGATACTCCGTCCGCAGAATCTGCTCCCACTTCTTCTGGCGCTCGGGACTCAGCTTGAACTCCTGGATGTAGACGGAATAGGGTTTCTTCTGCCAGAGCGAGCACTGAGCGATGAGCGGCAGCAGGAAGCGGTTGCCGCCGTGGCCGTTGACGAAGATGATCTTCCTGAAGCCGTTGCGGCCGATCTCGTCGCACACGGCCTCGATCAACTCGAGCAGCAGCGTCGGCTTGACGGTGACGCAGCCCGGAAACGCGCGCGCCTCGTAGATCTGCCCGAAGTACCACGCCGGGAATACCACCGCCGGCTCGCGCTCCGCCGCCAGTTTGCAGATCCCGTGAACCGCAAGCACGTCCTGCCCAAGCGGCAGGTGGTCGCCGTGCCTCTCCAGCACGCCCATGCCGATGACACACACCCCCGTCTCCTTCACGGCCTTCGCAAAGTCCGGCCCCGTCAGGTTCTCCCACAGCATCCGCGTCTCCTTTACCTACCGTTGGGTTTCAAGATATCGTTTCCGGCCCGGCGGATGTTCCCTTCGCGCGCAAGCGCAAAGAGCAAGCTTTCGAGCCCGGCCGCCGATTCGATCCCGTGCTCGCGGACGACCGCGCCCGCCGCCTCCAACGTCAACTTCCCCTTCTCCTCGACCGCCGCCGCAAGCGCCACCCCGGCGCGCGCCTCGGCCAATCGCAGATCCTTCATCGACCGCTGGTGATTCTCGTTCATCGCGCGCGCCAGGGCGATGAGGCCCTCGCGATACTCCGCGAGGCCGCGGGCATAGCTTGCGGTCTTGTTCTCCGTGCCGCTGTTGCGAGCGAACACCGCGCCCAGCACGTGCCCGTTCGTCTGCACGCGCAGATAGAGCATGTCCGCGTCGTCGTCGAAGTCCACCGCCACGAGCCGAGCCTTCGCGGGAAACTTCCCGGCCTCCCTCAGCTTCGCCAGTTCCGTCTCGACGAGGCGCGCGTCCTCCGTCCACACCGGGCTTCCGCGGAAGAACCTCGCGCGGTCGGTGTAATAGGTGTGGAACGTCTTGAACACCCCGGGCTCATAGGGCTCCGCGGCATCCGCGGGCTTAAGCCCCAGCCGAAGTATCGCGGCGGCCCCGCGAAGCCCGGTAAGAATCCCGTTGCCCGCAACGATCGTCCCGGACTTGCCGTCCGCGACGAGTTCAATCGGCCAGACGATGTGGCCCGACGCCTCCTCGCCTACGAGAAGCCTCTCCGCCAGCGCCGGACGCGCGGAAAGCCACTTGTCGCCCACGGGCGTCAGCACGGTCTCCACCTTCATCTTCTCAAGAGCGTCGAAGACGGCAAGGTCGCTTTCGACCGTCCCGGCGAAGACGAGATCGGGCACGGCATGCCGTGCCCCTACAGAACAACGAACCATCAGAAAAGCCAGCCGGTCGCCGTCGATGATGCGCACCTCGTCGGCCTTCGCGTCATAGACGAGCACCATGCCCCGGTCGCCGTCGGCGTCAAGCGCGATGCCGAACGCCGGCTCGGGATGCTCCCTCGCCATCTTCCGCACGCGGCCGACGAGCGCGATCTCCGCTTCGACGTCCGCGCCCTTCACGATCTCCTTGCCCTCGATGTAGGCGACGCCGGAGTTGCGGTTGATGTTGTCGCCGGTCATGTCGACGTTGATGACCTCGCCGGCCAGCCCCAGACGCGAAAGGATCTCCCCGGCATAAGGCGCGAACGCCCCGTGCGCAACGTCCACCACCAGCCGCGCCGCGCGAAGGGCCTCGACGTCCTCCTTCGCGACCTTCGCCTCGACAAAGTCGAGCAGCATCTTCCGCGCGTCCACCTTGTCCGGCTGGTCGCTCTTTTCCTTCGGCATCCCTTCCAGCGCCGCGACGAACGCCCCCGCAGAAAGCGGGCAATCGCCTTCCTCCGGCAGCGGCTTCCGCCCGGCGAGGAAGAATTTGACGCCGTTCTGGTCGGCGGGATTGTGGCTCGCCGTAACAACCGCGGCGATTTCCGCGCCGAGTTCCGCCGCCGCGACGGGCGCAAGAGGCGTCGGCGCGATGCCCAGGTCGAAGACCTTGCACCCATAGCGCAGGAAGGCCCGCATCACCGCGCGGGCGTAGCGCCTTTCGCCGAAGGCGTCGCGGCCGTCCTCGCAGACGACCACCTTCACCGTCTCGCCCGGCCCGCGAGCGACCATCACCCCCGCGGCCAGCAGTTCCGCGACGCCCGGCGTGAACTCCCCGCGCGTGACGAGCCACGCCAGCGGGCTTTCGTCGCCGTTATCGGCCGCGACCTTGCCGCGAACGCCGTCGGTCCCCTGGTAGCGAATCCGCGCGCGCAGCAGCGCATCGGCCGGAGCCAGCCCCTGCTCCCTGACGAGCGAGGCGGCCTGGATGATATCCATAACGCACGGCCGAGCCGGGGCCCTCGCCTCAAGCGCCTCGGCGAACTCCTCGACAAGCTCCGGCGTGACGCCGCACTCGGCAAGCCGCTTCGCCTCGGCCGCAACGTCGCCGGGCCGATGAAACGCCCGCTCGGCGCCGCGGGTGGTGGTCACGAGAACCATGCGTTCCCGCAGCGACTTCCACAGCGCCGCTCGCGAATCGATCGCTTCCTTCAGTCGTTGGCCCGAGTCGTCCGTCGTCATCCGAGGGTGATCTCCACGCGATGGTTCTCGCCGGGCTTCAAGCCGTCGATCCTGAGCGCACCGACCTTCCGCTCCAGCGTTTTGTCATTGACGATGCGCGCAAGGCGCTTGCCGTCGACGAGGATGCTCGCGACTCCGGCCTGGACGCCCTTCGGGTTGCGCACCTCGATCGTCCAGCGCCCGCCGAGGAACGGCACCTCCGCGCGCACACGCCTCCACGCCGCGGGCAGAACCGGGTCCAGCGTGACGTCCACGAGCCCCGGCCGGAATCCCGCGATGCCCTGATACACGTTGCGCAGCGCCGTCGAGATGGAGCCGGACAGGAACGTGTCGCCGCCGACTCCCTCCAGGCCGGGCGCTTCCTTCCAGTGATTGACCACCGCATAGGGCGGCGTCTTCTGCACGTCGACCGGGTGGCATTTCTGGTCGTAGGAGAACATCCAGGTCAGCACCTGGTGGAGCATCGTTCCCCGCCCCGCCGTCCAACAGGCGCGCGCGAGGAAGCCCTGGGCGCCGTGGTTGTAGCACGTGCCGTTTTCGCCGATGCCCTTATACTGATCGCCCTGTCCGATTCGCCCGAGCTTGTCGATCGGCGGCCGACCGAGCGCCGGATAGAAGAGCCGCCAGCCGTACGGGCCCTTCAGCGAGTTGAGCGCGGCAAAGGCGCTTTCGCGAACCTTACTCGTCGCGATCCCCGCGATGACCGCAAAGGAGTTGGCCGGCCCGTTCACGCGCCGCCGACCGTCGGGGTCGCTGGGCGTGAAGATCCACTTCCCGTCGTCGTTGAACGTCTGGTTGAAGTATCCCTCGCGGTTGAGGGCGTGCTTGAGGACATTTGCGCGAAACCGTTTCGCGCCCGCGCGGAACCACCCAGCAAGCCTCGTGTCGCCGAGCCCTTCGAGCAGTTCCGCCGCCTGCGTCAACCCCAGCACCGCCTGACAGGTCACCATCACCGTCTCGCCCCGCCCTTCGAGCCCGGCGGCGTTCGCGCTGTCGTTCCAGTCGCCCTCGCGGATCTTGCAGAGTCCGTGCTCGCCGATGTTCTTCGGCGACAGGTAATACTCGAAGAGCCGCACGGCGTGTTCGAGAACGGTGGCCTTCCTCGCGCTGTCCAGCCAGCGCAGGCGCTCTTTGAGGATCGAGAAGTCCCTCGTATAGCAGATGTACTTGTGCAGGAACTCCCACACCCAGCAAGCCGAGTCGACGTAGGGACGCAGGTCATGGACGCCCGACGGCCCGGCCGTGTTGTATTGCCTCGGGAACCAGCCGTCGGTGCGCTCGATGGTGAAGATTTCGAGGAGCCTCGCGCGCGCCAGCGCCGGGTCGAGCGGAATCATGCCGGTCGTATCCTGCGCCGCGTCTCGCGTGCCGCGCATTCCCGTCGGCCAGCCGCGGTCAAGCAGCGTCACCCAGTCGAGCTGCAGCGGAATCCACTCGTTCACGTAGCGGTTGAACGCCGCGTCCGGAGTCTCGATGCGCCGCAGCGCGAAAAGGTCGTCATAACGCTTCCGCACCGCGTCGAGGCCCTTCCGCCGCACCTCGGGGTCGAGATATCGCGCGAGTTTCCGAAGCTCCGCCTTCTTCGGCAGCGTCCCGTCCTCCGTCGGCGGCAGCTTGCCGAAGACGACGGTGAACTCGGCCGACTTGCCTTTCGCCAGGGTGAACTTCTTCGCGAGCGCCGCGAGAATCGGCTGGCCGATCGCCGCGACATCCGGACCGTCGACGCCATAGGGGTAGCTTGCGCTCTTCGAAACCTTCCGGCCGAGCTTCGCATTGGCAACCGCCTCCGGGTTCGCCCAATCGCCGCTCCCCATAAATGCGTTGGCAGCCACCTCGAACGTGTCGGCGTCGAGGTCGCTCAGAAATGCCCCGCGGAACCGGCGCTTCGCCACCCCGCCCGGATCGCGCGTCTCGACCCACATCCCGAGCGCCTTGCCCACGCGGCACAGGGCCGACGTCTGGTAGATGGCCGGAACGTCCCACGGCGCCAGCGAGAAGGGCGCCATGTGCGGACGAAGCACGGGCATCAGCGTGACGCCGCGCGACGTCGCCTCGGCGTTCGTCACGCGCACCGTCATAATCGCAGCCGCCAAGCCCGGCGGCACCCAGTATTCGGTCTCGACGAGCCAGCCGTCCTTGAGCATCCGCCACCGCGCGGCTTCGGGCGAGAACGTGCAGGTGAATTCGTCCGGCTCGGAGCCGGGCCTTTCGCCGGTCGTCGCGGGGAGATTGAAATTGGAGAACGCGCCCTCGCCGCCGTCGGGGATGACCCACGTGAAGAACGCGGGCGATGATTCGAGCCGCTCCTGCCGGAACATCGCCGGCCCTCCGGGCGGATCGGTCTGCAGATACGCCCCGCCGTCGTGCTTGAGGCGCAGGAGCGCAAGCGAGTTGGTATAGACGTAGTCCCACTTCGACGGCAGGTTGAAGCGCGTGATCGTAAACGTCGCCGGCGCTTCCTCGAACCGGCCGTGCCCCTTCAGGTTGATCTTGGTGAGTTCCATTTCTCCTCCGCTGGACGGGGGGCTGAGCGATGCCCCCGGAGCGGGAATTATGAATGCTCCGCGCTTTTCGCGCAAGTGCAATCATCCCGTCCGTGTGATTTTCGTGGAGCCTTCCGGGTGGCCCTGATACAATTTCACCGACCTCAGCAAGGAGCCGAAGCGCGATGAAACCCCTGATCGGTGTCACGTGCAACTACAAGGAGAAGGTCTCCGAGTGCCACAACAATTACTCCGTCGCCGTCGCGCGGGCCGGGGGAATTCCGCTCGTCATTCCGCAGCTTGGCGATGAGGCCGACCCGCTCGATGTGCTCGACCGCCTCGGCGGCCTCGTCATCATCGGCGGCCCGGACGTCCCCCCCGAACGCTACGGCGAGCCGCGGCACGAGAAGACCCAGACCGTCGCCCCCGAGCGTGACAAGCTCGACTTCCGGATCATCGACGCCGCGCGCAGGCGCAACATCCCGACGCTGGGCATCTGCTACGGAATCCAGGCCCTCAACGTCGCCTATGGCGGCACGCTCTGGCAGCACATCCCCGCACAACTGCCGAAGGCCGTGAAGCACCACCGCGACTGGGCAACGAACGAACCGCGGCAGATTCACTGGGTGCGCATCGTGCCGGGGACGCGGCTTCACGAGATCGTCGGCGTCGACCGGCTCGAAACCAACAGCTCGCACCACCAGGCGCTCAAGGACGTTCCCGAATCGCTCGTCAGGACCGCGTTCTGCGAAAGCGACGAGATGATCGAGGCGGTCGAGGACCCGAAGCTCCGATTCATGCTCGGCATCCAGTGGCACCCCGAAAGCCTGACCGACCGGCCGGAACACCTGCGCATCTTCCAGGCCCTTGTTGGGGAGGCATCGCGTTGAGAAAGCGATTGAGGATCGCTGGGCTCATGTCGGGCACCTCCGCCGACGGCGTCTCGGTCGCGATCGTCGACCTTGCGGGGCAGACATTCCTGTCTGCCACGGTCCGAGCGCACGGCAACGTGCCCTACTCGGCTGATGTTCGCAAACAGGTGCTCCATGTCGCCGAGCCAGGCCGCGGACGGGTGGACGAGCTGTGCCGGCTCAACTTCGCCCTCGGCGAGATATTCGCCCGGGCACTCATCCGCATCGCCAAGCGCGCCAAGGTCCCGCTTCACTCCATCGACCTCATCGGCTCCCACGGCCAGACCGTCTGCCATCTTCCCCCGAAAAAGGCACACAGTACCTCTTTCCCGGGGTCGACGCTGCAGATTGGGGAGCCGGCGATTATCGCGGAGAGGACGGGGATCACGACCGTGGCGGATTTCCGCCCGCGCGACATGGCCGCGGGAGGGGAAGGCGCCCCGCTGGTGCCGTTCGCGGATTACAGGCTCTTCCGCCATCGGACGAAGTCGCGCGCGCTCCAGAACATCGGCGGCATCGCCAACGTCACGTATCTTGCCGCCGGGGGAACGCTCAAGGACGTCATCGCCTTCGACACGGGCCCCGGCAACATGGTCATGGACGCACTCACGCAGATCATCACGAACGGCCGCCTGGCGTATGACGCCGGCGGACGACTCGCCGCGAAGGGAGAAGTGAACGAGGCCATCCTCCGCAGGCTGATGCGGCATCCGTTCCTGAAGGCGCGCCCGCCGAAATCCACGGGCCGCGAGGAGTTCGGCCGCGCGTTCGCCGAACCGCTCTACCGCGATGCACGACGCCGGAAGATCGCCTCATTCGACCTCCTCGCCACCGCCACGGCGTTCACCGCCTGCTCCATCGCCGACGCCTATCGCCGGTTCCTCCCCGGCCCGGTCGACGAAGTCATCCTCTGTGGCGGCGGCGCCCACAATGCGACGCTCGTGGCGATGATTCGCGTGGCAATTCCGGAAGCAGCGGTCGGCATCATCGACGACTACGGCATCCCCACCGACGCCAAGGAAGCCGTCTCCTTCGCCATTCTCGCCCGCGAGACGTGGCTCGGCAGGCCGTCCAACGTCCCCTCCGCCACGGGGGCACGCAGCCCAGTCATCCTCGGGAAGATCGTTCCGGGACGGCGGCGCCAATGAAAAGGGGCGGACACGAGGTCCGCCCACTGATCAACGACTCGGGCACGGCATGCCGTGCCCCTACTTAACATTGACCCGCGCAATACTGGTGATGACGACGGGCTCGACCGGCACGTTCTCGAACTGACCGGCGGTCTTCGTGCGCACGGCCTTGATCTTGTCGACGACGTCCATCCCCTCGATGACCTTGCCGAAGACGCAGTAGCCCATCCCGCGCACCGAGTCGTCCTTGTGATCGAGGAAACCGTTGTCGACAACGTTGACGAAGAACTGCGCCGTCGCCGAATCAGGATTGTTCGTCCGGGCCATCGCGAGCGTCCCGCGGACGTTGGAGACCTCCGTCTTCGCCTCATTCTTGACCGGGGCCTTGGTCGCCTTCTGTTTCATGTCCGCGGTAAATCCGCCGCCCTGGATCATGAAGTTCGGGATGACGCGGTGGAAGATTGTCCCATCGTAGAACTTGTCGTCCACGTAGGCCAGGAAGTTCTTCACCGTCTCCGGCGCCTTGTCGGCCCACAGCTCGATCTTCACGTCTCCGAGCGACGTCTTCATCAGCACGACGGTGTTCGCCACGTTCGGCTCCTTTCCGGGTTCCGCACTGGTGCAATTCGCCACAGACAGCGCGACCAGCACCGCCAATCCGACGATCCGAGATGCCATGCGAGGCTCCTTCTCATTCGACCGGCGCCTTCCGAGGCGCGATTTCGAGCATTATAACGCTGCGCGAACCGCCGTCAAGCATCGAACGCGGGCGGACGGACGCCCACTCGGCCAACCGCTTTATCACGATACTTCTGCTTGACACGAAAGGTTTGCGCCCTACAATACGCCGTCGGCCATAATGTTGCCGTCCGGCCCGGCCCTCACGTTGCGAGCGCAGCGGTGTTTCACGGAAGGTCATCATGTCTGACAAGCCAAGCACCAGGGCGCCTATGCTGAAGTCAAGGAACTACTGGACCCCGGCTCTCGTTGCCGCCGGAGTCATTATCTTGGTGATCGGCGCCATCTTCTCATGGCGCGAGCAGGAGGAGAAGGCGCGCGCGAATCAAGCCGTCGCGGACGCTGCGCCGACGACGCAAGACGAGTCCGCGCCGCCCGCAGAGCGCAGACATTCGCGGAAGGCCGCCCCGCCTATGGTGTCCTCCCGTTCCGCCGACCCCGGCCCCATCGCGACGACAACGCCTGCGCATTCCTCGCCGGAGATGCCGCCATCCCGTGAACGAGTTCCGTGGGTATTCATGGGGCTGCTCCCTCGCGACGTCTCGCGCGACGCTTCCGTGACCAGCGTGGTCTCTGTCAACGACCGCGGCACGGCCGGCACGTATCGTTTCCGCGTGGGGAACGCCTGCGCGCTGCTCGACCTTCCCTCGTTCGGGCCCTCCGCTTCCGCGTGTCCGTGTCCCGTTTCGCTCCGCCTCCGCACTCTGGACGAGGGGCTATTCGACCTCGTGTGCGCCGGTCGGCCGGAGACGCCGCTCGCGGTCTGTCGTCTCACGAAAAGCGGATCGGGCGCGGTACTGGTCGTGACGCTCAGCGACAAGACGCTCGCGGACTACGACCTGGAAAGCATAGCGGCGAACGTGCCGCTCGACGCTTTCGACCCCGACGAGAAGAAGATACATCGCTGCCTACTCCGCCCCCTCTCGCCTGTCGGCGAATTTGCGATCGGCTTTGACGCTGACGGCTTGCTCACGTCGACCGACGCGCGCCCCTTCGATTGCCCCTGGCCAAAACAGGTGACTTTCTGCGTCGCGGGCGCCAACGACTGGACGCCGCGCAAGACGGGCAACTCGTGGCAATGGACCGACCCGAAGAGCAACGCGACCGTGGTCATGGACCTGGTGATCGACTGCAAACCGGGCATCGAGGCCGAGTTGCGCCTCGACTGCCCCACGCTCCGGGAGATACGCGATCTCTCGTTGAACTCCGGCGAGGCCGCCGCGAAGGTCAAGGAGCTGACCGACTCGCTGGAGGGGGCGGAGAGGCTTTGCTACAACACTCAGAACGACCGCAAGTATCAGGAGGACAAGCTGCAAGACCTAAAACAGCAATACGCCTCCCACTCCCATGGGGGAGCAAACGGCGGGCCGCCGGACGTTGTGAGGTTACGACAATTGCTCCTCGACATACCGGCGACCTCCAAGGAGATCGCCCGCCTCGCCGACGAGGTGACCCGCCTGACGGCCCAGGCGGCTCGCTACAAGGAGGACCTCGCCAAGCAGAACTCCAAGACCGTCGAGACCCTCGGCAAGGCGCGAGCCCTGATGAACGCGGTGCGAAACGCCTTCACGGGTGCCCGCATCGCCGTCACCGACCCGTGGGCGATCCCCGCCGGAGAGTATCGAGTCAAGTTCGCCGAGACCACGCTCGGAAAGATCCGGTAGGCGGCTTCCGCCCCGCCGCGACCCAATCCCCAAAACGAAGAATCCCGCGAATGACCGTTGCAGCCGCAGGCCGAACGGAGTAGATTATCACCATCGCGCGGCGGCGCACCGGCTTGGCTCTGCCTTCACGGATAGGCCCGGACACGCCTGTCTACCCCGCCATTCCTTCTGGGCAGCGAACGCAACCAAGGATACGTTGAACCATGCATGACAGATCCAAGCTGACGACCGAGCGGCGCAACCCGCGAACGCGGGATATCGACCGATGTTCCACGCTGGAGATCGTGAAGTTGCTCAACGCCGAGGATGCGCGGGTCGCGCCAGCGGTGGCGAAGGAGAGGAAGAGCATCGCGCGGGCGGTGGACCTGATCGCGGAATCGTTCCGCGCGGGACGACGACTCTATTACGTCGGCGCCGGAACGAGCGGAAGGCTCGGCGTACTCGATGCGTCGGAATGCCCGCCGACGTTCGGGGTGCGGCCGACGCTCGTGCAGGGAATCATCGCCGGAGGCCGAAGGGCGCTCGTCCGGTCGAGCGAGGGGGCCGAGGATGACGCCGCCGCGGGGGCGAAGGCGGTCGAGAAGCGGCGCGTTCGCGCGGGCGATACCGTCGTCGGCATCGCGGCCTGCGGACTCACGCCCTACGTGAAGGGCGCGCTCGACCGCGCGAAGCGCATCGGCGCAAAGACCGTATTCCTCACGTTCGCCCCCGAGGCGCGAGGCGCCGTCGAGGCGGACGTGCTCATCATCCCGGTCGTCGGCCCTGAGCCGCTTACGGGCTCCACGCGCATGAAGTCCGGCACGGCGACAAAACTCGTCCTCAACACCCTCACCACCGCCGCGATGATTCGCACGGGCAAGGTCTACGGCAACCTGATGGTCGACCTCAGCGCGCGAAGCTTCAAGCTGCGCGACCGCGCGGAGAGGATCATCGCCTCCGTGACCGGCGTCACCCGCTCGAAGGCCGCGCGGCTTCTCGCCGACGGCAGGGGCGAAACGAAGACCGCGATCGTGATGCACCTGCGCGGCGTGAGCTACCCCGAGGCGAGACGTCTCATCAAGGCTGCGGGCGGATTCCTCCGGGAGGCGCTTCGGGCGTGAGCGCGATCTTCAGCATCTTCGCCAACCGGCGGATGCTGGTCATCCTGCTTCTCGGGTTCGCCTCCGGCATTCCGCTCGGCTTGACGGGGGCCGCGCTCCAGACGTGGTTCAAGTCGGTCGGGCTCAGGATCGAGACGATCGGACTCCTCACCCTCGTCGGGCTTCCCTACGCGCTCAAGTTCCTCTGGGCGCCGATGATGGACCGCTTTGTGCCGCCGTTCCTGGGGCGAAGGCGCGGGTGGATTCTCATCGCGCAGGCAATGCTCGTGGTCGGCATCGTCTTGATGGCCGCCACGGACCCGTCGGCGCACACGCTGAACATGGCGGTCCTCGCCCTCATGGTCGCCTTCTTCAGCGCCAGCCAGGACATCGTTATCGACGCCTATCGCACCGACATCCTCGCGCCCAACGAGGTCGGAGCGGGCTCCAGCGTCGGCACCATGGGCTATCGCCTCGGGATGCTCGCCTCGGGCGCCCTCGCGCTGGTCCTGGCCGATTACCTTCCCTGGCGCACGGTCTATTACCTCATGGCCGGCTCGATGGGCATCGGCGTCCTCGCCACCTTCCTGGCCCCCGAGCCCCAGACCGGGCTGATGCCGCCCAGAACTCTCGCCGACTCTGTCGTCAAGCCTCTCGCCGAGTTCCTCCGCCGCCGAGGCGCGGTTGAGATACTGCTCTTCATCCTCCTCTTCAAGCTCGACGTCGCCATGACGCTCGCGCTCCAGATGCCGTTCATGAAGGACCTCACGTTCACCAACACGGACATCGGCCTCTTCACCAACACCTTCGGCGTCATCGCCACCATCGTCGGCGCGGCGGTCGCCGGGCCGCTCATGGTGAAGCTCGGCGTCCGCCGGGGGCTCTGGGTGTTCGGGCTTGTGCAGGGACTCGCGGGGCTCTCCTACGCGCTCCTCGCCTGGGTCGGACGCGACCTTCCACCCGCCGCGGCGGTCGTCACGGCAAGCGGAGCCTTCGACGCGATGAGCCCTGCGGGGCAATCCGTCGGCCTGCCGATCGACTGGGCCGTGCAAACCGTCGACCTCGTCCGCCCCTACCCGCTGATGATCGTCGCCGTCGTCATCGAGAACCTTTGCGCCGGGATGGGCACCGTTGCCTACATCGCGTTCCTGATGAGCATCTGCGACAAGCGGTTCACCGCGTTCCAATATGCGCTCTTCACGAGCCTCATGGCGCTCACCCGCGTCCTCACCGGCCCGCCGGCGGGATGGCTTGAGGCGAACGCCGGGTGGACGGTCTACTTCCTCGTCGCCACGTTCATCGCGGCGCCGGGGCTGATACTGCTCCTGCGCTATCGACGCTGGACTGCCCCTGAAAGCGCCACGGCCGCTGCTGCGCTCTGACACCCAACCCATCGCGCACGAACGCCGCGCACCCCCATCATCTTGGGGCTGCGCTACGATCCAGCCCCTTCTTCTTGAGTCGCCCCCCGCCAACGGTCGAATTATCAGATTGACTGCCCTCGAAGCGCATGATATCTTCTTGCGCTTTTATAAGGAAGGAGCCGCGCATGGTAGAACACGTCAAGAACCCGGACGCCCACGGCAACTGGGTGCTCTTCCGCCCGGAGATTCGCGTCCTGGATTGCACCATCCGCGACGGCGGGCTCATCAACGAGCACTTCTTCGAGGACAAGTTCGTCAAGGCCGTCTACCAGGCGCTCATCGAGGCCGGGGTGGACTATGCCGAGTTCGGCTACAAGGCCTCCAAAGGCCTCTACGCCAAGTCCCAGAACGGCGCGTGGAAGTTCTGCGACGAGGACGACCTCCGCCGCATCGTCGGCGACAATCCCACGGACTTGAAGATTTCCGTGATGGCCGACGCCGAGCGCACGGACTATCACACGGACATCATCCCGAAGGAGAAGAGCGTCATCGACCTGGTGCGCGTGGCGACCTACATCCACCAGATTCCGACGGCGCTCGACATGGTGAAGGACGCGCACGACAAGGGCTACGAGGTGGCGCTCCAGCTCATGGCGGTGTCGGTGGTGCAGGACAAGGAGCTGGCGGATGCGCTGCCGGTCATCGCGCAGGCGCCCATCTCGGCGCTCTATCTCGTCGACTCGTTCGGGGCGCTCTATTCCGAGCAGGTGCGCGACTACGTCAAGATCTACCTCAAGGCGGTCGAGGGCACGGGCATCCAGATCGGCATCCACGCGCACAACAACCAGCAGCTCGCCTACGCGAACACTTTGGAGGCGCTCGTGGTCGGCGCAAACCGGCTCGACGCGACGATCAACGGCATGGGCCGCGGCGCCGGCAACTGCCCGCTGGAACTCTTGATCGGCTTCCTCAAGAACCCCAAGTTCCACCTGCGCCCGATTCTCAACGTCATCCAGTCCGAGTTCTGGCCGCTGCGAAAGAAGATGGACTGGGGCTATTCGATCCCCTATATGCTCACCGGCCAACTCAACCAGCACCCCCGCGCCGCCATCAAGTGGCGCTCCGGCGAGACGCCCGACGACGTCGTCGCCTTCTACGACAGCCTCCGCGACGACGTGGGATAGCCGTCCACGACTCCTCCGCCACTCCCCGAACCCGAACGCTTCAGGCGCCCGGGTTCTTCATTTTTCCCCTTGACGTCCGGACGCCGTCTCCATAGACTTAGACCACTAGTGGATAACGTCCTATAGCGGAGGCGCGCGGATGCCCGACTTCGAACGATGCCCGTGCGCCGGGGGGACGCTGGACAAGCTCGTACGTCCCGCGATCCTCTCGGTCCTGGCCGCAGGGCCGCTGCACGGGTACCGCCTCGTCGAGAAACTGGGGTCGCTCGGCGTTAGCCGGGGCGTTCAGCCGGACCCGACTGGCGTCTACCGCGCGCTTCGCTCGATGCAGCGGATGCGCCTCGTCGCCGCGCGCTGGGACGTCTCCGGGCCCGGGCCGGCCAAGCACGTCTTCCGCCTCACCCCGGCCGGAAAGGCATGCCTCCGCACCTGGGTCGAAACGCTCACGACCTATCGCTACGCCATCGACGAACTGCTCGTCACCGCCCGCCACGCCCCGAAGAGCGCCAAAGGCAGCGCGAAGAAGAATGCGAAAAGGAGCGCCCGACGGTGAGCGATCGACGCGCCTCCATCCTGCCCGCCTGCGCCGCCGAGGCCTTCGGAACGTTCATCCTCGTCCTCTTCGGCGTCGGGGCCGTCCACGTTGCCGTCCTCACGGGCGCGCTTCACGGGCTCTGGCAGGTTGCGGTCGTCTGGGGCGCCGCGGTCAGCCTGGCCATCTTCGCGACGGCCGCCGCAAGCGGCGCGCACATCAACCCCGCCATCACGATCGCCTTCGCGACCTGGCGGCGGTTCCCGTGGTCGCGCGTGGCGCCCTACATTATCTCCCAGACCGTCGGCGCCTTCCTCGCGGCGGCGCTCCTCTACGCGCTCTTCTCGGGCTATCTCGCGTCCTTTGAAACGACTCACCACATCGTCCGCGGCGGTGCCGGCAGCGAGTGTTCGGCCATGGTCTTCGGCGAGTATTTCCCGAACCCCGCCCTCGCCACGGCGGACAGTGTGCACGTCTCGCGGGTCATGGCGATGGCCGCCGAGGGCATCGGCGCGATGTTCCTGGCGCTTTTCGTCCTGGTGCTCACGGACGCATCCAGCCCGGCCCGGCCGCCCGCGTCGGTGGCGCCGCTCGTCATCGGCCTTGCGCTGGCCATGCTCATCATGCTCATCGCGCCGCTGACCCAGGCGGGGTTCAACCCGGCGCGAGACTTCGGCCCGCGCCTCTTCTCGTGGCTCGCCGGATGGGGCTCCGTCGCCATCCCCGGCCCGCGCGGCGGGTTCTTCACCGTCTACATTCTCTCTCCCGTCCTTGGCGCGCTCGCGGGGGCCGGGGTCTACGAACGCATCATCCGCCCGGTCTTCTTTCGCTCCGCCGCCATCCCTATGAAAGGAACGCCGCAATGACGCAGCCTCGCGCCGCACTCCGCTATGCCCAAGTTGGAGTCGGAGGCCGCAGCCGCATGTATACGCAGGCCATCGCGGGCCCCTATGCCGCCTCGGCCCGCCTCGTCGGGTTCTGCGACACCAACGCCCTTCGCATGGACTACGCCAACCGCACGCACTTTCCGAACGGCCCCGCCGTGCCGTGCTACCCCGCGAAGGACTTCGACCGCATGATCTCCGAGACGCGGCCCGACACGGTCATCGTCACCACCATGGACTCCACCCACGCCGATTACATCTGCCGCGCGATGGAACTCGGCTGCGACGTCGTCACCGAGAAGCCCATGACCACCGACGAGGCGAAGTGCCGCCGCATCCTCAAGACCGTGCGCGCCACGGGCCGCAAGCTCCAGGTGACGTTCAACTACCGCTACTCCCCGCCGCGTAGCCAGGTGCGCGAGATTCTCGCCTCGGGCGCCATCGGCAAGGTCCTCAGCGTCGACTTCGCGTGGCTCCTCGACACCAAGCACGGCGCCGATTACTTCCGCCGCTGGCACCGCCGCCGGGAGAACTCCGGCTCGCTCCTCGTCCACAAGGCGACGCACCACTTCGACCTCGTCAACTGGTGGCTCGCCGACGACCCGCAGGAGGTCTTCGCGCACGGATCCCTGAAGTATTACACCGAGGACACCGCCCGGCGGCTCGGCCTTTCGGGCCACGGCGACCGCTGCATCGGCTGCGGCGTCTTCGACCGGTGCCCGCTCAAGCTCGACATCGTCGGCAACGAGTATCTCAAAGCGATGTATCGCGACACCGAGCCGGGCGACGGCTACCAGCGCGACCGCTGCGTCTTCTCCGGCGAGATCAACATCTGGGACACGATGTCCGTCGCGGTGCGCTACAAGCGAGGCGCGCTGCTCAGCTACCAGCTTCACGCCTATTCGCCTTATGAAGGCTACCGCATCGCGTTCAACGGGACGAAGGGCCGCCTCGAACACGTGGCCTGCGAGGATACCTACGTCAACGGCGACGGGTCCGTGCCGGGCGAATTGCAGCGGCACAACACGACGACCACGATCATCCCCGAGTTCGAGAAGCCGCGTTCCATCGAGGTGGCCGTCGCCACCGGCGGACACGGCGGCGGGGACGACCCGCTGCTGGCCGACATCTTCGACCCGAATTCACCAGCGGACCCGCTGAAGCGCAAGGCGGGCGAACGCGACGGGGCCTACTCGATCCTCGTGGGCGTGGCGGCGTATCACAGCATCGACCGGGGCGCGCCGGTTCAAATCGCCGACCTGCTCGGCGACGAGCCCCTCTGAAAGGAGACACTTCATGTCCCAACCTCGACTCATCCTCATCGGCGGGTTCCTGGGCGCCGGCAAGACGACGCTCATGTCGCGTGCGGCGGCGCGGCTGATGGCGCGGGGGCTCAAGGTGGGGCTGATCACCAACGACCAGGCCGCGGCGCTCGTCGACACCGAGATCGCCCGGCGCATCACGCCCGAAGTCCGCGAGGTGGCGGGCGGGTGCTTCTGCTGCCGTTTCGGCGACCTCGTGGCCGCGCTCAAGAGCATGTTCGCGGATTTCACGCCGGACGTCATCCTGGCCGAGCCGGTCGGAAGTTGCACGGATCTTTCGGCGACCGTCGTCCAGCCGTTCAAGGCTCTCTACGCCGAGATGCTCGATGTCGCCCCGTTCACGGTGATGCTCGACCCCGTCCGCCTGCGCGAGGCGTTCGACGCGGGCGACGCCGGGCTCATGCCCAAGAGCGTCCACTATATCTTCCGCAAGCAGATGGAGGAGGCGGACCTGCTCGCGCTGAACAAGACGGACCTGCTGACAAGGAGCGAGCGCGAGTCTGTCGAGACCCTCATTACGGCGAAGTTCCCCGGCCGCGAGGCGATATCGATATCCGCCCGCGAGGATGCCGGGGTTGACGCGTGGCTCGCGCGAGTCATGTCGGTCGCGCCCGCCGGACAGCGCATCGTCGAGGTGGATTACGATCTCTACGCGCAAGGCGAGGCCGAGTTAGGCTGGCTCAACGCGACGGCGGAGGTCCGTCTGCCGAAGGGCGAGACGGGCGCGGACTTCTGCCGGAGATTCCTCGCGCTGACGCAAGACCGGCTGCGCGAGAAATCGGCGGACATCGCGCACCTGAAGGTCATGCTCATTGCACGCGACAAGAACGTCTCGGGAAACGTCACGGGGCTTCAGTCCCAGCCTCGCATGACAGGCGACGCCACGTGCGGCGGCTCCCCCGCGCGGTTCATCATCAACGCGCGGGTTCACCTTGCGCCCGATGAGCTTCGCGCAGTCGTCGAAGAGGCGCTTCGAGATGTCTGTGGAACCACGATCCCCTGCCGCGTCCGGAGCCTCGAAAGCTTCCGCCCCGGCCGCCCGAAGCCTACGCACCGCTATGCCAAGGTGGTCGGATAGCCCGCGAACGGTCACGCACCTTGAGTTGAGCGAATGCGAAGCTCGCGGATGACGTCATCCGCCGTGAGGCCGCTGGCCACTTCGTGGGCCAGGACGGGCGTGCGTCCCATGCCGCCGCCGACCAGCAGGCGCCAGACCTCGACCTTCCCGCCGTCGGCGCCTGCGATCCCCCCGGTGATGCCGAAGTCCGCCACGGCGGTCTGCGAGCAGCCGTTCGGACAGCCTGAGACGGCGACGGTGACGCCCTCCGGGATGCCCCGGCCGAGTTCCTTCTCGATGCGCAGGGCGAGCGCCGCGGCGTCGGCGATCCCCCGGTTGCACCAGCGCGTGCCGGGACAGACGACGATGTCGAAGCGCCTTGCGAGGGCCGCGGTAAGGGCCGGATAGCCGCTCACGAGTTTCGTCAGATTCCCTTTGTCGGCGCCGACGACCTGGACACTGTGATGGTTGGTCGCGCGCACTGAGACCCCCGGCGCCGCCGCCAGGTCGCCCAGCGCCTCCGCCGCCTCGGGCGAGAGGTCGCCATTGATGAAGCGGAGCGTCACGTAGGCCGGCCTCACCGGCTGCGGCGCCGGCAGCGCGACCTCCGGCCATACCCGCTCCTCACGGGCCGTCCGGAAGGCGGCAAGGAGGAGCCGCCTGAACTCCTCGTCGCCGAGGCGCTCCCTCACGTAGCGCAGCCGCGCCCGGGCGCGCACCTTTCGGTCGCCGTGCTCCGCGAAGAGCCTCAGCGCGCCAAGGGTAAACGGCATCACGTCGCGCGCCGGAAGGTCCGAGACGAGCGCGATCCCCGTGACGGGCTTGCCCCCGAGCGATCCCGCGCCGACGACGTCGAAGGCCCAGCCCCCGCCGGACCGCTTCGCGATGAAGCCGAGATCGTTGATGAACGGCTGCGCGCACGCCTTGGCGCAACCCGAGAAGGAAATCTTGAACTTGCGCGGCAGCGCGAAGACGCCTTCCTGCGACTGGAGGAGCTTCACCACCTCCCGCGCCAAAGGTCGGAGGTCCGGTCCCTCGCTCGTCAGCCCCGCCCCCGAACACACGGTGACGTTGCGCACCGTGTCGCCGCAGGCGCCCAGCCCCGTCAGACCCGCCTCGGCCATCGCGGTCTGAAGATCCGGCGCGCGGTCGGCCGGCACGTCGTGAAACTCGACGTCCTGCCGCACCGTCATGTGGAGCGGAGTGCCCGGACTGAAATCCCTCGCCATACGGCCGAGAGCCTTCCACTGCGCCGGCGACAGGTCGCCGCCCAGGATGCGCACGCGCTGCATCCATAGCCCCGGCTGCTTCTGCGGGTAGAGCCCGACGAGACGGGCCGCGGAACCTTCGGGAATGCTCGTGCATGGGAATGTCGGCATGGTGCGACGCCTCCTATCTGTTGGCTCGATGACGCCCATGAGCATACCGCATCATTCGCCCGATGTCCACGGGCTCCCCGGCGATTTGCCTTGAACTGACGGGCCTTTGTGCTAAATTCCCGTTGCGGGGGCGTTTCATTCACTCAGCGAAGGGGCTTGCCGTGCTCGAAGTCATCGTCGGTCAGTGGTGGGTGCTGCTGTTGGTGGGAATCGCCGCAGGGACGCTGGGCGGACTCCTCGGCGTCGGGGGCGGGGTCATCATGGTGCCGATGATGGTGCTCATCCTCGCGTTGCCGCAGAAGGCCGCGCAGGGCGTATCGCTCACGGCGATGGTGCCGTTGGCGCTTGTTGCGGCGGTGCGTTATTGGCAAGGCTCGCACATGGAGGTCGAGGGGCTCACCCGCCAGTCCGTCTGGCTCTTGTCCATTCTGGTGGCCATCGGCGCCGTCCTCGGCACGCTGGTCGGCACCTATTTCGCCGGGCGAATCAACAACGACGCGCTCCGCGTCATCTTCGCCTCGTTCATCATCCTCGTCGGCATCTGGATGCTCATCCCCAAGCCGTGGGAGGCGAAGGCTAAAGGGGCATCACCCGCCGCCGTGACCACTACGACCGGAGAGGACGACCATGGCCGAGGCCGGTAGCTCCGTCATCGCGGTCTTCAGCGCCCGCGCCTGCGCGGCGCCCCTCGAAGAGGCGGCGAAGCTCTTCGAGCAGGAAACCGGCATCCGCGTCGCCATCGACGTGTGCAGCCGCCACTGCGCCTCCGCCGCGGCGGAGGAAGCCACGGGCACCACGGGCGGCGACGACTTCCTCGACGAGATCGCCGAGGCGAAGATGCACGACTGCGCGATCGGCGGAGCCGAGTTCCTGCTCGACGACGGCGAAGTCCGCGGCATCGTTCAGAAGGGCCAAAGGCGCACCGTCGCCTACCGCCGTTCATGTCTCGTCGTGCCGAAGGGCAACCCGGCCGGGGTGAAGACGCTTGCCGACCTCGCGAGGCCGGGAATGCGCGTGGGGATTTCCGTCATCGACTGCTGCAAGGGAATGTGGGAGGACGTGAGCGCGCGCGCCGGGCTCATGGAGACCATCCGCCCGAACATCACGTTCTTCGCCAACGGCTGCGTGGCGATCGTCGAGGCGGTGTCCGAAAGAAAGGTCGACGTCGCCTTCGGCTGGGCCGCGTTCAGCCACCTCAAGCCCGGGCGCATCGATGTCGTCGAGCTTCCGCGCGAGCAGCAGATATTCCGCGGCACGGGCATCGGACTGCTGTCGTTCTCGAAGAACCCCGCCGCGGCGACGAGGTTCATGGACTTCCTCACAACGCCGAAGGCCCGCGCCTGCTACGTGAAATACGGATGGGTGCTCAAGCCCTGAGCGACGCGCCGAACGCGAAGGCGCGGACGACCTCCGGATGCTTCGCCGTGACTATCGGCGAATGACCGGCCGCGGGAATGCGGAACTTCTCCGCCGTGGGGATTTCGAAGTAGTTGTTGAACCGCTCCTCCATCCACCCGAGCACGTCGTCGTAACCGTGCGGGTCGTCCCACCCGTAGGTGATGCCCAGCACGAGCTTCACGCCTTTCCGCGGCCAGCGCGTCTTGATATCGGGGCCGATGTAGCAATACAGGCGCTGGATGAAGGTCATCATGCCGCCCGTGATGTGGTCCAGGTAGATCGGCGTGCCCAGCACCAGCACGTCCGTCTCGGGCGCAAGCGCATAGAACTTCTGCATGTCATCTTTGATCGTGCAGCCCGGCGCCTTCTTGCACGCCCGGCTCGCGTCGCACGGGGCGACGGTCCAGTCGGCAAGCTCGATGAACGTCGTCTCGGCGCCCGCCGACTTCGCCCCCGCGAGGATGGACTTCACGAGCACGGACGTGTTGCCGCCCTTACGGCCGCTGCCGGATATGCCGATGACGCGCATATTGCTCTCCTCGATACAGAAGGACGGGCACGGCATGCCGTGCCCCTACAAACAACATCAGTACTTCCCAAGCTCCTTCGCCAGTTCGACGAACCGCCCGAAGTCCTGGAGGCTGACGCTCGACGGGACGGAGTGGTCGGAGCCGAGGATGTAGCCGCCATTCGTCTTGAGCGCGGGGACGATCCTCCGCATCTCGGCTTCGAACTTCTCGCGCTCGCCCCAGATCGCGGCGTTGAGGCCGCCGTTGAAGACGAGTTTCGAGCCGAAGTCCCTCTTAAGCGCGACCGGGTCCATGCCGGCCTTGATTTCAAGCGGGTTGAGGCAATCGAGCCCGATCTCCACGAACTCCGGCACGAACGGCATGACGTTGCCGCAGGAGTGAAGGTGGGCCTTCATGCCGCGCGAATGGGCCCAGGCGATGGCGCGCGCGTGGACGGGCTTCAGAAGCTCGCGGAACATGTTCAGCGACATGAACTGGTTGTTCTTGAAGCCGAGGTCGTCGTAGCAGTAGGTCGAATCGAACGTGTATCCCGCGTCGATGACCTGGTCGAGAAGCGCGATGTTGACGTCGAGATAGTGGTTGAACATGTCGACGCACCACTCCGGGTCTTCGGCCAGCGCCATGAGGAGGCGCTCCGTGCCGACCGCCCACGAGTGGGTCACGTCGAAGCCGTACCAGAGGAGGCACTGCGTCCACCAGCCCTTCTTCTTCCACTCGGCGTAATCCGTCTTCAGCTTCGCCCAGTCGATGCGGTCCTTCGAGGGCGTCATGCGCTTCTTCGCAATCTCCCACGAGGCGCGGTCGACGATGGTGTGGCCGATGAACTCGGGGGTGGAGGCATCGTGCGTCCAACTGCGCTGGGTGACGCCCCAGGAAGTGGTCGAGACCGTATACTCGGGCGTCTTTTCGAGCACCTTCACCTCGAACCGCGGGCTGTTGTCGACGATGAACATCGGCATGAAGTCGATGTCGAAGCGCTCGGCGAACGACGCGCCCTTCGGCAGCCCTTCCTTCTCCCATCGCTCGACGGTCGCGGGCCAGGGATGATCCGTGATCGCGACGCGGTCGGCTTCCTTGTGCTCGAACATCAGCTTCACTCGGTCATGAGAGGACAGAGCCTTCTTCTTCGCCATGTCGGCTTCTCCGGGTCAATAGAGTTCGATGTTGTCCATGGCGCACCACCCGTCCGCATCGGCTCCCTCGCTTGCGAAGCGGACCTTCGGCACGCCCGTCGCCAAATCGACGAGCGCCACGTGGATCATCGCCGAGCCGGGCCGGAAGCCATCGGGCAGAGTCACCTTGCCCGAAAGCACGGCGTCTCCCGGAAGCCACTTTCGCACGTCGTCCGGGGCGCGCTGGACGTGAACGCGGCTGGCCTGGGAGACCCGGACGGCGAAGGCGTATTGCCGGTAGATCGGCGCGACGCCGACGTTCTCGATCCACGCCCCCCACTCAATCGGCTCGCCCGCCTTGACGCGCGCGTCGAATTTGAACTGTCTCAGCACGAAACGATAGCCGAGGTCGTTACAGAAGGCCAGTAGTTTCTCCCGCCATGGCTCGGGGATCTCATACGATTTGAAGGAGATGAGCGAGCCGTGATACTTGAGGTCCTGCCGGATGATGAAATCCAAGTCGAAGCCGCACTCGTAGCCCTTCCTCATCGTCGATCCGGGCTCGAAGACCACCGGCGCCGTCTTCCACACGTCAGCGGCCCCGGCCTTGGCAACCGACCACGGGTAGCTGTCGTAGAGGTGGTTCCAGCGTCCCTGCGGCCCCATCGCCGGTTCGCCCCAGAGCCCCAGGTCGTCGCAACTGTCGCACCGCCAGCCCATCCCCGAGCGTAGCCCCGCGGCCATCTGGTGGCCGCCGATCATCGCCACGACGGGCGTCTTTCGATGCGCCTGGCGGTAGACACTCGTCATGCGGTCGATCCCCGCGTCCGAGCACTCCCCGTCGCCTTCGCCCCATGCGCCGAGGTAGGACATGTCCACGCACTCGAGCCGCGGGTCGCCATCGAATTGGCGAGCGAACTCCGTGATCAGCCCGCCCCACTTCGCCAGATACTCCGGCCCGTCGTGGACCGCCATGCGATACTTGGCGTTGAATCGCTCGCGCTCGACCGTAGGATATTTCGCCACGTACCACTTCGGCAGCGGCGGCTGGGAGGGAGATCCGTGAGGCATCAGGCGCACGTGCAGCGTCTGCCCCCGGGCCGCGGCCGTCTCGATCGCACGCTCGATCGCCGTGAAGTCGTAGCGTCCCTCCTCCGGCTCGACGGCGTCCCAGAACCAGCGGCAATACGAGACCGAGCTGGGCAGATACCCGGGAGTCACTCCCTCGAACAGGCGCTCGGGGAAATCCGTCGGCCCCACCTCGTGGCAAACGCCGGAGCCGGCGACGAAGAGAGCGTCGCCGTTGAAATGCTGGAAGGTCTCGCAGCCCTTGTGCGGATTGAGGAGGAAACCCTTCAACTCCCGCGGGCGCACCTTCCTGACCGGGGGCAGCGTCATGACTTGCCCTCGATTTCCACCGCCGCGAGGGGAAGCCACCCGTCGGGATCGACCGGCCCCGAGGCAAAACGCACCTTCGGCGCGTTCGTGGCCGGATCGACGAGCGCCACGTGCAGCATCACCGACCCCGCGGAGAACTCGCGCGGCAGCGACACGCTCCCATGCAGGCAGGCATCGCCCGGAAGCCACGCGCGGATGTCGGCCGGCGAGTGATGGTAGAAGACGCGGCTGCCCTGCGTCGCGCGCACGGCGAGCGTATATGGCCGGTAGATGGGCGCCACGCCGACGTTCTCGATCCAGGCCCACCACTCGAACGGATCGCCTGCCTTGATGCGCGCATCGAGCTTGAACTGCCTCAGCACGAAGCGATAGCCGAGGTCGTTGCAGAACTGCGAAAGGCGCCCCATCCACGCCTCGGGAAGCTTCGCCGACTTGGGCATGAGCACGGAGCCGTGAAACTTAAGCCCCTGCTGGATGATGAAGTCGAGGTCGAAGTTCCCGTCGAACCAGTGCTGGGGCACGCCGCACGATTCGAGCGTTATGGGCGCATGTTCCCACGCCTTCTCGGCGCCGCAGCCGACCACCTGCTGGGGGTAAGAGTCAAAGTGATGGTTCCACCACTGGTCCGGAGGGATCTCGGGGGTCTTGAAGATGCCGAGGTCGCCGAAGCAGTCGAGCCGCCAGCCCATGCCGGCCTTCACGCCCGCCTTCATCTTGTAGCCGGAGATCATCGTCATGAGCGGGGTCTTCGGATGGGCGGCCTTGTAGATGGCGACCATCCTGTCGATAGCGTCCTCAGAGCACTCCCCGGCGCCCTCGCCCCAGGGGCCGATGAAGGAGACGTCCACCGATTCGAGGCGCGGGTCCCCGTCGAACTTCCGGCCGAATTCCGTAATGACCCGGCCCCAGCAATCGACGAACTCGGGCGCGTCGTAAACGGGCGTGTTGCAGGGCTCGTAGCCCTTATGGGTGACCCGCTCGACGGTCTTATACTTCTTGCGATACCACTCGGGCACCTTCGGCTGTGTGGCGGTGCCGTGGGGCATCAACCGCACCTGGAGCGTCTGTCCGCGCTCGGCGGCGGTGGCCAGCGCCTTCTCCACGATGGTGAAATCGATCTTGCCCTCTTCGCGCTCGAAGAGCGGCCAGAACCACCGGCAATAGGAGAGAGTCGTCGGCAGATACCCGGGCGTTACGTCGAACTGGCGCGCCGGGAACTCGGTCGGCCCCTCCTCCGACCAGCGCAGCGTCGGATAGAGCGGGTCGCCGTTGAAACGCTGGAACGTCGCACAGCCCTTGTGCGGATTCAAAAGCGGTGCCTTCAACTCCGCCGGCCGCACCTTCTTGTGAGGCATGATCATGGACGAGGTCCTTTCAAGGTGTTCTCAAGGTCTTCGATCTCCGCGGTGATCGAGCATTCATTTTACCGTCCGACGCGCGCCGTGTCGAGCGTGAAGCAGGATGTGTCGCCGCCCCCGCCTCACTCCGCATCGAGCGCGGCGCGAATCTCCGCGGCAAGCTGCTCGCTGATGAACGGCTTCTGCACGAACCCTCGCGCGCCGGCTTTGAGGACGCCCTGCGACATCGCCTCGAGGTCGTACCCGCTCGCAACGATCACCCGCATCTTCGGCCGGGCCTTGGCCAGGAGCGGATAAAGCTGCTCGCCGTCCATGTCGGGCATGCCGATGTCGAGGATGGCGAGTTGGATCTCCTCCCGGCTCTCCTCCACCAGCTTCAGCGCCTCACGCGCTCCGCCCGCGGCGAGCACCTTGTAGCCCAGGCGTTCCAACATGCGCCTCGTCACGTCAATGACGGAGGGCTCGTCGTCGATAATGAGAATGGTCTCGGAGCCTCCCGACCTGCTGCTGCGGGGCCCGGCGGTGACAGGGGCCGGGGCGGACACGGGAAGGAAGACCGAGAAGGTCGATCCCCGTCCGGGTGAGCTGCTGACGGCCACCTCTCCCCCGTGATTCTTAACGATTCCGTAGACCGCGGCAAGCCCCAGGCCACGACCGGGGCCGCGGGTGGAGAAGAACGGCTGGAAGATATGCGAGACCGTCTCGGCGCTCATCCCCGCTCCGGTGTCCCGCACGTCAAGCCTCACGTAGCGTCCCGGCTTCAGGGTCACCGAGGCGGACCATTCCTCCGCCGGGCGGCCCGCCTGCGTGGCGACGATCACGCGGCCGCGCGCCCCCACGGCCTCCACGGCGTTCAAAAGCAGGTTCATCACCACCTGGCTCATCTGCGTGCGGTCTGCCTCGACGCGGCCGAGGTCGGCGGAAAGCTCCGCGTCCACCCGTACCCCGGACGGAATCGTGGTGCGGTGCAGGTCGACGGTCTCCCGGACCACCTCGTTGAGATCCACGGCCGCGGTGCGGTATTTGCCTCCCCGGGCGAAGGCAAGCAGCTTCTGGGCCAGGTCGCTCGCGCGCCGGGCGCTCCGCGATATCGCCGCCAGCATGTCGTGCGATTCCGCCGAATCGCTCACCTCCCCTCGCAGCAACTCCGCGTTGCCCAGCACCGCGACCATGAGGTTGTTGACGTCGTGCGCCACGCCGCCGGCCATGGTGGACGCCGTCTCGATGCGCGACTGCTCGATGAGCATCATCTGCTCGCGCTTGATGCTCGACAGGTCGCGGCCGACCGCCTGGTATTCGGCGATCTTCCCCTCCGCGTCGAGGATGGCCCGGTGGACCCACTGGTGATAGAAGACCTGCCCGTCCGCGTCGACGCCCTCCGCCTCCCAGGCCGCGACCGGGCGTTCGGGCGTCAGCCCGTTCACGAAGACCTCGACCCCCTCTCGCCGATCCGGAGGCACGAACTCCAGGAACGGCCGGCCGATGACCTGCTCCCGCGTCAAGCCGTGACGCCGGCACAACGCGTCGTTCGCAAAGGTGACCCTTCGATCGAGGCCGTAGCGCGCGATCCACTCGGTCTGGTCCTCGACGATGCCGCGGTATCGCTCCTCGCTGCGCCGAAGGGCCTCCTCGGCCTCCCTCAGCGCCGTGACGTCGCGGCCGACGGCCTGGTATTCGACGATGCGCCCCTCGGCGTCACAAATGGCACGGTTCACCCAGTAGACCCATCGGCGCTCGCCTTCCGCCGCGATCATCCGGCGGCTGGCTTCGCTCACCGGATTGTCGCACGTCAGCGCGGAGACCCTCGCCCGCGCCGCCTCGCGGTCTTCGGGAGCGATGAAATCGAGGTAGCTCCGACCCACCAGTTCGGCCATCCCAACACCCACCGCGCGCGCGGCGGCCGGGTTGGCGAACCGCACCATGCCGTCCGCGTCGAAGCGGACGATGTATTCCGTCTGGTCGTCGACGATCCCGCGGTAGCGCGCCTCCGAGGCGCGCAGGTACTCCTGAACGCGCTTGCGCTCCGAGATGTCGCGGGTCAGGGCGTGGATGAACGCGGCGCCGCCCGACCAGACCACGGCTCCGTTGACCTCGACCGGCGTGATCCGGCCCTTCGTGTCCACATAGTCGACCTCGAAGCCCCGGATGCGCCCTGCCGCCAGGCATCTCTTGACGGCCTCGGCGTTCCTCGCCTTCTCATAATCCGCGGTCCACTCGATCACGCTGCGCCCGCGGATCTGGTCCAGATTCTCGTGCCCGGTAAGCCTGACGTATTCGGCGTTCGCATCGACCACGCGGCCTTCCACGTCGACCACGACAAACCCGGTATCCGTGACCTCGATCAGCGCGCGATGCTCCGCTTCGCTCTCGCGCAGCGCCTCCTCGGCCTCGCGCAGATCCGTAACGTCCCGGCCGACGCCCTGAATCTCGACCACCCGGCCGCCCTCGTCAAGGATCGCGCGGTTGATCCACTGAAGCCACCGCACCCGGCCGTCCTGGAGGCGGGCGTGCCCTTCGCCCACATAGACCGGGTTCTCGCGCGAGAGCCCGGCAAGTTCCCTTCGCGCGCGCTCGGAGTCCTCCGGCGTGATGAACTCGAACACGTTGCGCTTCACCATGGCTTCCCGCGACAGGCCGATGAACTCCGCCAGCGGCCCGTTCACGAAAAGGAGTTGCCCGTCCGGACGCGACCGGCAGATGAACTCCGTCTGGTCCTCGACGATGGCACGGTAACGCGCCTCGCTTGCGCGCAGGGCCTCCTGCGCCTCGTGCAGGTCTGTGATGTCCTCCAGCGTCGGGACCATGTAGAGCGGCTTCCCCGACTCGTCCCTCATCAGCCGGACGAAGAGCCTCGCCCACATCACGCTCCCGTCCTTGCGGATATACCGTTTCTCCATCAGGATGTGCGGAATCTCGCCTGCGATCAGCCGGTCGATCTCCCGCAGGCTGGCCGCCAGGTCGTCCGGGTGCGTCATCCCGCGGACGCCAAGGACCCTCATCTCTTCGGGGGAATACCCGAGCATCTCGCAGAGGCGGGCGTTCACCCGGAGGTGATGGCCGTCGAGGGACACGATGGACGCGCCGATGCTCGATTCGTCGAAGAGCCTTCGGAAATACCGCTCGCCCTCGGCAAGGGCCTCCTGGGCGCGCTTGAGTTCCGTCATGTTGCGGCAGATCCACCCGACGTGGGTGATCCCGCCGTCGGCGTCGCGCACGGGGTAGGCGAGGTTGTGGAACCAGAACTCCTTCCCCGCGAACGTCAGCTTCTGCATCTCCGTGCGGCTCTTCCCGCTTGTGGCGACGTCGATGCTCGCCTCGTGAAGCCGATCGGCCTCCTCCGGGGCGAAGAAGTCCCTTGCCGATTTTCCCACCATCACCGAGGAGTCGATCCCGTACCGCTCGGCCCCATGGATCCACTCGACCTTCCCCTGCGCGTCGACCAGCAATGTCACGTCGTCGGCCTGCTCCACAAACATCCGCAGCCGCTCTTCGCTCTGGCGCAGCGCCTCTTCCGTCGCCTTCCGCTTTGAGATGTCGCGGATCAGGTAGAGACGCGCGACCGGCGTGCCGTCCCGATCCCGCAGCACCAGGCAGGAGGCAAACCGCCACACCCACCGACCGTCGCGATGACGCGCGCGGTACTCGATCGTCGCCTGCCCCTCGGCCACGCTCCGCTCGACCATCGCCAGAATCCGCGGCACGTCCTCCGGGTGCGCCCGGCCGAGGCCCGTCTCCTCCATTTTCTCGCCCGGCTCAAACCCGAAACCCCGATAATACGCGGCGTTCGCATAGATCATCCGCCCGCCGATGTCAAACAGCAACACGGCCTCGTTCGGCCTGTCCACCAGGGCCCTGACGAGTTCCGTGGCGTCGCACGGAAGGACGCGAAGCAGCGCTTCGTAGCTCCATGACTCGGAACGATTGGACATCGGCGGGTCTCCAACCTCGGGGCACACGGCAATCCGCAACGCGTTTGTTTTACCACCCTTCCTTTCCAGTTCAAGAAAATCTCGACCGGCAGACTGGAAATCCCTCTCCGCACGGGGTAGAATCAGCGCCCGTTATCAGGGAGACCCCCATGCGCCTGCTCCTCGCCGCCGTCGCCGCAGCGATCGTCGTTCTGCTGCCCGCCCCGCCCGCCTCGGCGGAGTGGGTCTGGTGGGAGGCCGAAAACCCCGCCGCGACGAACTTCCCGCGGGACACGTGGATTTCCGCGAAGACCTTCGACGCGACACGCAACGACATCCTCTCCGGGGGCGACTGGCTCACCGGCGGCGGCAAGGCCGGCGCCCAGCCGATGTTCGCGCGGTACGCCCTCTCCGTCAAGGGCGGCGATTACGTCTTCTGGGCGCGCAAGTTCTGGAAGCACGGCCCCTTCCGCTGGCGGTTCGACTCCGCGCCCTGGCGCACCTGCGGCGGCGACGTCGGCCTCGCCGACTCGGTCGACATCCGCCAGTGGGTGTGCGTTAACTGGGTCTGCCTCGGCGACGTCAAGCTCGCCCCGGGCAACCACGCCTTCGAGATTCAGCTCCTCGCCAAGCCCGGCGAGGACACCAACTCGGCGTTCGACTGCTTCCTGCTGACGACGGACGCGTTTGCGCCGCGAGGGAAGTTCAAGCCCGACGAGAGGAGCGGCAAGGCCGAGCCCGGCTGGTGGGCGTTCGAGCCCCCGGCCGACACGTTCGGCAAGGCCGAGCTGGACCTGCGCTCGCTCAACGAGAAGTCCGCCGGCGAGTCCGGTTTCGTCAAGCGCGCGGGCGACGCCTTCGCGCTCGGCAGCGGCAAGCCCGTCCGCTTCTGGGCCGTCAACGTCGGAGGCGACGTCGTCCGGCTCGGCAATGCGCCGCATCGCTACATCGCCCGGCGGCTCGCCAAGGTCGGCGTCAACCTCGTGCGCATCCACTCCGGAGTCTTCGACGCCTCCTCGCCCGACCCGAAGATCATCGATGCGGCCTATCTCGACGCGCTCCATCACTTCATTTCGGAGCTGAAGGCCGAGGGGATCTACGTCGAGCTTTCGTTCTATTACCCGGTCTGGTTCGACATCAAGCCGACCTACGGCTTCCCCGGCTACAGCTCTATTGAGAACAAGACCCCCTTCGCCATCCACATGTTCGACCCGCGGATGCAGGACATCTACCGCACGTGGGCGCGGGCGCTCCTCACGACGAAGAACCCCTACACCGGCCTTCCGCTCGGGCAGGATCCGGCCGTGGCCATCGTGGAGATCGTCAACGAGGACTCCTACCTCTTCTGGTCGTTCAACGAGAAGAACGTCCCCCGAGCGCAGATGGCCGAGTTGGAGAAGCTCTTCGGCGCATGGCTGGTGAAGAAGTATGGCACGCTCGACGCCGCGGCCGCGGCCTGGCGTACGGGGCTCAGGCCCGGCGACGCGCCGAAGGAAGGCCGGATGGAAGTCCTCCAGGCCTGGTTCATGACGGGCGACGGGGCCGCGCGTAGCGGCCTTCGCGCGCGTTCGGCGGACCAGCTTCGCTTTCTCGTGGAGAACCAGCGGGCGTTCTACGAAGAGACCGCGCGCTTCTTCCGCAAGGACCTCGGCGTCAAGCCGCTCATCACGTGCAGCAACTGGATCACCGCGGACGCACGCGTCCTCGACGGCCTGGAGCGATGGACGTATACCGCCGGCGACATCATCGACCAGCACGGCTATTTCGAGGGCGAGCACAAGGGCGCGCACACCGGCTGGGCCGTCGAGCGGGGCGACACGTTCAAAGACCGCGCGGGCGTGCTCGAACCGGGGGCGCTGCCCTTACACGTCGACCGCGTCGACGGGTTCCCGCATACCATGAGCGAATCCGGCTGGCCGAACCCCAATCGGTTCAAGGCCGAGTTCCCGTTCCTTGCCTCGGCCTGCGCCTCCACGAGCGGGCTGAACGGCATCTTCTTCTTCGCCGTCGGCGACGTGGGGTGGGAATCGTCCGAGAAGAAATTCCCCTGCGCCTGCCCCACGATCATGGGCCAGTTCCCGGCGCTCGCGCTCATGTATCGCCGGGGCGACATGAAGCTGCCGAGGGTCGTCCATCGCGACTCGCTCAGGCTCGACGACCTCTTCGCGTTCAAGGGCTCGCCGGCCTTCGACCCGCTGCTCTATTGCCTTGGGCCGGTCGTCCGCTCCTTCGACGGGGCGCCCCACGACATGCCGCCCGACGCGAACGGCCTCATCGACGCCGGGGCGAAGAAGCTCAAGAACGCCACGGGCGAGATGTCCTGGGACTGGGGCCGAGGCGTCGTCGCGGTCAATACGCCGAAGTCGCAAGGCGCGACCGGGTTCCTCTCGAAGGCCGGAGCCGTCGCGCTCGGCGACGTGGTCATCGAGGCCAAGAACGAGTTCGCGACCATTGTCGTCACCGCACTCGACGACAAGCCACTCGCTCAATCGTCGCGCATCCTCATCCAGGCCATGACCGAGGAGCGCCCCTACGGCTGGAAGACGGAGGGCGGCAAGATCATCGACCTCGGCGGCTTCCCCTTCAACGTGCGCAACATTGACGCGACGGTGACGTTCAAGACGCGCGCGCCCAAGACGCTCACCATCCTCGACGAACAGGGATACCGCCGCGAGTCGCACCCCGCGGGCGCCAAGGTCACGCTTCCGCCGAACGCCGTCTATTGCATCGTGGAGTAAGCCATGAGAATCCTGATGGTCCTCGTCCTTTGCGCCGTCGCCGCCTCGGCGCAGGCCCAGCCGCGAGACTACAAGGTCGTCCACGTCTTCGTGGCGCTCTGCGATAACAAGAACCAGGGCGTCGCGCCCGTGCCCGCCGCGATCGGCAACGGGCAGGACCCGAAGTCGAACCTCTACTGGGGCGCGATGTACGGCTGCGACGCGTTCTTCCGCAAGTCCGAGCACTGGCAGCCGCTGATCATCGACGAGAAGCCGACGCCCCCGGTCATCGCGCGCAGCGCCTTCATCAGCAAGGGGCCAGGGACGAGGACGGTCGTCATCATGGAGGCCTACGATGGCGGCTTCATGAAGAGCGCGCTCACTGACTTTCTTACCGCGACGGCCGGGGGCAACCGCGGGCCGTCGCTCGACGTCACCGACGGCAAGTGGCGCGCGCAGGTCAAGGGATGGGGATGCGCCGACCTCGTCGCCTTCGTCGGACACAACGGCCTCATGGACGTGAAGCTCGACGCGTTCCCTGAGCGCAAGGCCGGCGCGCCGGGGCCGTCCGCCGCGGTGATTCTCGCATGTAAGAGCAGCCCATATTTCCGCGAGCCGCTCAGGAAGGCCGGGTGTCCGCCACTCATCACCACCGCGCAGTTCATGGCCCCCGAGGCCTACACGCTCGACGCGATCATTCGCTCCTGGGCCGCGGGCGACAAACCCGACGCCGTCCGCGAACGCGCGGCGGAGGCCTATGCAAAGTATCAAAAGTGTCCACTCGCCGCCGCGCGGGGTGTGTTCGTCGCAGGGACCGGCGATTGATTTGCTGCCCCTACAGCTTGCGGCAGGCCGCGCCTGGCCCACGATTTCCGTCCGGCGTCGCCCCCTGGCCTGTTGGTACTGATACCTATGATACCTTTGACGCCTAAGCTCCATTTGCTAAATGGCGCACGCTTACGCATGGTCCTTATCGCTGTCCAGAATGAGGATTACATCCTCCGCACCACTACGCCCCCAATCGGGCCTGTGCCGTCAGCCGCCTGGAGTGGAAGCAGACTCCTGTGAGGCCGCAGTAGCACGTTTCGAACCCCGAGCGTGTATTGTTTTGATACAACACAAAGCGGGTCAGCCCTTCCCCGTCAATCTCTTTCTGCAAGATCACGTTCGATTCCAGCACTTTTTGGCCTCCGCTCAGTTAAATAACACGATTTCGGCCCGATACGCTTATGGTACATGCTATATTAACAGTTGCCGCCAAAAGCCGACGCACCTAACGGTAATAAGGATGCAAGAGACCTGGAGGGGCCTTTATGAGTGCAGTCTGGAAATTCCCATACCCCACGGCATGGACTTCTCTCGTTCACAGGCCTCTTGTGAGCGCGGCAATCTGCACGGTCAGGGGCGAAGCGTCCGACGCCGCGTTTCGGGCGGGATTTCTGGTCGAGCCGGATCTGCCGATCACGACCGTCCCCATGGATTACATCGAAGCCATCGGCCTTTCCTGGGAATCGGGGAAGCCCGTTCGCAAGATTGACCGCGAGACCGGCCGCTCCGTTGTCAGCGAACACCGCCGGGAATTCGCAATCCGACTAAGCTTTTCCCCCGACACGCACAAATACCCGGAGCACTGGTTCGTCGCCCGCGTCCATGGCGTGAAAGGTCCATCTAAGTATGCCTTCGGGCGACTCGGCCGGCGAGACACCCTTGATCGGTTCGACCCGCAGGTGGACAACAAAAAGCACGCCGTGATCATCACGGCCTCCGATGAGGAAATCGCCCGATTCGGCAACTTCGTCTTGCCGGCCCCTCGGCGCCCCTGCCAATGACTTCATTACCAAGGCTTATCAAACCCCCTCCGCAACCCCCGGTTCACGATGTCCTATTCAGCATGTTGGAGGAGGAAGTTGGCCGCCAACCGCCGGTGACGACATGACTTATTACCCTTCCGGACGAGGTCAGGAATTGACCGATCTGGCTAGAGAAGCGACGCCAGGAAAGCCGATGTAATAGAACAGGCTTCAAAGCCACTTGATCGCGTATCTTCTTGTGCTATAATCACTTATGAGGGGGCAAGGAGCGGATCATGCCGACCAGGACGAGTAGCGTGAACAGGTCGAGGCGAGCCGCCTCCCCGGAAGGGAAGATCAAGAAACTCGTAGCCCGGCACGAGGGAAAGTTCGTCGCGGTGAATTCGAAGGGCCGCGTAGTCGCCATTGGGGAAGATATTCCTGAAGCCGTGCGCCTTGCGGGCTCCAAGAAGGTGCGTTTTCCCATGGTCTTCCGCCTTTCGAAGCACATCGCTCCTCCTCGCTAGGTCGAGATAGTCCCTCCGGATCGCAGAGGGAGTCTTTGCCCTTCCCGCAACGATGTATCCTTTCGCCACACCACGCAATGCTCTGCAGTCCACAAGCGAGACAGATCCCTCGGAAGTGACCTGAAAGTCAGCGCAAACGGCACTTTTTTGATGAAACAGCTTGACAACGGGCCTGCTCTCGGGACATACTTTGTCATTCGGTTTGCATCCCAATGCACACCAGTACGTTCATCGGGGAACACGCCCAATGGCCAACGTCAACGATGCTCGGGATCTCAAGTCTCTCCTGAATACGCATCCGACCGAGTTCGTTGCGACCGATGCCAAGGGAAAAGTGCTCGCCATTGATGTTGAATTTAACGCTGCCCTCAAGGCAGCTTCCGCCAAGCTCAAGAACGGTTTTCTCCCCGTTGTCTTCCGCGTGCCCGGCAGGAATGGATCGCTGGCTACGTCGGTACGTCTGGCCCCCCCCGCGGTAGAAGCTTTGCGTCCGAAACGCGCGGGTAATTCGCGGCATTCATAGCACACACCAACCTTCATGCGCAGATACTCCGAGCCGGAATTAATGGACGAGCCCGAAGGCGCGGAAGCCTACGCGCTGTCGGATTTCTCGGAGGTGAACCAGAGGTTCGTCGACAGACTCGTGGAGATCGCCGGGCCGGTCGAACGCGCCCGGGCGCTGGACCTGGGTACGGGGCCGGGCGATATCCCGCTTCGGGTCATCAAGGCGCAGCCGGGGTGGTCGATCGTCGCGGTGGATGCGTCAGGGCCGATGTTGACGCTCGCGCGGAAGGCGGCTCGGAAGGCGCGCGCGGGCAGAGGAATCCGCTGGGTGCTCGCCGATGCGAAGCGCACGAGGCTCCCGGCGCACTCGTTCGACGTGATCTTCTCCAACTCCATCTTGCATCACGTCTCGGACCCCATCGCGCTCTGGCGTGAGGTGAAGCGCCTGGCGAAGCCGGGGGCGATGATCCTCTTTCGCGACCTCTCGCGCCCGCGGAGCGTGGCGGAGGCCCGCCGGATCGTCACACGCTATGGCGGCGTCGGCCCCGAACTTATGCAGCGCGACTATTTCAACTCCCTCCGCGCCTCGTGGACTCCCGCCGAAGTGAAGAAACAGCTCGCCTCCGCCGGAATCCGCGGGCTCAAGGTCGAGATGATCTCCGACCGGCATTGGGATGCGTGGGGCGTTCTTTCGCTTACGTAGGACAGGCATTCCCGCCTGTCCCCCACATGAGAGCCCCGCTGCCCGTCCTATTTTTTCGCGCGATATCCCGCAAGGCGCGCTTCGGTGTTGCTCACGGAGGTGAGGGCATTTTCGAGGGTCTCGGCCCCGCGGAGCATCTCGTCGTAGACGTCGGCCGCGGCGCGGCCCTTCTGCGATTCGAGCCAGGCGCGCATGTCGGTGACTATCGAGAAGGAAGACCCGAATGCCTCGTAGAACCGCGCGCTCTGTGCCCAGGTCTCGATCTCGCCCTCACGCACCTTCCCGCGCAGGCGCAGGATCGTCGCCAGGAAGGATCGGCGGAGATATTCGTCGTCCATAAGCCACGCGGTCGCCTCCGCCCCGTCGAGGTCGCCCCCGCCTTCAAGCGCCGAGGCCATGTTGCTCAGCGCGATCTTCCGCTCGGCCAGGCTCCCCGCAACCTCCGCCGCGTCGACCAGTTCTCTCATCATCCCGCGCGCCCCCGCCGCATCGCCCTTCGCCGCCAGACGCTCCGCAACCTCGCGCGCCGCAAGGACGCGGCTGACGAACGCCTCCTTGATGGAGATGCGCCCCAGCGCCTTCCTCGCCTCATCGAACTCCCCGAGCGCCGCGTGCGCCGAGGCCACACGCATCAGGGCCGTCGGGTCGTCGAGCGCCGCCGTGCCGAGGAGCGCCAGAACCCTCCGGGCCTCGTCGGCCTTCCCATCCTTCGCCATCCTCTCGGCCACGCCGGCATGGATGCGAGACAACCCCTCGCTCGTGCCGCCCGCCTTCGACACCGCCACGGCGTCGTCCGGCTTTCCGTCGAAAAGAAGCAGGACGGCCAGCGAATCGTATTGCGCCCCCTCGGCGGGACCGTTTGCGCGGAGCGTCGCCAGCGCCGCGTCGACGGCCCCGGCCTTCGCCTGCCGCGAAGCCACGTCGCAGACGACCCAGCGCATCAAGCCCTTGTCCTCCATCGCGCCCGCGGTGGCCAGCGCCCCCGCGTAGTCGCCGTGCCGCGAGAGCCAGCGGGCGATCGCGTCAAGCGTGCTGTCCCTGCGCCACTTGTCCGTCATCAGCGTCTGGGTCGCGCGCGCCCCACCCGGATCGTCGAGGGCCACCTGCGCCCGGGCCAGCGACCAGAGCAACGGGGCCTTCGCCGCCCCCATCGCCTGCGCCACGGCGGCTTGCAGGCCGACGAGCGCCTCGATGCGCAATCGCCGGACGTTCGCCTGCGCGCGGGCGGTCAACTCGGCGATCTTCGCGCGCGCATAGGGCGCATCCGCGGCGTCAGGATTCGCCGAGAGATACGCGTGATACCAGAGCATCGCCGGAACCTCGCGCCCGCCGGCTCCGTCACAGGCGAGCGCCAGGTCGAGCAGAGGCTCGGCGGCGTAGGGCGCATCTTCGCGGGCACGCTGGAAATGCTCGATGGCCGAGGCAAAATCCTTCCGCTGCGTGGCCGCAACCCCGCGGTCGATCTCGGCGCGGGCAAACTCCGTCAGGGCCGAGCCGCCCGACTTCGCCATCATCCGGTCGTGCGCCGCACGTTCGAGAAACTGCGCCGGGGCGCACCGCACGAGCCCGAGATCGGGAAGAAGAACGTATAACTCGCGCCCGTAGCTGCGGACACTTGGGTTCCTCCCACTAAGGAACGAGAACCCCAGCCCCGGCCGGCTCACGTAGCCCACCGAGGCCGAGGTCGTATAGAGTATGCCCGCAGGCGGCACAAGATCGAGGCTCGTCACCGGGGCCTCCGCCGTGTAGACGGCACGAACCGGCTCGCCGTCGGAGTGGGCGTAGATCGTCGCCCCCGCGGCAAAGAACGTGAACCGGCCGTTTCCCGTCACGGCGTCGATGGGCTCCTGGCTCTGGATCAGGCGCAGCAACTTGCCGCCCTTGCGATAGAGATAAACCGCGCCTCTCGTCTCCGCGGAGGCGCCGCCGAAGAGATAGCACTCCTCCTCCGACGCAGCCTGAAGCCTCATGCCCGCGGCCGGAAGGCTCAGGATCTTCGAAAACCCGTCCTTGCCGACCTCACCGAGCGCGCTCCCCGACACGACGAGCAGCGCCCCGCCCGGCATCCACGCGGCGTCATCGATGCGTTCGACGCCGGCGACCTTGAGCGTGTCCGTCGCCGGGGCCATCTCCGGTCGGGCGAGGACGAGCGAATCGCGAAGGAAGAGCCATGCGTGACCCGCGGGGTCGAGGGAGAAATGCACGTCGCGCGCCGCGTCGGCATCGAGCGGCTTGGCGAATCGCACGAGCCACGTGGCGTTCATGCCGGGAGGAAGCGTTCCGCCGAGGTCGGCGGGCGCATCCGCTAAGACGCACGCAGCCAGGCCGAGGAGCAAGGTCGGAGCCGCCGTCAACAGAGCGTATCGCCTGTTCATTGCCGCGCTCCGAAATAGACGCGGGAATAGTCGGGATGAACACCCGGCCCGGCGAAGTCGCGGGTGCCCGGGGGCTCCTTGCCCAGGTCGGCCTCCGACTCCGGCTCCCAATCCAGTTCCTTCGCCTTCTCCTTCCACTTGTCCGTGGCCATCTTCAGGACGTCGCCCTGCGTCGTCTCGAAGACACCCCGCTGACGGGCCGAGTATATGCCTTCCACGCGCGCGCCGGCCGCCGCGCTCGTCTGGGCCCGGACGCCCACTTCCATCCCGCCCATGCCGAACTGGTAGACGCCGACGGTGTAGGACTTCATCCCCTTGAAAAGCTCCTTCGCCTCGTCCTTGATAGACATGACCGTCTCGTAGCCGGGTATCTCATTACCCACGGCGGACAGCATCTGCTCCTTCGCGCCCTCCCACGCGCGGGCCTTGAGGTCCCAGGCGGAGTCCTGGATGGCCCGAAGCGCGGAGTTCGAGAGGGCCACAACCTGCTGCTCGACCTTCGGCCAGTCTTTCGAGGCCTTGATCTGGACGTAGTCCTTCGGCGTAATCTTCGGAGTCGGCACCTCGATTCGGTCGATGGCGGGAAGCCGTCCCGAGCCGCCCTTGAACGCGAGGCCGGGGGTGGGATAGGGACGGGCCAGTTCGTCGGCAAGCGCGCCAAGGCGGGCGCTGAACCGGTCTTGCTCGGCAAGGGCCTTGCCCGCCCGAGCTCGCGCGAGGCTCGCAGCGTAGGTCTCGTTGCCGGGATGGTCGCGCACCGCTGCCTCATAGAGCACGACCGCCGCGTCCCACTGGGCGAGTTTCTCGTGGACGAGCCCGGCCTCGTGTTCCGACTGCGCGCGCTTCAAGGCCACGGCGCGGTTCAGGACGTCGCTGTACTTCTGATAGCCCCAGCGCATCCAGCAGGCCTTGCTGGCCTCGGCGATGGCGAGGTCGTAGTCTCCATTCTCGCACGCCGTCTCGGCGGCCAAGCAATGGTCCTCCGCGCGGGCGCGCCAGGCCTCGCGTCGGGCCTCCCAGTCGACGGCGTTGCCGCCGCCGGCGTTGAAGTCGCCTCCCCCGCCTCCCGCCGGGCGCATCGGGCAATTCGCCTCATGCGCAGCGCGCAGGGCCGCGATGCGGGCCTCGTCGCCGGGGGCCGCGTCGCCGTATTCCTGGCCGCAATAGGGGCACCGCGCGGCAAGCGTCACCGCGCAGGCGGCAAACGCCAGCACAAAGCCACACGAAGCCGCAAGGACCGTCCGCCACCTTGATTTCATAGCAAACCCCTCCCTCGTCAGGCAGGAATGCCTGACCTACAATCACGCCACGGTCATATCTCCCGCTCCGGAGGAACAGGCTTCCTGTTGGGGTCGGCCGGGATCTGGCCCGGATTGGGGTCCACGTCAGGAATCTTCCCCGCGACCACATCCGCCAGCCATGCGTAGAGCGCCTTGAGCTGCGGCTCACCGAAAAGCCACTGGTGAGTTCCGTTGCGCACGAACCCCACGCGCACCGGGATACCCGCCTTGACCCATTCCGGGCACAATCGCTTCCAGAGCGCCGCGGACGGGTCCTTGTCGCCGACCAGGACGAAGATCGGCACCTGCCTCGCCGCGTCGCCCTCGGGGAGCTTCATACCGGCCTTGTAGCCTTCCTCCGTCATCGTGACGGGGTAAGAGGCATCCAGGACGATTCCGCCCCACCGGGACGGGTCCTGCTGCCAAAGGAGTAGCGCCACCTGGCCGCCCGCCGAGAAACCGAAAAGGATGGGCTTCCTGACGTCAATGCCCTCGACCTTCTCGATCTCGGGGAGTGTCCCCTGGGTCAACTGGTCCACGTCGGCGTCGCTCCATCCGCCCCAGGCCTTGCGCGTGGGCACGAGGAGCGCAAACCCCTTTTCGATGAACTTCGGCGCCAGGGACTCCACCGCGGGGTTCATCGATCCGCCGGAGGGGTGCAGCCAGATAATCACCCGGTTCGGCTTGCCTTTCGTGGCGTTCGGGCTCATGCGCAGCCGATAGGCCAGGCCGTCCTTCGGCGAGCCCTCGACGGTCTTCACCCCGGCCATTTCACCGCCGCCGTTGACCTTACGGCAGATAACCTCGGCCTTGGCGAGGGCCTCCGCAAACCGCTTGTCGCCCCGTAGCGATTCGAGGTCCGGGTCCTCCTTCATGTGTTCGACGTCGATGAAGCCCTTGCCGATCGACTGGGACAGGGCCTCGAAGGCCGCGTCCGTCTTGCCCAGCCTGGCGAGGGCGCAGGCCTTGTTATACCAGGGCCCCGACGCGACCGCCGTGATCTTGATCATCTCGTCGCACTTGGCGGCGGCGTCCTCGTACTTGCCGTCCTTGAAACACTGCGTCACCTCCCCGTCGAGGCGGGCGTAATCGCGCAGTTTTTGCGCGAGTTCGGAGGCGACCTGGGCCGGCGCCGAAGCGGCGAGGAAAAACGCGACCGCAATCGCCGGAAAAATAGCGAGGATTCTTCGCACGGTTACTCCAATTCTGACAGGTAGTTACGTCGATATCACCCGACCCGATTCAGAATCCCTGCGGAATTGCCTCAAGCATTATAGCCGCGCATCCGACAAATGCAATCCAAGGGGGTGGGGTTTTTCCACAAGCCTTTCCGACGTGTCCGACGACGACCCAATCGACGCCGCCAGGATGAGCCGGGAGCACCGAGCCGCGTCATGCGCCTCCGGGCGCATGGCACCGGTCCAGAGGGGGTTGTGGGGGCATTTGGGAACGCGGGTGGCGTCTCGGTCGGTACAGGCCCGTCCGTCCGCGGCGCACCCGCGGTCCCAGCCCAATCCCCCTCCCTGTCCGGCCGGCGTCCCGACATGTCGGGATGAGCCGCCGACTCAGGCAACCGCTATAATCGCATCGAGGCGGGTCGGAACCCCGCCTCGCACAATCCGCGGAGGGGGGAAGCAGTGTACGAAACGTTCATGACGGTGCTGCGTGCGTTCTTCGGCCGGGGGCTCTTCCTTACCGCCCTCAAGTTCGCGGTTCCCGTGGTCCTCATCGCCCTGCTTCTCTGGGCCAGCCCCGCCTTCCGGGCATTATGCCGCTCATGGCGCGAGCGCGGCGGCTGGAGGGGCGTCGCCGTCGCGGTTCCCTCGGCGTTCGTCAAGGCGCTCATCGTCTTCATCCTCATGCGGCTCATCATCGTCGCCATGGTCTACCAGGCGCAGCAGTTCGAATTCAAGCACGGCAACGTCACCGATGCCAACCGCTCCGCCGTGCTCATGAAATGGGGCTATCCCCACGAGCAGCGCGAGCCCGCCGTAACCTTTACCGCCCAGAGGACATGGGTCACGCGGCAGCTCCTGATCCCGGGCGACAAGGATACCGGCGAGAAGGACACCGTCACCACCGACGGCTTCTGGAAGGACGACAACGTCCCCGTTCAGGCCGTCGAGGGAGTCCTCCCCCGCATCATCAGCACACGCGAGGAGCAGAAGGAGGTCGCGGTCGAGCAGAAAGGCATCGACGAGGCCGACATCCAGGTCGACGTCACCTGCGACCAGCGCCAGCTCGGCGGGGCCAACTACACCGGCTACCGCGACGTCTGGGACATGCGCTACGTAGTCGTCAACCGCGCCGACAAGCCCGTGAAGGCCCACGTCCATTTCCCCCTGCCCTCTAAGACCGGCAACTTCAACAACATGAGTCTCGCCGTCGACGATCGCAGCGTCGCCGAGCGCGCGACCACCGGCGAGGACGGCATACGCTGGTCATTCCCCATGGAACCGGGGCAGAAGTCCGCCGTGCGCATCTGCTACGAAAGCCGCGGGCTCGATTACCTCCGCTACATCCCGCGCCGGATGACCCAGACCGGGCATTACCTGGTCACCGCCGTCGTCCACAAGGCCGACCCGAAGCGCATGGACTGGTGTTACGGCTCCATGCCCGCCGAGCAGAAGTTGGACGAGGTCAAGGGCGATCCCGTCCGCCTGACGTGGACGCTCGATAACGCCCTGACCTCCTATGACATCGGCTTCAAGATGCCCGAGGCCCTTCAGCCCAACTACCACGTGGCCAGGCTGCTCAACGAGGCGCCCATCGGCCTCATCCTCCTGCTGCTCATCTTCGTGGCTCCACGCCTCATCCTCGGCAAGCCGGTCGAGCTGAGCGTGCTGGGGCTCATCTCCGCGGCCTACTACCTGCTCTATACCTTCATGGGACAACTCGCGGACGTGCTGCCGTCGTTCACGGCCTCGTTCATCGTAGCGGCGCTCGTCCTGACGGCCATCATCGCCTTCCTGCGGTGGCGGGGCCGCTCCTCGCGACTTCTCACCTGGCAGGATACGCTGGCGTTCGTCGGCCTGTCGGTCCTCTATCCGCTCGCCATCGTCGACGCGGATCGCACGGCGTTTTACATGCAGGGGTTCTACCTGGCCATCCTGCTCTACACCTGCGTGCTGCTCGTCCGGTTCCGCATCGGCCCGTCGCTCGCAGGCAAGGGAGAGCCCGCCGGTGAGTAACGAACCCGACGTTTCCGACCGCAGGCGCAAGGTGCGCATCCTCGCCGCCCTCGCGGCGCTGCCGGGGGTGATCGCCCTTCTGGCGTGGCTTTCGATGCCCGGCAAGGCCCCCATCCCGCAAGCAGACGCCGCCGAGGCGGTCGAGGAGGCGCCGGCCGTCGAAGAGCCCGCCGCCGAGACCACCGGCGTGCACGTCGTCGTCCACAAGTCGAAGCACGAGTTGACGCTCTACCGCGAGGGCCATGAGCCCAAGACCTACAAGGTCGCCCTCGGCGGCGAGCCTGCCGGCGACAAGGAGCGACGGGGCGACTGCCGCACGCCGCTGGGCACGTTCTACGTCTGCCAGAAGAACCAGAAGAGCAAGTATTACCTCTTCATCGCGATCAGCTACCCGAACGAGGAGGACGCCAAGCGCGGCCTGAAGGACGGCCTCATCAGCCAGGCCCAGCACGACGCGATCGTCGAGGCCGTCGCCAATCACAAGACGCCGCCGTGGGAAACCAAGCTCGGCGGCGAGATCGGTCTCCATGGCGGCGGCTCCGCCTGGGACTGGACCTCCGGCTGCATCGGCCTCGACAACGGCGACATGCGCGAGCTATACGCGGCCGTCCCGATGGGCGCCGCCGTAACCATTGAACCGTAGACCGGAAAGGCAAGGCATCATGAGCGAGAACGCGTCGCAGCAGAAGTCCGCCAGGGGGCTCGGCAACTACCAGATCATCATCCTCGGCCTCTGCATCGTCGCCGGGACAATCGCGGGGAGCGTCATCTTCTCCAAGGGCTTCCTGTCGGTCACCCGGTTCTTCAAGCAGAACATCACCGTCACCGGCTCCGCGAACCTCACCATCGCCAGCGACCTGGGCACGTGGCGCTGCTCCATCGAGCGCCAGGGGGCGGTCCTGGCGGACGTCTATCGCGCGCTCCAGGGCGACCAGGACAAGGTGCGCAAGTTCCTCGCCGCCAACGGCATCCCCGAGAATGACATCCAGGCGGGCCTCGTCTCCACGCATACGCTCTACAGGAAGGACAAGGATGGCAACGAGTCGAACGAGCCGGAGGGATACCGCCTGTCGCAGGGCCTTCACGTCACGTCGACGAACATCGCGCTCCTCGCGACGATCTCGAAGAAGTCCGAGGAACTCATCGAGCAGGGCATCCAGTTCGACTCGTGCGCGCCGCAGTACTTCTACACGAAGCTCGACGACGTCAAGGTCGAGATGCTCGCCAAGGCCACGGAAAACGCCCGCTCGCGCGCCCGGAACATGGTCGAGGCGGCGGGCAACAAGCTCGGCTACCTCCATTCCGCGCGGATGGGCGTCTTCCAGATTACGCCCGTCAACTCCACCGAGGTCTCGGACTCGGGAATCTGCGACACCTCGTCCATCGAGAAAAAGATCACGGCCGTCGTCTCGGCCGAGTTCGCCGTGGAATGACGGCGAAGGGACATGCAGCCATATCCCTATTCTCGTTTGGCCGCGCAAGTTCTTCCACAGAAAAACAGCCTGCCCCTGTGAACATGTCATTTCCTCCGATTTTCTTGTCAACCCACCCGAGACAAACTATACTACTAGCATGTGATTGGGCGCTCGGTACCTGTCGACATCCATGTTCGGGGGAATGCATGAGCAAGAGAGTCATCATCGTCGCAGCCGTTCTCGCCGCCTCTGCCCTCTTCTTCGTTCAGTGGAGTCAGGGACAGGGCGCCCCTGCCGCCGCGAAAGCGCCTGAGTGGCCGCAGTGGCGCGGCGCCGACCGCAACGGCATTTCCACCGAGACCGGCCTGCTCAAGGAATGGCCCGAAGGCGGGCCCGCCGTGCTCTGGAGCGCAAGCGGCCTCGGCGAAGGCTTCTCCTCCATTTCGGTCAGGGACGGCCGCATCTACACCATGGGCACCGTCGACGGCGGCGAGGCGGTCATCGCCCTCGACTTCAAGGACGGACATCAGCTCTGGGCGACGAAGACGTCCGAGAAGGTTTTCAACGAAGGCAACGGCAACGGCCCGCGCTCGACGCCGACGACCGATGGCGACCGCATCTACTCCGAGGACTCCTACGGCAACGTCGCCTGCCTCGAAGCCGCGACCGGCAAAATCCTCTGGCAGATCAGCCTCGAAAAGGACCTCGGCGGCCGGCGGCCACAGTGGGGCTATGCGGAGTCGCCGCTCATCGTGGACAAGGCCGTCGTCGTTACCCCCGGCGGCTCGAAGGGCTCCATCGCCGCGCTCGACAAGATGACCGGCACGGTGATCTGGCAGTCGTCCAAGGCCAAATTCGCCGTGGCCTATTCCTCGCCCATCCTCATCGACGCCAAGGGCAAGAAGGAGATCGTGAACGCCACGGGCTCGGGCGGCGTCAAGGCCGGCACGATGATCGGCGTGGACGCCGCGACGGGTGAGCTTCTCTGGCAGTTCTCCACAGGCGTCGCCACCATCGCCTGCTGCACCCCCGTCTATAAGGACGGCATCGTCGTCGCCTCCTCGGGCTACGACAAAGGCACCGCCGCGGCGGACGTGACCGGGGAGGCCGCGAAAGACCTCTGGCACGTCGAGGCCACCGGCTCGCATCACGGCGGAATGATCCTGCTGGGCGACTGCATCTACCTGAACATGAACGCGCTGTCCTGCATCAACCTCAAGGACGGGAAGGTGCTCTGGCAGGAGCGGTCGGTCGGCAAGGGCTCGCTCGTCTACGCGGGCGGCCTGTTCTACTGCCTCAGCGAGGACAATCACATGAAGCTCGTCGAGGCCACGTCCGAGGGGTGCAAGGTCAAGGGCAGCTTCGACGCCCCGAAGACGAAGCGCAAGAACTGGGCGCATCCCGTCGTCGTCGGCGGACGGCTCTTCCTGCGCAACCAGGATACGCTGACGTGCTATGACGTCACGGCGAAGTGATGCCGGACAAGGGCCGTTTCCGGTAGTTTAGAGACTGTTTCAAAACCCATTCCG